>NVWB01000278.1 GCA_002733575.1 Blastopirellula sp. | reverse complement strand
ACGCGCGACTGGTCTCTAACTTACGATACATCAGCCGAGACCTAGGCGACCAGTTGCCAAGATACATCAAAGAAGATCAAGTGCTGCGAAATGAGTTGGGTATTGCCACTGAGCCCAGGCCTGAACCTGATCCATTGACTGAAGCCGATGAAATTAATGCTGACATAGTAGTGGTTGATGAGAAAAAGGTCGCACTCCCGAGAAAAATTGATCTCTCGAAAGCAGACCCTCTCGGAGGGTTTATCTCTGATGATGAATCAGGCGTGGCTGGCTGGAATGACTACAGCGGGGCCGCTGTTGCCGCACGTCAATGTTTGCAAGATGCCTCTGGCATTGCAATACCTGATAGTGCGTTTATTCTACGCACCACGGCCGTTTACTTGCTCATTCTGGTGCCGGTCAACTGGTTCTTCTTTTGGATGATTGGTCGCGTTGAATGGGCCTGGATTGCGGCCCCGGTGATTGCAATTTTCGGAGCATTGTCAGTGATCAAACTGGCCGAACTTGACATTGGTTTTGCCAGAAGCCGAACCGAGATTGGAATTATGGAAGTCCAAGAAGGTTATCACCGGGCTCATATTTCCCGCTTCACTTCGCTCTACTCGTCCCTATCAACCGGTTACGAATTGAAATTTGATGAACCTACGGCCCTAGCATTACCGCTGGCCCGTGGCAGAAACCAAATTAGCTCGCAACATGGACGATTTTCAGCGGGTAGCACCACGGTTCACTTCCAGCAAGAAGGTTCCAATGTGTCGCTTTCTGGTTTTCAAGTTGCATCCAACTCAACCGGCATGGTCCATAGTGAATACATGCTGCCATTCGCTTCTGACGCCATTTTCCAATGGGAGACAGCCGAGGATGGAACGACCAAGTTGATTTACGGAGGCGAGCTTCCGATACAAGACGTGGGTATCATCCGCAGGGTAGGGGAACGCGAGACTGGAGAAATTGAAGTTGCCTGGATTGGCAACTTAGAACCGGGCGATGAGTTAGAAGTCACATTTTCGAAACCCAAGGATCTCTGGACGCTGTTTGACCAGTGGAATCAATCGACCGTGTTTTCACCCAACTTGGAAGAGGCCGATGTCAGCTTACGACATTTGCTGAACGTGGCGAAAGATGTACGCCAACTCAAAGCGGGCGATGTACGTCTAGTCGGCTGGACTGACCAAGATGTCAAAGGGTTGGAAATCAGACCAGAAGCCTCGCAAAGCACGCTACGCACCTTAGTGGTTGGGCACTTACAGCATAGCAACCCTCCAGACCCCAAAAGTGACACAAATACACGACGCGTTGACGGCATTGAACCTGAAAAACACGGTCAAGATCTACTTGAAGCAATAGAAAAACTATAACCACGATCTATCACAACACCGCCCCTTTCACTTGATTGAATCGATAATAGCAAACAGATGATTGAACTAACAAACTTCGGCAAAGACTACGGCGATTTCACCGCAGTCGAGTGTTTAAATCTGAAAATTGAAGCGGGTGAAGTCTTTGGGTTCATCGGGCCCAACGGAGCGGGCAAAAGCACCAGCATCCGCTTTTTGGCAACGCTGTTAAAAGCGACCCGAGGCGAAGGCACCGTCAACGGCTACTCGGTTACCAACGACCCGATGGGCGTGCGGCATAGCGTTGGCTACATGCCTGATAACTTCGGCGTGTACGATGGCATGAAGGTCTGGGAATTCCTCGACTTCTTTGCAGTGGCCTACAAAATACCACATAGCAAACGCAAAGCGGTGATTACTGATGTATTGGAACTGCTGGACCTAACCCATAAACGCAATGATTTCGTCAATGGATTATCACGCGGAATGAAGCAGCGGCTTTGCTTGGCGAAAACCTTGGTGCATGACCCGCCAGTGCTGATTCTCGATGAACCAGCATCGGGGCTCGACCCTCGGGCTCGCCTAGAAGTGAAGGCGTTACTGAAAGAACTTCGCAAAATGGGCAAGACCATTTTGATTTCGAGCCACATTCTGACCGAACTGGCCGACTGCTGTACATCCATCGGCATCATCGAGCGTGGCCAGTTATTGATGAGCGGCACCATTGAAGACGTCTATCGCCGAATCCGAACCAACCGCATCATCGAAATTAAATTCACCAAAAACATGGAAGCTGGTCTCTCGATCATTCGCAGTTCACCAGACTGTGTCGATGTAGAAATCGATCACAATAATTATGTAACCTGTGAACTGAAAACCGACGATGATGGAGTTTCTGGCTTGCTCAACAAACTAGTCGCCAACGATGTCTGCATGCGAAGCTATGCAGAAAAAGAACCATCGCTGGAAGATGTGTTTATGATGGTTACTAAAGGATTGGTGTCTTAAACGGGAGGGATTGAAACTTGGGTGCCATGCTTTTCGCCGGTTAGGCGTAAGCATGTTTCTTAACCGGGCGTCCTGGCTTAAAGTATTAAAAGTATTTTAATTAGATCGGATAGGTTTCATGACTGAAATATTAAACATGTCTTATCCTCCAGATTGGAAGAACTTTGCTCCCTCAACTCCAGATAAAGTGAGCCCTCGATTAGAATGGGATAATGAAAAGTTCATTTGGGATTTAGACTACAATCCACCACTCGTTTTTATTGGTCAAGTATCATGCCCTAATGGAAGTGAAGCATTAGTGTATGGCATTCGCTTCAACTACAATCGATGCAAGTGCAATGTCCCTCAAGCTCCGAATAATCATTTTGTCGATTTTGTTGTATTGGAGCTAAATTCATCAAGCAGTCGCACTCATCACCTACAGCAAACTGACACGGTTACTTATTCAATTAATTACGAATCAGATGATGAATTATTTGTTTCAGAGATGTCAAAAGCACAAATTAATTCTCTATCAGTAAATTCTGTCCCAAACTGGAAACCAAGAGACGCAGTTTGGCCTACACTTGATGACGAACCAATGTCTTTCTTGAACCAGTTTCCTATAATAAAATCTCCAGTCACAAAGGAGTTTTTAACTTCAAATGAAACTGTTTATTTATTTTGGTCAGAGACAGATAATGGATCAGCCTTTAAAATAACAACTCAAGATACAATTTACCAATCAGCCGACGACCATTACGCGTTAGAAAATAAGCTTCATAAAAAAGCGATGCAACAGAAAGCTACTAAAAAGAAGACGGCCAAGAAAAAGGCTGTGAAAAAGAAGGTTGTTAAGAAAAAAACGGTGAAGAAAAAGCCAACCAAAAAGAAATAGCCAGGGTGCCATGCTTTTCGCCGGTTAGGCGTAAGCATGTTTTCGATCTCTCAGAATAGCTAAGCAAATAGAAAGAAATTAAACACAGAGAGCACGGAGTACGCAGAGCTTTTATTTCAAGAATCTTCTCCGTGTACTCTGCGACCTCTGTGTTAAGTATTTAATATGTGCTGCCACGCAATCGTTCGTGAGTTTTGTGTTCTTCATGGTAATAAAACAGAAGAGTCAACGAAACTTGGTGACATGCCCTCGCGTTCTCGCGTGGACATGTTTGGGTTGAGAGCAATTCAATAATTGGGACGAATTAGATCGTTTGATTGAGTAAACTTAAAGTTTCGAGAAAGAGAGTCCAACGCATGCTTATGCCTAACGGCAAAAGCATGGCACCCAGCAAAAACAGAGCCACCCTACATCTACTTCTCAATCCGATACAAGTGCGTTTCGGTTCTTAAAAACAGAGCGTTATCTGAAACCGCGGCCGAGCCCATTAGGCCGTTGTCTAACTGGTTTTTGGCCAGCACTTTAAATTTACGCCCCGGCTCAATCACGGTGGTTTCTCCATCGCGATCAAAGAAATAGATCCGGCCATCGGCAAATAGTGGCGATGCGTCGAACTCGCGGCCCAAGCGTTCTATCCAAATCTGCTCACCAGTTTTGGCATCTAAACAGGTAGCAAAAGTCTTGTCTGAAACCATGTAGATTAAACCTTCATGGTAGAGCGGAGTCGAGCGATTCGGCACATTTCGATCAATCGACCATTTCACATGCGTGTCGGTAATCACGCCACGACCGGTGGGGTCAATCGCCAGTAAGCTCTTGCCGCCATATCCGGTGGCCAAGTAAACTAATCCGCCGCCAACAGTTGGTCGCCCTCCAACAGACCAGGCTTTTTTAAAGTCGACACGCCATAACTCTTTACCGGTTTGCGGTTCGTATCCATACGCGGCTTGGGCTCCCGTACTGATCAATTGGGTGTTGCCATCAATCTTTGCAAAAACGGGTGTAGAATAGGCTTTTCGTAGCGGTGGAATCAAGTCTTCATAATGTGGAAAAGATCGCTGATTTTTCCATGCGGTTTTTCCTGTCTTCTTGTTCAGGGCAATAATGTATTGCACATCGGTTCCATCGCAATGAAAGATCAACAGGTCTTCAAAAATGACCGGCGAAGACCCAGGCCCTTCCATGTGCTCAAGTACCAAGTCTCGCCGCTGCCACAAGACTTTGCCAGACTTGGTATCCAAGCAAGCAATTCCATACGTTCCGAAATAAGCGTAAACATGACCGGCTTCAATGGCAACTGTCGGCGAAGCATAAGAGTTGACTGAATTAATCTCTTGCGGTTCTTCCACATCAAACAAATGGATGTCGTGTAGAATCTTGCCGGTGTTTTTATCCACGCAAACCGCATACATTTTGTGTCCATCGGCGGTTGCAGTAGTCATCCAGATTTGGTTGCCCCAGATCAACGGAGATGACCAACCACGGTCATGAATCTCGGTTTTGAAAGTGACATTCTCGGTCTCACTCCACGAGATCGGTAGATTATTGGCCTGCGCATGCCCATTCTGATTAGGGCCTAAATAGTCTGGCCAGTTGTCATCTGCCAGCAAAGCACTATGCAGCGACAGAACTACCCCAAAAATGGTAAGAGTCAGATGGAAATGCGAAGATAGAGTTCGGCGAACAGAGTCCAATGACATACGAAAGAATCTCCAGGGCAGGGCAGGACAGTTGATTTGGAACTGGCAGGCAAAGGCTAAATTCTAGCATAGTCGATTGCAACATGAAATATCTCTGTAATTTAAGCAAAAACAGATTCAATCGCCGATCTTGTTAGGCCACAAACAGTCGAGTTCCATCGTCACGGCGTTCCCATTCGCGGCGGACTTCTCCTAAGCCGTAGGCACACAATTCAAATTGCGTGCTGAGTTGGCCCATTAAGTCGGCACCTTCTTCGTCGTATTCTGCTTGGATACGACTTGCCACAAGATAGGCATTTTTTCCTTCGGCCCAGTAATTGATTAAGTGATCTTTGCGATCTTCGCCTCGCATCCGTTTGATTGCTTCGGGGTAGACACCTGACCAAAACAAAATGAAGTCGCCAATGTGTTGGTGAATATCACGCTTGGCGTCGCCCATTCTGGCTTCGGCTTCAATCAGCATCTCGGCCACTTCGGTTAAAGGGCGGCCAGTCAGGTCACGAATTTTAAAGACCACTTCACTACGAACAAACCGTGTGAGCAATTTAGACAGGTAGTCAATCAACCGTGTATCGGGAATGCCTAGCTGCGTCTGAAAAGTGTACTCGGTGATTCCAGAAAAGTAACGCTGAACCCCTTCCGGTTTTCGGCTTTGTGAATTTTGATGATTGTGCATCGAACACTACCCCTTTTTCGCGAGAAAAGATAACCACCGTTTCTAAATGAAACGTGCGAATGCAGGAATTGCCTGTTACTAGAATACTATTTCGACACAATACCCAGGTCAAGGTTAAGAAATATTTAAGGCAATCACCGCAGAAACCTCGTGATAGAATTCACAATCAAGCGTTGTATGCCTGAATAAAGGCCCTTACCGGAGAAAGTGCAGGCAGAGACAGTATTAGATCTTGCAGGGTGGCTGCCCAATGGTCAGCTGCCTGTCTATGGGCGCTGCCTCTTGTTTGACTTTCACTTCCTCCTCGCTAACACTTTTTGAAGTTGCGCGATTTTAAAACTTGGGTGGCCGCGATGTTGGTTTTGGAGAAAGCATGCCACTTTTATACGCACATTCAAAACGACGTCGGGGTCGACGTTAGTCGATCAGAGGTTAGAGCGGTATCCATTATTACTCTACAAATCGACACTTCTCGGTGAACTCCACCAGGTGACCCTTGCTACGGTCTCTAAAAATCTATGAATACAGTGAATTATTTGTGCGTCTTAAATAATCCTCAAGCAAACGAAAAATAAATCACGCCAAGACGCAAAGGCGCCAAGAAAGTGTGAAGCAAATCCTCTTCGCGACTTCGAGGCTTCGCGTGAGAATCTTTTTTTGACAAGATAAACATGATCAACAAGATGAAGTCTAAAACCCAATCCTCTGTTCTCTCTGTGTTAAAAGCTTGTTCTTTTCCTTTCTTGGCGCCTTTGCGCCTTGGCGTGAGACATCTTTTGCAGGAAGCTCGATCCGGGTTTTGATGACGACATTATTGTCAGGTAGAAGGTTGAAAGTGGTGGAGTTCACCGAGAAGTGTCAATACTACTTCCACGAATCGGCAATGAGAAGTCAAAATATTCTTGACAGGCCCGATGTCGCCCCGTCTGGGGCTTTCTTGAATTGGGATAAATCTATTCCAGGGAATGAATTCCCTGGCTACATGATATCGTCCCTAACGGGACTGAGAAAAACCAGAAAACAAAGGGACGCATTTCGTGAAAAGTCAGAACACGCTATTTTAAAATTCTCTAGAGCTAGATTATTCAATTAGCTATCAAGCAAACTCAATAGCGGAACGGGGTCAGACAAATCTTCAACCAACAAATCGGGGTTGCTTTCGGCCAATGTTTCGGATGAATACTTGCCGGTTGCCACTGCAATTGCTGACGCCCCGATGGCCCTGGCACAGGTGACATCGTTGGCCGTATCGCCGATTACATAGACTTGGTTGCCGGCGATGAAAGTGCCGAGATGCTGTTCGGCCTTTTGGTGTGCCATCCGGGCCACATCATCACGATTGGGATGCTCATCACCGAATCCGCCAAAGGGAAAATAGTGCATGATCTCAAAATGGGTTAATTTCAAATTAGCCCCTTGAACCACATTGCCGGTCAACAAACCGAGCGTGACGTCTTCGCGTTCATCCAAGATACTCAAGAGTTCAGAAATACCAGCCAGCACACGACCATTTCGCTGAGGAAGATTGGCCTTGAGTCCGGCTAAATAGCCAGCCAAAAAAGCGTCCCATTTGGCATCGGTCATCGTTTGCCCATGCACACTAAATAGTTCATGGGCAATTCCGCGGTCGGTTTTTCCGCTGACTTCAATCGGCTGCGTAATTGCTTCGAGACCGGCCACTGCAAGAAACGATGCCACCATGGCGTCTTTGCCCGAAGCGTCTGTGTTGACTAAAGTTCCGTCGATGTCAAATAAGATGATTTTCATACTTAGATTTTATGCACGGATCACATAGGAAAACAGGGGCCTAGCTGTTGAAACAAGGACACTTCTCGGTGAACTCCACCGCTTTCAACCTTAATACTTGACAATAATGTCGGTTCTAATTCTTTCAAAAAATGTCTTACGCCGTAGCGGCAAAGACGCCAAAAACAAAAGAAGAGAGGTTACCACCAAGGCACGAAGACACGAAGGAAATTAAGAAAAATTAAACACAGAGGCACAGAGAGAACAGAGGGTTGGGTTCAAACCTTATCCTGTAAATCATGTGCATCTTGTCAAAAAAAAGATTCTCACGCGAAGCCTCGAAGACGCGAAGAGGTTTTGCTTCAAACTTTCTTGGCGCCTTTGCGTCTTGGCGTGAGAATTTCTTTTGAAGGAACTTATGATGAATGAAAATGAGCTTGGGGAAATGCTTACAAGTACGGCAATAGCATTGATTAGCGGCAAAAGTGGTGGAGTTCGCTGAGAAGTGTTGAAATAAGAGGTTTGATAAAGAAGTTTAATTTCTTAGCTCTTTCTGTTATATTAGTATGAGAGAAGCAGTCGCTTCTTCTTGCCCAATTATTCCTGCCACAAATTACGGTTTCTCTTTTGTGAACAAGTGCCTTATGTCTGTAGCTAAAAATCTGACTATTAAACAATGGGGCACGTGGATTGTTACTGGTTTCACCATTTTATTGGCAAGCAATCTCCAAGCTTTTGATCAACCGTTAAAACCTTTCTTTGCTGCCCATTGTCTTGATTGCCACACCGGCGAAGAGGCCGATGCTCAGCTTGATCTTTCCTCGTTAAGTTCTGACTTAACCGACCCTCAGACCATGGCAACCTGGATCAGAATCTATGATCGCGTCCAATCAGGCGAAATGCCGCCTGAAGACGTTGATCGGCCGACCGAGAACCACGTAGAAGATTTTTCTAAAATACTAGGGCCAGCGATATCCAAGTCGCACACAGCATCCAAAGGAACCGTGTTGCGTCGATTGAACCGGAATGAATATCAAAATACATTGAACGACCTGTTTGGTACCAATCTCAAACTGGCTGAGATGTTACCCAAAGATGGAAAATCGCATGGATTTGATAATGTGGGTGCAGCCCTCAGTATCTCGATGGTGCAATTGCAAAAATACATGGAGGGCATCGATCTCGTTTTAGATAAATCGATTGCCAAAAAAACAACTCCGCCTGAAAGCAAAATCATTCGGGCCAGTTACGCAGACATGCAAGGAGCGGAGAAGTTCATCGGAGATAAATGGCTCAAACGAGATGATGGTGCGGTCGTTTTCTTTAACAAGTTAGGCTATCCCACCGGCATGTTACGCGAGGCCAATGTACGCACCGCCGGCAAGTATAAAATTCGAGTGACTGGCTATGCTCACCAAAGTGAAAAGCCCATCACCTTTTCGGTAGGGTCCACCACATTTGCTCGTGGATTAGAAAAACCGACCTACGGATATTGCTCAATGCCGCCGGGCAAACCGACCACGATTGAACTCGAAGCCTGGATCGAAGGTCGATATATGATTCAGATCGAACCGTATGGAATCACGGACAACTACGAAATCAAAAACAACGGTATCGAAAACTATCAAGGCCCCGGCTTGGCCATTCTGCATGTTGAAGTGGAAGGTCCGCTGACCGATGAATTCCCCAGCCGTGGGCACAAACTGGTTTTCACCGGAGTGGATCGCAAGGAGATCGAACCTCGCAATCCCAGAGACAAACTGAAATCATATTATCTGCCCAAGTTTGAGATCATCACGACAGATATTAATTTTGAAGCCCGAGAAGTTCTAGAGAGAGTTGCCACACACGCTTTTCGCAGACCAGTTACTAGTGATCAAGTTTTGCCCTATCTAGAATTATTTCATTCGGAAATGAAACAAGGAGCCTCGTTTGAAGAATCGCTCAAAACGGCAATCGCAGCGGTGTTTTGCTCCCCCAAGTTTCTCTATCTGCAAGAAAAATCAGGCCCGCTAGACGATTATGCGTTAGCGGCAAGGCTGTCGTATTTCATCACACGCACGGCACCAGATGCTGAGTTGCTCTTGGTAGCTAAGTCTGGACGTCTGGCAGAAGACCCTCTGGTATTACTTGAACAAACCGAACGTCTTTTAAAGCATCCCCATTCGGCCAGATTTGTGCGTGACTTTACTGACGCCTGGCTTGATCTAGAAAACATTGACTTCACGAGTCCTGATCGTTTGCTATTCCCAGAGTACGACCCGTTTCTCAAGTTCTCGATGCTTGAAGAGACTCGATCCTTCTTCCGAAATCTCTTGGATGAAAACTTAAGTGTCACAAATCTTGTCAAGTCAGACTTTGCGATGCTGAATAATCGAATGGCAGAACTTTACGAAATTGATGACGTGCAAGGCCCCGAGATTCGCAAGGTGCAACTGGCCGATGACAGCATTCGCGGCGGATTTCTGAGTCAGGCAAGTATACTGAAAGTTTCGGCCAATGGCACGAATACCTCGCCAGTGGTTCGCGGTGTTTGGGTCATGGACCGTATTCTTGGGCAAACTCCACAGCCGCCTCCGCCGGGTGTTCCAGGAGTCGAACCAGATATTCGTGGTGCGGAAACATTACGAGAAATACTCGATAAACATCGTGAAGTATCTACCTGTAATAGTTGCCATCAGGTGATCGACCCGCCCGGTTTCGCACTGGAGTGCTTCGATCCGGTCGGAACGTATCGCGAGCGATTTCGCACCATGGGCGATGGCGAACGAGTAACTCGTGTAGTGCATGGCAACAAGGTTCGCTATAAACTAGGGCTCGATGTCGATTCGACTGGAGAACTGCAAGATGGTTCCAAATTCAATAATTTTAATGAATTCCGTGACCAACTGGCCGAACAAGATGACGTATTGGCCAAGGCATTTGCAATCAAGTTACTGACCTTTGCCACAGGCCGCGAAATGGGCTTCTCTGATCGAGCCATCATTGATCAAATTGTAAAACAATCGGCCAGCAATCAACATCGTGTGCATGACTTACTTCACTTGATCGTGAAGAGTGAAATTTTCAGGACCAAGTAATCGCATTCCCCGCTGCAATTTCAAGCTAAGAAAGTGGCCATCATGAAAGCCCCACATATCGCCAATCGCAACACATTGAGTCGTCGGCACTTTTTGCGAGGAGCAGGTGCCGCAGCGATTAGTTTGCCTGTCTTGGATGCGATGACACCGGTATTTGGTACGAAGTTGCAAGCCGCTGGAAACTCGGCTGACCAATCGCCCAAACGATTTGTGGCCATGTGCGGTACGCTCGGGTTTCACACCCCGCATTTGTTTCCTGAAAAGACGGGCCGTGACTACGAGTTGACGCCCTACTTAAAGATGCTCGAAGCACATCGCAATGATTTCACGGTGATTTCAGGACTTGCCCATCCAGATCAACAAGGCAACAACGGGCACGCGACCGAACTCACGTGGCTCACCGCTGCCCAACGCCCTGGCTTGGCCGGTTTTAAGAATACGATCAGCTTAGATCAATTAATGGCCCAGAAAATTGGCATTCAAACCCGATACCCGTTTCTGGCGTTATCGACTAGTGGTCGCTCGATCTCTTGGACATCGAGCGGAGTTGAGATCCCTGGCGAAACTTCTCCTGCTCGGTTATTCAAGGCGTTATTCGTCAATGGAACAGAAAAAGAAGTCGCAGCTGAAGTGCGTAATATCAACCGTGGACGCAGTATCTTAGATACCGTATTAGGCGAGGCCAAGAAACTAGATCAGACGTTAGGTCAACGAGACAAAGAAAAACTGAGCGAGTACTTGGCCTCCGTGCGAGATCTAGAATTACGTTTGCAACAGTCGCAAGATTGGTCGACTAAAATAAAACCGGATGTCAATCAAGAAATCCCGAGAGACATTGCTGAAAAAACCGATGCGATTGGCAAACAACGCTTGATGTACGACATGATGGCATTGGCACTTCAAACCGACAGCACGCGTACTATGACATTCCAACTAAGCGGCATGAATGCCGTACCGCAAATTCCAGGCGTTGCTTCCGACTGGCATAACCTTTCCCATCATGGACGAGATCAAGATAAAATTGATGAACTAAAACTCATTGAAGCAGCCCAGTTCACTGCGTTCAACGAGTTTTTAACCAAACTCAAAAGCATCGAAGAGAATGGGAAATCGTTGCTTGATCATACGGCAGTTCTATTCGGATCGAATTTAGGAAATGCTAGTAGCCATAGTTCCCGCAATCTGCCGATTGTTGTTGCTGGCGGCGGCTATAAACATGGTAACCATATAAGCCATGACTTGGACAACAACACCCGGCTCTCGAACCTCTATGTCTCCTTCGCCCAAAGAATGGGCCTTGAAATTGATCAATTCGGCACAAGTGACTCGGCTGGCATTAAAGGGCTAGATATTGGATGACCTCAATGTCGTTTACCTGTTGTCTCAGAAACCAGTAGGTCAGTGCTGTGCCTGACGAAGAAGCAATTATCGGTTCTCAATCTCTGTCAGGCACTGCACTGACCTACATGAGGAGATATTCTATTCGCCCCTCTTCACAAGCATAGGCGGGATACAATCTTAATCGCAAACATCTATGTATTTTTATTCCATCTGGCCTCGGAATTTGATAAGATCATGTTAGGGGCTTCTAAGGGGATGAAGTCAAACATTTTAAGATGGGCCATCTCCTTACATTTAGCCAAGTTACCTATCAATAATAACCGCACATAAAAATATCGTCATTCAGATTCAATTCATTTTTGATTGACACAAAGGACCGTGAAATGTCAGATTGGCGTGAGAAAAAGGGAGGGCGTGGCTCCAAACGAAGCAGTCGTGAGCCAGCAAAGAAAAAACCGAGCCAAGCATCTGAAAGCCCAGGGTGGCGTGGTGAAAAATCGAAAAAGCAAGCCGATTCGGGTGAAGAAACAAAAACCTATTTGGGCACTGGTCAGGGAAAAAAACTGCCTAAGCATATCGGCAAGTTAAATATCCTACTGGTACTGCTTGCGCTTTTAGTAGGTGCTTTTATCTATATCGTCAAGCCGCAGCCTACCAAAGTACCGATGCTACATATCACGGTTGCCGACTATCCAGAAGACCGTGCCTTTGGGCCGAATGCCTTTGCTGTCGAAGACCGAAATCACTTCCATTATTCGATGACTCAATCGGGCAGTAATATAACATTTGATGCTCGCAAAAATTCAAATCAACCAATTACAAACAAGCCTGAACCAACTTATGGAAAGGGCGAATTCACGACATCGATCCAGACTTTTCTAAATTTTCATAATGCTCCCAAAGGGCCAGGAGATGGTGGCTGGATATTCTATCTAAGTTGTCATGGAGTTACCGGCAACGATGGCTTACCTTATTTGGCCGCCTCTAGTAGTGAAATGTATGAACCAGACAGTGGATTAGCAGGCAGTGGCTTAGCAGTCAGTGGATCGTCTGAAGAAAGATCACTCAATTCAACTCTAGTTCCGCTGACCGAAATACTGGAAACGATTGAAAATCATGAAGCGGTGATAGCGAAACCAGAAGCATTCAAACTGATTGTGCTCGATTGTGGTCGCATGCAGTCAAACTGGGCGGGGGGAATGTTGGTGAACGATTTTTCATCTGCCGTAAAGCAGTTGATCAACGGAAAAAGTAATACGGCTGCGAAACTAAAAAATACTTATATTCTCTTGGCCTCCGATGATGGCCAAACAGCCTGGGCCGTGCCAGAGATCAATGGGACCATCTTTGGCCAAGCTTTTGCAAAAGGGTTACTGGGAAAAGCAGATCTAACAGACAGCAATAAAGATTCAATCGGTAACGACAATCAATTGATTTCTTTGGAAGAATTGCATCGCTATTGTGTCAATCAAGTCGCCAGAATCGCATCTGATAAACGATTCTCTCTTCAAACGCCCCAACTAATCACTCGTGAAACGACAGACCGAAACTCCATCCAGATCGTGGATCGAGGTAGTGCTGAATTCATCAATTCAATGGAAAGCAATTCGACGGAAGACATTCCTGAAGTGGTTAATGCAGCGGACAACCAAGGCTCTCCCCTCTCTCGCATGAACGTCATGTGGAAAGCACATGCCGAGCTTGAACTGCTGGGCGCAAGCAGAATTGCCCCTTTGTCCTACGCTTTAATACAGCAGAAATTGCTTTATGCCGAGCAACTCTCTTACGCCGGTCAACACTATGAAAACGAGTGCAATGGATTGTGTACAACCATTGAAGAAGAGTTGAAAAACCTGGCTCAGCGGATGGCCGAAATTGACCCGACTGCTTACCGTGGAATAGCGGTTAGTGAATCGGGTTTGTTTTCTGCAGACGAATTTATTCGAGACTTAGATTCTAAGCTACCAGAATTCTATCCAAGCATTGCATCGTGGTCACAATACCATCATCTTCCAAATGACAAAGCTCCTCACACCTTGAAAGAGCTACATGCCAATAAAGAAGAACGTGATGCTGCTGCACTGTTAGAGACACCGCCAGCGGAAAAAGAACCTGCCACGAGTCCCGAAGGAGAAACAGCCGCTACCCCGGCAGTAGCTCCGGCTGATCCTGCAAAACAGGTCATGCCATTGGTTTGTGAAAGCTATCACAACTCTGCGTATTGGCTGCTGCAAGAATTGGCCAAACCGGCTAAAAAAGAAGTGACCAAATCCGATTTAAGAGTAATTCTAGAACACCTCG
>NVWB01000277.1 GCA_002733575.1 Blastopirellula sp. | reverse complement strand
TACTTTGATCAAGTTCGATCCCACAGGCCAAGTAGCCGTAGTTGCCTTGATTCCAATCTTAAAGCATGAACTGAATTCTATTCGACAAGGGGCCATCATTGCCTTGGCCGAAATCGGCCCTAACGCCAAAGACGCAGTTCCAGCCCTGATTGTAACCTTAGAAGATGAAGTTGGAAAAATTCGCAGAGAGTCAGCGAAGGCATTGGGACTAATTGGCTCAGATGCCAAAGTTGCCGAAACTGCCTTGATTGCCGCTCTGAAAGATAAAGATTCTTATGTTCGAATGAATGCTGCATCAGCCTTAGGAAAAATTGGGGCGAAGCCCAAAGATACTATGCCCGCCCTGATTAAAGTCTTGTTGTATGATAAGAAGGACTCAGCTCGAAGTTCGGCAGCCAGGGCGTTGGGCCAATTCGGCTCTGAGGCCAAAGACGCTGTGCCTGGGCTAATAGGAATGTTGAAGCGAGCGGATGACAATGAGCGGAAATTCTCTGCCGAGGCCTTGGGCAAAATCGGACCAGCGGCCAAAGAAGCAGTGCCTGCCCTAATCGATACTCTGAAGGATGAAGTCAATATGGTTCGATACAATGCCGCGATTGCTTTAAGCAAAATCGATCCCACTTACAAAGAGCCTGTGCCAGTACTCAAAAAAGCTTTGAAGTATCAAGTCTTTGATTATCCTGCCCAAGCTAGAGCTGCGCTGGAGAAAATCGATCCAACAGTTGTGCCTTAATCTAAAAAAAGGAATCACAAAAAAATGCCGAAGCAATATCGTTCGTGGGTTCCGTGTCTTTCGTGGTAAAAAAACCTTCTCTTCTTCGCGGCTTCGCGTGAGATATCTTTCTTTGGATTACGTGAGAGGATCGAATACAGGTTTGAAGGTGAATGAAAGTCAAGATTTCATCCACCCTACCTGATTTCTTACAACTTCCCTGGCGGTCGATTCCCAGTCCCTTTGAGCCTGCCATCGCCGAGTTCTTTTTTCATGGCGTTGCCTAAGGCTTCTAGGCGTTTGAATACTTGGGGGTTCTTGTCTTTGATGTCGGTTGTTTCGCCGATGTCGGTGCTTAGGTTGAATAGCGAGGCTTCGATCTTGGTGTTGGTGTAGTTGGTTGGGATGCCTCCGGTTCCGCCCGGTTTGCCGGCCATGGTTCGGTAGCCGTGCGGGAAGTGCATTTTGAATGGGCCTTGGCGGACTGCTTGGAGTTGGTTGCCATAGTAGAAGTAATAGGCTTCGTGCGGAGACTTGGCCCCTTTTTCGCCGGCGATGAGTGGCCAGATGTTCTTGCCGTCGATTTTATGCTGCGGCAGTTCGGCACCGATTAAACTGGCAACCGTGGGCAAAATATCAATCGTCATCGCAGGCGTTTTACAAACGGTTCCCGCTGGAATCTTTCCGGGCCAGTACATGATTGTTGGTTCACGACAACCACCATCAAACATTGTTCCTTTGCCTTCGCGTAGCGGTGCGGCACTTCCGGCATGGTCGCCATACGAAAGCCATGGCCCATTGTCGGCGGTGAAGATGACCAAGGTGTTGTCTTCGATGTCATTCTTTTTCAGTGCATCTAAAATTTGCCCGACTGACCAATCGATTTCCATCACGACATCGCCGAACAGACCACGTTCTGATTTACCTTTGAACTTTTCGGAAACATACAGCGGCACATGTACCATGCTATGGGGCACATACAGGAAGAACGGATTGTCTTTGTTCTTCTCAATAAACTGAACCGCTTTCTCGGTGTATTGGGTTGTCAGTTGTTCTTGATCTTTGCCGGTGACCTGGGCGTTCACGACTTCGTTTTTGTCGATCAGCGGCAAGTGGGGCCATTTCTTCAAGCGTTGTTCCATCGACAGCTTCAACACGCCAGGATGATAAGGCCACATGTCGTTCGAGTAGGGCAAGCCAAAGTAGTCGTCAAAGCCGTGCTGTAGCGGCAAAAACTTTTTGTGATGTCCTAGATGCCATTTGCCATAACAGGCCGTGGCGTACCCTTTTTGTTTGCAGATTTCTGCGATGGTCGTTTCATCAGGATTGAGCCCAATGTTTGACTTCGGCCCTAGTGCGCCCATGATGCCAACACGCACGTTGTAACAACCGGTTAATAAGCCAGCCCGCGAAGCAGAGCAAACGGCTTGGGTTACATAAAAGTCAGTGAACTTCCGCCCCTTTTCGGCCATGCGATCTAAGTTGGGCGTATCAATTCCTACTGCACCAAAAGGGCCGATATCGGCGTAGCCCATGTCGTCAATAAAAATTATCACCACGTTCGGCAAGCGATCTTCTGCCGCTGCTTGCGATGGAACCAAGGAACATGCTAGGGCCGCAAACAGTGCGAGAAACATGGGAAGACAATTGAAACAACGCATGGCAGGTAACTCCGGGTGAGGTAGATCAAACAGTGCTGGGTAGAATATGGATGATATTCGACCCAGACAGCCGGGTCAAATCAGAGAGACTGTTTTGGATCAATTAAGTTATCTAATAGCCCATCGTACTGGGAGATTTGTTGTTTCCACTGGAATCGGGCAACTTTCGCTTGGGCAAGATGCAATCTAGATTCCCACTTCGGTGCATCATTTTTCAGTGAATGATACTCAATTAATCGGTCGACTAATTGCCGTGGACTTCCATCATAAAAATAGAATTCGGCGAGTGAGTCCTGTTCTCTTTCCAGTAGCTCAGGGTAGGCCAACCGGTTCGGCAGCAGCGGCATACATCCAGCGGCAATGGCTTCGACTACGGCAATGCCGAAGAATTCATGCAGTGCGGTCGAGACAACAACATCGGCTTGCTGCAATGCGTTTAGATAGGCTTCGCGCGATTCTAAAAATCCCCAGTGAATAATTTGATCGGCAAATTCTCGTTTCGCCTGTGCAAATACTTTGGGGCTATCACGAAATGATTCGCCCAGTACGCTGAGTCTGAAATCGATGTTCTGTTGTTTTAGTAACGTCAACGCGGCGAAGAAATCTTCGGGGTTCTTGTCATGCTCCCAACGTGCGGCCCAAAGAATGTGAAGCGGTTGGTTGCTTGGTTCCACGGGTTGAGATTGTGCGTCTGTTTCACCTTGATCAACACCGGGGTAGGCCACCAGTGACTTCTGTTCAATTTGGTCGACAGTTTCCAACGACTGATAATCGGGCATCCGTTTTAATAATTGACGTGTGGCCGTGAGAAACTCTTGCCGATGATAGTTGGAATTAAACCAGACTTGATCGGCCGCGAGTGCCGAGAGATAGTTGTCGAAACCATAATGATGATCACGCTCGCCTTTGAAGCGGTCGGGGTACGTTAGTTGGTTTTCGTGAAAGTAGAGAACCGCTGGCAGATTGCGAATATTGGCAGGAGCCAGGCCCTTGAACTGAGACAGACTGAGCATGTCACTACAAAACAGGGCATCAAATTCTTGCGAGTGATACTTGGGGTGATTCAGTTGCTCGGCCAGCGTGATCGGTGCGTGACGCATCCGCCATTTCCAGTGATGGGCAGGCAACGTCAGCAGGGTCCATTGATGGTGCGAGTGTGCAATCCACTGATCAATAAACGTCTGGTGACTGCCACCATAATAAGGCTCAAGGGCCAGAATGTGCATCGCTGGGACTTCATTGGGAGAGAGTTAAGCAACCGCTTCTGGCAAGGTTTCAACATAGGCCCGGATTTTATCGCGAACACGCCGATAATGATCCAACGCCTCTTCTTCGGTTGCTGCCTCTTTCGCTAACTTCGGAGGGTCATCAAACCCGTGATGAACGACCTTGGGGGCTCCGAGGAACACGGGGCAGTTTTCATCGGCATGGCCGCAAACCGTGACCACTACATCAAAATTGATCTCGCCCAAATCGGCGACCGTGGTTGATTGATGCCCGGTGATATCAACGCCTGCCTCTTGCATCACTTTGACCGCATTGGGGTTGAGCCCATGGGTCTCTATGCCGGCGGAATAAGCGTCGATGCTGTCCGATTTCAAATGCTTGGTCCAGCCTTCGGCCATTTGGCTTCGACAGGAATTTCCGGTACATAAGAACAATAGTTTCAGAGGGGCTGCCATCAAAAGAACATCCTACTAAGAGCGTGACTGGGAACAGAGGTGATACAGCAATTTAGTTTACTCTGAATAGAGGAATTGGCCAACCAAGGGTTGGGTGAAGAATGTATGAAGAGTATTGGCTGTTTACAATTTTAAGCGTGAGCGAGGAGTCGCCGCGATTGTGTTCTTTTTCGTGTGCCACTGGCTCCGCCAGTGTTGAATTAGAGTTCGGTTTGCATCAGCTACTCTTCTTTGAAATCGTGAAACATTGAATTTACCTGATCGCAATTCGTTCTATGTTTTGAACAAAAACCGATCAATTTCACTTCACACTGGCGGAGCCAGTGGCACCCGGGGCCTCATGTAGGATGTGGCACAACTTCATCGGATTGCAGAAACATTACACCTTGAATTGTGCAGGCAATTTATTGAAGGTACGCGGCCAGGTGTGACCTCTTGTTGACTGCGTCAACCCAGTTTGCGAGCAAACTGGGGTACCCGATATTGATACCACAACTTTTTTTACACACTTCTACTGAGTGAGAAGATTGGCATTAATAATGCCAGGGCGATTCCGCCGACGACGAATCCCATGACGGTAATCATGATCGGTTCGATCAAACTGGTGGTCGTTTTGATTGACAGGTCGACTTCATCTTCATAATACGCGCTGATTTTTTTTAAGACGCCATCTAAATTTCCGGTCTGTTCTCCGGCGCTAATCATTTGGACAAGCGTAGAAGGGAAAAGATCCGATTTGGCCAATGTCGCGTGGATTTCATTACCTGCGGTCACTGAATCAATCACGTTTCGCCAAAGTTGCTCGTAGTGATAATTATTAGCTACCGTTGCGGTGAGTTCGAGTGCCCGCAAAACTGGCACATCACTTTCAAGCAATGTGCCCAGTGTACTGAGGCTGCGAGAGATGGTCACTTTACGGACCAAAGGGCCAATAATCGGGATGTTGATCTTTGCCGTGTCGATCACCTTACGGCCCGTGGTGGTTCTCCTGAAAACCAGGAAAGCAATCAAAGCCGCCACGATGCCGGCCAGCCAGAAATACCAGTAGCCGAGCAAAATATCGGACATCGTCATCATGACAATCGTTGGGGTTGGTAATTTAATCCCTTTGCGATTGAACAGCGGCGTAAATTTTGGCAGGATAAAAGTTAGCAGAAATATCGTGACCGCACAGGCCAAGCCGATCATGACTGCGGGATAGGCTAAAGCGGCGCGGATTTTGCCTTTGATTTCCATTTCTTTATGCAGATAACCGGAAATTTTTTCCAGCATCGTACCCAGTTTCCCGGTGCTTTCACCAGCTTTGACTAGGGACAGAAATGTATGATTGAAATGTTTGGGATGTTTGGCCAACGCGGTCGAAAAATCTTCGCCTGATTCGACATCGCGTTTTAGTTCATTCAGCAACGACTTGAGCGAATCATTTTTTTCTTGTGATTCGATTCCGTTTAACGCGACCGAGAGACTAATTCCGGTGTCAACCATTACCGAGAGTTGACTGGTGAGATAGATGATTTCTTTCTTGGAGATTCTTTGGGGAAACAGTTGGAAACCGCCTTGCTCTTCATCTATTGAGAGGATGTGAAACCCGTCAACATCTAACTGGGTACGTGCCTCTTCAATAGACTCAGCCTCGACTGAACCATCGTGGACATTCCCTAGTGAATCGCGTGCATGATATTCGTAAGTTAACATACTTGCCAACCTTTATAAGTCTCGTCTATCAGGTGAAGCCTTAGCTGGTGCCCGTCATGATGTCACCCGTGGCGTGTAATATTTCTTCGATTGTCGTGATTCCTTCACGAACTTTGCGGAATCCGTCTAGCTGCATTCCGATCAGGTTATTGTTTTCAATCGACAACTTGCGAAGTTCGCCAATGGGACTGCCGCTGACAATGGCATCGCGTAACTGATCATCGATGGTAAGTAATTCATGCACGCCCACACGACCGCTAAAGCCTGTGTTGCGACAGAATCGACAGCCGACCCCTTTTTGGAAGTTTTCAATCTCGTAGCCCATGCGGTCTAATGATTTTCGCAAATTGCGTTCTGGCTCATACGTGACGCGGCATTTGGTACAAACGCGTCGCACGAGTCGTTGAGATAGCACCATGTTTAAAGCGGCACTAATCAAATAGGGTTCTACGCCCATGTTTACTAATCGGGTCACTGCACTAATGGCATCATTGGTATGCAGGGTGCTCATTACCAAGTGACCGGTGAGGGCCGCTTGAATGGCGGTTCTGCCAGTTTCTTCGTCACGAATTTCACCCACCATGATCACGTCAGGGTCTTGCCGTAAAAGCGTTCGTAGTGCTTTCGAGAAAGTTAGGCCTACCTTTTCTTGTACTTGGAACTGATTGATCAGCGACAGGTGATATTCAATCGGGTCTTCCACGGTGCAGATATTGTTTTCCATCGAGGAAATTTCGTTCAACGCCGCGTAAAGCGTGGTCGACTTTCCACTTCCGGTTGGCCCGGTGACAAGCACAATGCCATTAGGAGCCTTGATGCTTTCAGTGAATCTTTCGAGGATATCTTCTGCGAAACCGAGATTCTTGAGAACGAGTGAAACGGTTTTAGTATCGAGGACACGAATGACCGTCTTTTCGCCGCGGTTGCCTGGGAAGATACTGACCCGCAAGTCAATTTTACGCGAGTCTAGCATGACATGCACACGTCCATCTTGCGGCAGGCGACGTTCACTAATATCGAGTCCGGCCATGATCTTGATACGACTGGTGACCGCGTTGTTTAAGTGGAGAGGTACTTCCAGAGATTTATAGAGCCGTCCATCAATCCGATAGCGAATTCGCAAACAGCGATCTGCTGGTTCGATATGAATATCACTGGCACCCTCTTTGACTGCGTTGTAGACGATGTAGTTGACCAGACGAATCACGGGCGATTGACCGGCAATCTCTTCGACATCGCCAATGTCTTCAATCGCATCTTCAATCAAGGTGACTTCCGATTGATCGCTATCTTCAATGATGTCGTCAATCACAAAGACTTTGGAGTCAGGAAGATTCGTTATCATCCGCCGGATGTCTTTGGTCGATGACGCCACGATTTGGATATCGAGCTGGGTCATCGATCGGATTTCGTCGATCAAAAATAGATTCGATAGCTCGGTCACCGCAATGGTCAATACACCGTCGATCTTGAACAACGGCAAGACGAGGTTTTTCTCGATGTATTCTCGTGGCAAAGTATCAATGGCTTTGGGGTCATACAGCCGGGCTTCTAGCTTTGCATAAGGCACTCCATATTCGATTGCCAGGCTCTCGATAATTTGGTCTTCCGTGCAGTAATCGAGTTCAACGAGAATTTCGCCGAGAAGTTTTTTCTGTCCCTTACTTTTTTGATAGACGAGCGCTTGTTCCAACTGCTCAATGGTCACAAATCCTCGTTTGATGAGGACGTTACCGAGTCGGGGTGGAACTGCGTTTACGGTGGACATGATTAATTCTTATTGGGGCGAATGTAGAGTCGACATTATTTGTAAGGAATAAACAGGAATTGTTATACGAAGCTTTTTACGGCATCGATGACACTATCAAAGACTTCCAGCCGTTCATCAATTCGGGTGATTTCCAAGATTTTGCGATTGACGTGATTCGAGGTCGTGATTTTTAGATCACCGCCTCGTTCTCTTAACGTGCTTTGAGTTTCTAATAATACAGTCAGCCCTAGACTGTCGATAGTTTCAGTTCCATCGAGATCAACAATCAAACAGTCTTTGTCTCGGGTCAGCAGGAACTCTTGGACTGCGATGGATTGATCTTCTCCGAGCTCTTCTGGAGTGTGGATGACAATGACGTCTCCAAAGACTTCCGTAGGCAAACCCATGAGCAAATTCCTTTAGTAATCGTAATCTCTAGCGGTGAATCGTTCGTTAGCGTAACAGGCTGATCGGCGGGGCTGTGTAGCTTCCCGTTTCTAGTATCTCTTCGATACATTTTGCCAGTCCGCGCGGGCTAAACGGCTTGCCTAACATGGCAGCAATATCGAGTGCATCTAAATTATCATCCGAGGTGAATTCAAATCCTTTGGCAGTCAGCATGATAATTGGCAGATCACTGGTTGCTTCGCACTCACGTATCTTCCGGCAAAGCCCGAGACCGTCTAATCGAGGCATGTGGTAATCGGTGACCAAAATGTCGGGTTTCTGTTCACAAATCGCTTCCCAGGCAGCTTGCCCATCGGGTTCGCATTGAACATCGAATCCTGTCTTTTTTAATTTGAATTCTGCGGCACGTAAAATGTGCATTTCGTCATCGCACAGTAAAACTCGGTGGCTCATTGATTTCCTCTGTGAATTTTCCTTGGATGGCAGAATGGATCATTGTCTCTGCTATCTCTCATTGATTTATTGAACGGCCGACTCTGTGACTTGGACCGTGGGCAAGGTGATTCTGAATGTGCTTCCTTTGCCAACTGTGCTTGTGACAGTCAACGAACCGCCATGGACGTCTTCGACAATGTGTTTTGCCAAAGGCAAACCCAGCCCTGTGCCGGATGCCATGTTCTGATCTTTTTTGACACGGTAAAATTTCTCAAACACCATTTCGCAATCTTCGTCGCTGAGCCCTACGCCAGTGTCTTCGACCTCGAATATCACTTCTCGATCATTGAGTCGACTACGCAAGGTAACCCGGCCCCCGTCTGGTGTGTACTTCAGGGCGTTGGAAAGTAAGTTGATTGCGCCTTGCAAAATCATGTCTCGATCTACCAGCACCCCGAGATACATCGGGCTTAGGTCTTGAATCAAGGTGATCTGTTTTTGCTCCGCGGTCGGCAGCACCAGGTTGGCCGCTTCTTCTAACAGTTCATTCAGGGACCGTGGTTTTTTATTCACATTGACCACACCAGCTTCGATGCGGGCCAAATTCAACAGGTTGTCAATTAACCGCTGAAGTCGGTCGGCTTGGCCATTGATGATACTGAGGAACTCTTCTTGTGTTTCTTCGTCTTCCGCTTCGCCATCGGCCAGGAGTTCGACATAGGCCTTGATGCCAGCTAGTGGAGTTTTCATCTCATGGCTTACCGAAGAGACAAATTCGGCGTTCCGTTTCTGAATGGCCTTGTACCCACTGATGTCTCGTAAGATGGCGACCGCACCAAACATGTGGTGATCGTCAGCCCGGCTTGAGTTCGATTTCTGATCGACCGTACAGCAGGTCACTTGAAACCAGTGTTTTTCTTCTTCAGAGTCAACGAGTTCAATTTCCGCAACTCGTTGCGACGAAGTTTTTCTTCTACGTGTTTCGTGAATTAGTTGAACTAGTGGTTCGCAGGGGATAACATCCTTCATGTGCTGTGATTCATCGTCGGTTGGCAGTCCAAACAATTTCTTGGCGCTATCATTCGAAATCACAAGTTCTTCAAATTGATTCACCATCAACACGGGCTCAGTCAAAGAATCAACAATTTCTCGCATTTGATTCACTCGCATGCTCGACAAATGGGCACGCACTTCGGAACGTGCTCGGACTTGTTCGGCATCGCTCATCATTTCTGAGAGTTCTGCTATTCGGTTGAATATTCGCTGAAAGGTCGAACTCCACTCTCCGCTGGTAGGTAACTCTGGAAAGAGGTTTTCGAAATCATCCGTTTCTATTTGTTCGTCTGAAAGATGGGCCAAAATATCGGTTTGACGATGTAATCGGCTCATCGCTGTACGCTGTTTCCACCACACAATCGAGATGCTGCCGATTGAAGCCACACAACTGAGTATGCCCAGCAGTGAACCCCACTGCGCAAAACTTTCAACGGCCCAGCTTACTGCGCAAGCGAGCATGAATAGGGTGGTGATTGTGATCCCCAAGATTTCCCAAGGGACTCGCGATACAAAACTAGGCTTCATTTGACATTATTTATGGAAAGAGTTCTTCGTAAGCAAATAGGCCGTATTTATTGACCGGAACAACAATTACGTCTATGAAAAGCTAGGTCGAAGAGTCCTGCTTGTCCAAGAGATCTAGTAGGTAAAGAAGATTTCTGCCTCTGGCATGAGGAGACAGACATGCTTGTTCAAGAGAACGACGTGCTCAACCGCCGTTAAGATCGGTTCAAAGAGAATAACCTGAGCCGGGGAGGGCAGCTATGATTTGATCGGTAATCCTATATTACGCAGCCGATGTACTCTGTTTTTGGGCTGAATCTGCGTCTGCTAGCAGTTCGACTTGCAGCGAACTATCGAGCACCGGCAGTTCGTCTCCTGGCTGATAGTTAAACGCGAGACGGATTTGCTGACCTTTTTTGACCGGGATTGGTAGATCTAGCGGCATCACCATAAATTGGTTGTGCCATTCAATGGCCCGATGTTCTTGAAGCAAGAAGGAGAGGACGTTCTTCGTCACAAAGCGGATTCCGTTCAGTGAACCGTCCTGCTCAATGGTCATAGTCCCTTCCCAGCCGAGTCGATTCGGTAGTTGCTTGTCGTACCAAACCGTATCGTAAACTACTGGTTCCGAGAGACAGATCGTCTCGTCGTGTTCGTTGGCCGGTCTCTGGAAGATGGGCCCTGGTGCGAGAAATCCCTCAAATTCATACTCTTGCGTCACAGGCTGACAGGCCAATAACGAAGCTTCGGGGATAAATCTTGGCAGCTTTGTGTTGTGTTTTTGCAGATAGTTTTGCTTAAAGGCCGCGATGACTTCGACTTGCTTCTCGCGCAATAGACCTACGTGCAGCATCTCGCAAGTGACCAACTCAACTGGACACTCAGGCACAAAGTCCTTGGCATCTGCTTGAACGACTTGAATACGGTCTTCCACACCATTCAATTTGAAAAGCTTCCGAGCCACCTCAACTAATTGCGGATTGCGTTCCACATAAGTCACGTTTGCCCCTTGTTTTGCAGCAAAAAACGAAAGGACACCAGTTCCTCCACCTAGATCGACTACCTGAATTCCAGGCGTGACCATTGACTCTATTGCTAAGCGAAAGGTTTCCATGCGGTATCCATCGCGCAGCATATCGTAGTGATAGTGCAGGGGAATAAACTGTCCTAGCATCTCTTCATTGGTCGGCTGGTTCACGAAACGTCCTCAAAGCCAGTGTTGGTACAGAGCCATAATGTGCGGCGAATCATAGCCAAGTAGACGAAACACTGCAATAGAAGCTGAGAAGTTCCGTCAAATGGCCCCGCAACAGAGACACCCTCATTGGTGAATGCGAGAAAAATTCAGAGAAAACCACCATGAAAGCTTCTCTTTGGCGAGTCAGCGCATACTATTGCAAAGAATAGATTGGGCTTAGTCACCCCACACTCAGTTCGGTTTAAATGCGGAGAAATTATATTTTTGGTTTTTCTGCAAAACTTTCCTCCCTTCGTCTTGCTATAAACATGGGTCAGAAGTTATATATTCGCTATTGATTAACACTTCTTGATTTTCCATCAATTGTCCAGAATTTTTCCCTTAACCTGCCGATAAAGGTTGTTAGTCCCTCATCCGTGATTAGACTAACAAGATAGAATTCATCTGAATCTTGCTTGTTTTGGATGAGAAACCTTTGATTTGTAAGCTATATTTCAATCGAGGCACACAGATTATCGTTACCGAAATGTAAGAATAATCGGAGTACCTGATTTCCTGCCTTTTATATTTTTCCAACATGGATTTGTGGAACAATGTCACTTACTAAATTACTTGTCGGAATCGGAGTTGCCTGGGTTGTATTAGGAAGCTTGGTGCTAGGCCCAAGTCTTTTGATTTACCCTGCGGCTTGGATGACGATCATGGCCTTTTTCTTTGGGCTACACCAAGTTGTCGGGACAAAAGTTTCGGCTGCTGAGTTCGTTCAAGAGACCAGCCCTGAACCTCAAGCGGTCGCTGTTGCCAGCCCAACACCATCGCCCGTAGCTACTACACCAACACCTGCATTCCAGACAGCCGAATAGCCTTGGCCCCTGCCTATGTGGAAGTCTGAGTTCCAAACAGACTTGAATCTTAGTCGATGTGACTTGGACTGTCTGTTTGAGCAGGATCATAACGGTTGATTCGATTGAAGCGGTTTCTATGTTGCTTCAATCAGGGTCTAAGCTGCCTACCTCTCGGATTCTCGGCGCTTCTCTTTGCAATGAACCCAATGCTCTTGTAAGTGTTTTCTCTCTAAAGTGCCATCATCCTGCATGAAAGAATTGCTATCATAATGCGTTAATTGTGTCGGTCAAATCGATAAACCGTGTTTCATGCTGTCGATATTTTCTGGACTATCTAAACGATACCCTAGTGCTCTCAATGTTCATCAGATCTCGTCCGATACTTCTTCTAGTGCAAGTCACGTAGGCAGAGAAGGAGGAGTTGCTGCTGTAGGCTCCTCCGATTCAACGCGAATCAAAATGTGATTCCCTACAAAATCGCTGTCCCCAAAACACCATTGAAACACTTAGGAAAACTTATGCCCACGGATCTGGGAATTGAGAATCTCTCGGCAAGCGAGATCGAGATACTACTAGAATGCGGACAAGATTTGCTTCCCCCATCGCAATTACTTGAGGTGCAGCTTTTCATCCAGCGCATTGGCGGGCTCGAAAACGCCTATCATGCGGTGCAAGTTCTTAGAGAAGTTGAGCAGTTCTAATCGAACTGCTTTCTGTTCGTTGAGTCGATGAAAGTCTTATCCATCGACTCAAGCTGAACACACGCTCATGGGCCGGTTATTCGGCTGGTTCACAACCTCTGATCAAATCGAGCCAATCCAGGTACTCTTCAATTTCTTCCATTGGCATACCCATTTGCATTGCGGTTTGCACCGCTACAATATGCTCTATGTAATCATCATTGGACGTTTCAAGAAGCAGTTTGGCTTTTTCGTGAGCCATGATATCACCTCGGGCGATGTGCAAATTGCTGTGGAAAACATAACACCTGTGATTAAATTTCAAAACCCGAATCTTAGGAAGAAATCGGGCGGTCTCGATTTAATCGACTTCTGATCACTGGCGAAACCAATGATTTCTGCGTCTTGCACAAATTCTATGCCTATCCCTAGACAGCACTGCATGCTCTTCTACGCACCTCATTGACAAAGGGTTCGGTTTGTATCGATTATACGGAAGAATGTTCTTACGCTTTCACTGCATGCACTGCCAGAAGCAAAAGCCTAGTTCACGGTTTAGCACGAACAATTGAAATCCACAAAATCAACGCATTGATTCCATAAATACTAGCCCTATTGAAATGCTATGAACTACACTTCGACTGAGGGCTTGTGTCTTCTGGGATTGCTTTCACAATCTCAAGCGAGGACGAACCGCGATTTAACTTCCTCCTCGCTTACGCTTCGCGCTTGAAACGGTGAACGCCTAACTAGTGTTTCTAGTACTATTTTCGAATCAAGAAAAAAGAAGTCGCCTTATGTCTACTGATACCTCGGTTGCTCCGCAACTTAAAAGCAGTTTACTTGCCTCGTTAATGTCAGACGAAAGCTTTCGACCAGAGGAGCCAAAGTCTCTGGAAGACACGCAGATTTCTCCCATACTAATTGAAGCTTTGATCTGTAAATTACTGTTGAATGTTGGTTCAACTAGTGGTCGCAAAGTGGCAGAAGAAATATGTTTGCCGTTCGGTATCCTAGAGCCACTTTATCTTTCATTAAGATCTCGGCAGATTGTTACCCATATCGGCTCTGCTCCCTTGAATGATTACACGTACGCCCTGACCGATCAAGGTCGAGAACGTGCTCAAAGCTACATGACCACTTGTGCTTATTTTGGTGCAGCACCGGTTGTACTTGAAGATTACGTCACTTCGGTCCATGCACAATCGATCCGCAACGAATCACCCCAGGAAGAACAATTAAAGAAAGCGTTCGCTGGACTCTCTGTCGATGATGACTTGTTCGACAATCTCGGCCCCGCCGTCAACTCGGGTGCTGGACTCTTCTTATACGGGGCGCCTGGTAACGGAAAGACGACCCTGGCCGAACGAATCACCGCCTGCTTTGGGCAAGACATCTGGATTCCCCGCTGTATTGTCGAAGATGGACAGTTCATCAAACTGTTTGACACCGCATTTCATGTGGTGATCGAAGAGAATAAAAACAGCATTCTCAAACAAGATAGTTATGATCAACGCTGGGTCAAAATCGAACGCCCGACGGTGGTTGTTGGGGGCGAACTGACTATGGACTCATTAGAGATTCGTCATGATCCGATCAACAATGTGTCCGAAGCCGCGTTGCAAATGAAGAGCAACTGCGGCAGCCTGTTAATAGATG
>NVWB01000276.1 GCA_002733575.1 Blastopirellula sp. | reverse complement strand
AAAACCCAAGCCCAATAGAAACCACCACTTACCAATGCTATCATGCCAAGGTGCTATCACCTGAAAACTTGGGTAATGACAAGGGATTCATCCCCTGGAGAGTAGATTTACCCCAATTCAAGAAAGCCCCGGATGGGGCGACATCGGGCGAATCAAAGATGTTTAGACTTCTAATTGACGGTTTGTAACAGAAATGTCTTTGTTTTCAGCTAGAAAATGGCGTAATGAATCGATATCGCCCCATCCGGGGCTTTGAGATTTCGGGGCTATATTTTCCTGGGGCTAAAGCCACCAGGCTACATGATGTCGTCCCTACCGGGACTAAAAAATCAAAATCACACTGTATAATGCTATCCTGAGATGACGAGAAAGATCTGAAAACCATGGCAGCAATTTTCGTTAAAATTTGGCATAGCGATTTTTAAAATGCTCTAGCCCATCGCAGGCCCATCTTCCGCTTTTGTTTCTGCGGCGTCTGACTTACAATACAATCAGACAACCAACGTTGATTTCGATTAGCGCATTCATATATTTAAATACTTACAGGCAATTAGGCCCTTATTCTTATGCACGTGGATCAGTTGAACCGTTTTCTTGACGACAGTAAAGAAGCAGAAACTTGGCTTGCTACTCTCCAAATACATGACCCGGTTCGTGGCTACAATAATTTAACGAACCTTGCCAGTGCCGGCATGCCTGCCGATCTGTTCGTCACACTTTGCAATTTACTAGAAAAGTATCTGCCCGGCTGTAGCGACCCTGATATGGCATTGAACAACTTAGAGCGGTTGTTTGCCAATTGTCGTAGCCCGCTGGCCTTGGGTGCTTTTTTTGAACGCGAACATCAATCGCTGGGCACCTTGGTGCGGATATTCTCTAGCAGCCAAGTCTTGAGTGATCAGCTAATCAGTGACCCCGAAAGTTTTGAACTGTTGCGTCTGACCGATGGACAGCCTGTTGCCCGGCAGTTATTGGTCGAAGACATCGTCAGCGAAATCAGTCGGCTGCCTGACGAACGTAGCATCATGACTGCGCTACGCAGATTCAAACGCCGTGAAACTTTGCGGATTGCCTATGGAGATTTAATCCGCGAACAAAATATCGAAACTGTGACCCGGCAGATTTCGTACTTGGCCGATGCCCTGGTCGAAGCGGCTCTACAGGCTGCGTTTCAATTGCTGGCTCCCAAGTATGGCCAGCCCACGATAATAGATAGCTCAACCAAAGAAGTCACCCCCGCCCAATTTGTTGTAATTGCATTAGGCAAGCTCGGTGGCGAAGAGTTGAACTACTCTAGCGATATCGACTTGATGTTCTTGTACGACGAACAAGGCACCACCGATGGCGAGAAGAAGATCAGCAATCAAGAGTTCTTTGATCGCTTGGCTCAGCGGTTAATGAAACTGTTGACAGAATCAACCGAATTAGGTTCGCCCTATCGAATCGATATGCGATTGCGGCCTGAAGGCAAAAGTGGCCCCTTGGTGGTCAACCTGGAAGGGGCACTCAACTACTACGACTTGCAAGGCCGCACCTGGGAACGTCAAGCGTTTGTCAAAGCCCGACCTATCGCTGGCAGCATGGAGTTAGGCAAAGATTTCCTTGAGCGACTAAAATCATGGATCTATCGCCGCTATTTAAACCGGGCGGATATCACCGGCATCAAAGCGCTCAAGCGCCGCATCGAACGACGATCTACGCAAGACGGAGCCGATAGCCCGAATGTTAAGACCGGGCATGGAGGCATCCGTGACATTGAGTTTTCAATTCAATTCCTGCAACTACTCAACGGCGGCGATCTCGAACAAATCAGAACAGGCAATACGTTGGCAGCAATTGCCGCGCTCGAAAAAGTTGGCTGTTTGACTGCCCAAGAGAAATCTTTATTGGAAGACAACTACAACTTCTTACGCAAGCTCGAACATCGTTTGCAAATCATGTTTGACTTGCAAACGCATAGCATGCCGCAAGATCGCCACGAACTGGCAAAAGTTGCCTTACGCATGGGCTACCAAGACAACGGGACTTCGACCGCACTAGAAACATTCAAAGCCGACTATCGCGAGAAAACCGCATTGAATCGCAAGATTCTCGATCACCTGTTGCACGATGCTTTTCCCGATGATGGTGTCACGGCGCCTTCGGTCGATCTGGTTTTAGACCCTTCACCAACTGAAAGAACGATCACCGATATCCTGTCCAGCTACGGTTTTCAAAATACCAAAGCGGCCTATGAAAACTTAATGGAACTGACAACCGAAAAGGTTCGATTTCTTTCAACACGCCGCTGCCGGCATTTTTTGGCCGCGATTAGCCCACAGTTGTTAGAGGCCATTTCCGAAACGCCTGATCCTGATTCGACGCTGGTGAACTTGTCTTCAGTTAGCGATTCACTTGGCGGCAAGGGAGTGCTGTGGGAACTGATGAGCGTCAATTCGGCCACGTTGAATTTGTATGTCCGGCTCTGTGCTGGCAGCCCCTATTTGTCGAACATTTTAATCAGTAACCCCGGCATGATCGACGAATTGATGGACTCGTTGATGCTCGATAAATTACCCTCGAAGAATACGCTTGAAGCGATTCTAACGGATCTCTGCAAAGGGGCAGAAGATATCATGCCGATCTTGCATAGTTTCAAAAACTTAATGCACTTAAGGGTTGGTGTGCTCGATATCTTGGGAAAAAAAGATATTCAAGTCCGGCATAAAACGCTGTCCGATGTGGCGGAGGTTTGTCTGCACCAAATTGCCGAGAGCGAGTTCGCTCACATGTGTGAACGCTTTGGTCAACCGCAGTTAGAAGATGGATCGCCCTGCGAACTGATTATCTTGGGGCTCGGTAAAATCGGTGGACGCGAGCCGAACTACCATAGCGATCTGGACATCATCTTTTTGTACGAAGGTCATGGAAATACCCATCAGGCCAGCAAAGCAAAACAAAACAAGACGACCACCAACCAACACTTCTTCGATCAACTCGGCCAGCGAATCATTAAAACCGTGAATCAGTTAGGCCCCTTGGGAAGACTGTACGAACTTGACCCCAGACTACGACCCACCGGTAAAAACGGGCCAATCGCCGTGTCGCTTGCCGAGTTCCAAAAATACCACTGCAAAGGACAAGGTCAGCTTTGGGAACGTCAGGCATTGTGCAAAGCCCGCGTGTTGTATGGCCAAGATACAGCGAAAGAAAAAGCGGAGCAAACAATCGCTACAGTATTAACTTGCAAACCATGGCAGCCATCGTTTGCGGCAGAAATTTACGAGATGCGTGGCCGTATGGAAGAAAGTGCTTCGACACGCAATCTCAAACGCGGTATTGGCGGTACGGTGGATATTGAATTCATCGTGCAGATGCTTCAACTCAAACATATCGAGCAAGACCCGGCCAGTCATTTAACCGGCACGCTTGAAGCCTTAACTGACTTACAAGAACAAGGCTACTTGGCCGAAGCTGATATGCGAACACTCTATCAGAACTACGAATTTCTGCGAATCATCGAAGCCCGATTGCGATTGATGAATACCACAGCCCGCCATGATTTGCCGACCGAAGAAAAAGAAGTCGCCAAACTGGCCTACCTGTTGGGTTACACAGAAGGAAAACAACTACTGGCCGAGTGTGAACAGAAAACTCATCAAACCCGGCAGTTGTTTGAAAAGATTTTTGGTGCTGCGAATGTTTAGGCATCCCCCTCAATGCAACCAATCTCTGGTTTTTTAGCAGAATATCGCTAATATTCCGAACCAAGCAGGAAGCTGCTGCGAATAGAAAGAGATTAACCTTGTCAATGTTTTTCTGTCTCTAGGGTCAATGCAGAACTAAACTCAGGTTTCCGGACCATTCCTTTTAAGCATGCTACAACAAATAGCCACCTATAGCCTTCTATTCACCTACATGGCGATTAGCCTGTTTGGTCAGACGCTACATGCGCTAAGTGGTTGTGAACACGCACATTTGCATGCTTCTCACACACAGGCTTCAGATGATCACCAGGCCGACTCAGATCATCAGAGCCATGACGCAGACCACCACCATCATCACGATGAGCCCCTTGCTGAACAAGAATCTACGGCTGCAACCGATGGCTTTAGCCTGATTCATGCACACCTGGTACTAGAATCGCCCGATTGCGTGTTATGCCAGTATCTGTCGCAAAGTCAAACGATAGTGTCTGGTCACTCAGTCGTTCATGGCAGTATCGCAGCACAATTTTTTGCCAATGCACCTGAAGTCATCTATCTAACTTCCCTCTTTACCGTTTCTTCTCCTCGTGCTCCTCCGTTGGTTTAGTCAACGGAAATCGAATCAACAATCTACGAGATTCAACTGAGCATACAACAGAATTTATTCTAAAGAGGAAAATCTACAATGAAGAAACGTACCGGCTTTACTTTGGTAGAGCTGCTGGTAGTGATTGCCATTATCGGCATCTTAATCGCCCTGTTACTGCCTGCGGTTCAACAGGCCCGCGAAGCAGCTCGCAAGATGTCCTGTACCAACAATATGAAACAATTGGGACTTGCCATCCACAACTATCACGATACATTTGGCTCGTTCCCCTCGGGCTACATCGCCACAACTTCCGACAATAAAACACCGTTTGCCCATGGCAATCCAGGTTGGGGTTGGGCCGCTTTGATTTTGCCTTATATGGAACAAGGGAATGCCTCGAATAGCCTGATCAATTTCAATCTTCCCATTGGCGACCCGGCCAACTTGGCCGCAAGGGAGTTTTATGTTCCCGGCTATAGTTGTCCGTCGGATAACGCACCAGAGATTTTCGAACTTGCCCAAGAGTCACATGCTCACAACGCCAACGCAAGTAGTGGACCTACGAAATTGCCAACCGCCAACTACGTTGGTGTCTTCGGCACGATTGAACTTGATACCTGTGAAAACACACCAATCGGACAAATTTGCCAAGGAGACGGTGTGATGCACCATAACAGTCGTCTTCGATTCGCCGATATCACCGATGGAACCAGCAACACCATGATGGTCGGCGAACGAACTTCCGATTTTGGCTTTTCAACCTGGGTCGGTGCAGTGGCCGAAGGAGAAGAGGCGATTGCTCGAATTCTAGGAATTGCCGATCATCCACCAAATGATAACCACGGGCACCTTGATGACTTCAGCAGCAGACACCCTGGCGGTGCCAACTTTTTATACTGCGATGGATCAGTCCATTTTGTCCCTGAAGTGATCAATCTGAATGCTTACAGAGCACTAGCGACCCGTTCTGGCGGAGAAGTTATCTCGAATTAGATAGTATTTCAAATGTCTGTGTTAAATCGGGTACCCCAGTTTGCGAGCAAACTGGGGTACCCGATTCATTGGTCCGCAGATAGCAGTCCCTACCTCAACTCTTCACGTAGGGCATTGCCCAATTGTTCATACTGCTCAATGCAGTTATAAGCTTGGGCCGAGATTCTGAAGCAATGCGTGGCGGTGTCGGGGCCTTGGAAGATGGGGACTTCGATTTGGTGGTGGTCGAATAATCGGGCTTGAAGTGATTCGTTATCGACTGGTTTAAGTTTGCTGTTGGACGAGAGAGCAAACGTGACCATGCTGCCGATCATCGATGCCGGTGCCGCTGGTTCCAGATTTAATTGGTCCAGCAGTAATTCACGAGCCGCCAGTGCCAATGCGTGATTCTCCTCCTGATGTTCTGAAAAGCTGCCTTTGAAACGCGAAAGAAAATCAACCGCTGTCGGCACCGCCAACAACACGGTCGCATCGTAGGTGCCAACCCAATCGAATTCGGCCAGGAACCGAGAACGGCCGGGGCGTTCTAGATTGGCCGCATGACTGATCACAGTAGGGCGAACTTCTGCTTGATGTTCTGGCTGAACATACAAAAAACCAGATGCCTTGGGTCCGCAAAGCCACTTGTGGTGGTTGGCGGTATAGTAGTCGGCGCCCAGCTGTGTCAGGTCAAGCGGCAGCATGCCCATGGCATGGGCGCCATCCACTAACACCCGGATATTACGCTGATGGGCCATCTCAACAATTTGCTGAATCGGGAAAATCAAACCCGTGGTGCTGGTCACATGATCGACAACCAGCAAGCGTGTTTTCTCAGTCAATTGGGCCTCGATGGCTGCCAACACTTGGTCTTCTGATTCAAGCGGAAATGGAACATCAGCAACTCGTACCTGTGCTTTCGACTGTTGGGCCGCAAACTTGGCCGCGTTATTGCAGGCGTTGTACCCATGATTGGTGACCACAATTTCATCGCCAGCGTTTAGCGGGAAAGATCGCAAGACAGCGTTGATTCCATCGGTTGCGTTTCTGACAAACGCCAAGTTCGAAGGTTCGGCGTTGATTAATTCAGCAATGACTTTGCGGACGCCATCTAACTTCGTTTCCAAATCACGCTCTGGTGCCAAATAGCGAACAGGTTCAAATTCAAGTTGATCTACCAATGCACGATGAGCTGCTAGTACAACCGTTGGCGTGGCACCAAAACAGCCGTGGTTTAAAAACGTGATGTTGGGATCAAGTTGCCAATGTTTGGCATGCGGAGACCAGTTTGTCATTGGTGTTTAGTCTTCTAGATAAATTCGTCGGCAGTTGGTGTTGAAAAAATAACGCTTCGATTCTTCTTGAATTTTAGATAGCCCGATTAAGTGACGCTCTTCTCGATACCCGCTGAATCGACTGGCTTGCTCTGAGACGACAACTTGCATGTGCGTTTTTAATCCGTACTTTTGTGCAACCGCTTTCGCAACGGCTATTTCAAAACGGTCTTGAGGGTAGCCAGGTACATGGGTTTGATCGAGTGACCAGGCTCGGATATTCAGGCTCTTCATGCCAAACTCATCAGATATTTCTTCTGTGTAGAAGAACAATTCTTCTGGCAAGCGGTCTTCGGACCAAGGGCTGAGAAGCACTTGGGCACCACTGACATGCGAAGCATACAGTGCCCAGCCAGGCCAATGATCGAACTTCCCCCAAGATTCACCCAACGGCGCGACCATGACAAGTATTGCAAAAACGAGCGTCAGTTGTTCAGCCAGCGAAAGCCGTTTAGGAATTGGATTGTCTTCTGGTGATGGATCAAGGGCGGTCCTATTTGCGTCTGCTGATTGTGGCTTCGGTATTTTTGGCCAGAACAAAATGATGGCTTGCGCGATGAATAAGATGTTCCAAAGCATGACACCTGCTTCATGGTTTAACCCCCAACTGCTAACAATTAGAATCAACAAGCTGTGCATGATGACTGCACACGCCACGCCAAAACGACGTGTGAACTGAGACATGATCAGGCAAGCCACCAGCAGTTCAAACAGTGGGAACACAAGTGCCAATGACGCGGCAAGTCTGCTCACCGCAGGGTCATCGGCTAATCGCATTTGTTGGGCGAGTGTTGATAAGAACACCTGACCCAAGTCTTGGCAAAACGAATAATCGAGCTTGGAAATTGCCGAGTAAACATAGATGCTCAGCACAATCGCACGCAACAGTTTGATTAACAAGGCGTCTCGGCACACGGCCATCAGCACAGACACAATCATCAACTGATAGGCCCAAGGTTGAAACCGATGTTGGTCTAACAAACAACTGGCTAGCAGTGAAGCACCGAGAACGATCCAGGCAGTTCGTTCCACGGTTTTGGGAATCGGAGGGATCAGCAAGACGACTAAACTGGCCAGCGTCAGTCCAAAGCAAATATAATCAACCCAGCCAGGCACATCACAGCCCCAGGCAAACCACGGAATTTGTGGGTAAACCGTCTGGGGCGTCCAGAGAATCCAAGTGGCACCAAACAAGCACAGCCCTACCAGGGCAATGGCCACGCGATAGCAGGTGTGGGTTCGTTTATCGGATACGAATTGTGATGCTTGAGCTTCCGCCATTGAAAATTGTTTCTGCCTATTATCCTAAATAGATGATGCGACAACCGATCATTTTTTTGCGTAGTGTCGAAAGGGTCTCTTGAGAAACCGGGGTTTCGTTCAGCGTCAATAGTTTCAGCGAACCGATTTCGCCCAATTTCAAAATTGCCGCATCAGTCAGTTGCGTGCCTGAGAGATCGAGGACTTCAAGCTTGTGTAGTTGATGGATTGAGTCAAGATGTTCTTTGGTCACTTGGCTGTTGCACTCGCTGAAATCAACGGTATGCAAACGCCCACTTTTTCGTTTGCGCAGTTTTGCACCCAACTGTTCAAGTTGATTCACAATCTCTGGATTATCAGGCTCAGGCAGGCTCAAAGCGGTTACTCTTGTGTGATGGCAGGGTTGTTGTTGAACTCTACTCTCCATCGTATCAGAAACTTGTGGAAGATAAAACGCTAAGCAGCCTCTTCTACTGTCTTCGTTTCAGCAGGGCCGATGAACCAAACGGTTTTTAGAAGAAGCCGCCTCCGCCGACTGGGGCTTTTTGACTGTCGCTATTCACTCCACGGGCACCCAGTTTACGTTGTCCAGAATACTGAAATGCTGTATCTCGCGTTAAATCTTCGTCTGTGATCAAGAGATTTGGCCGTTGCTTTAATAGCTGAGAGATGGCCTGCTCTGCATCCGTTACTTCACTAGGGATAATTTCGACCGATACACCTTCTATCATGACATCTTTTCTCATCGGCCGGAACCCATTCCACATTGGTATAAAATCATGCTGGTGGAGTATCAGTTTCTTCAGTTTTTTTTGTAGTGCCAATTCTTCAATATCTGACACCGATAATCTACGTGGTTCCAATGCAAGCTCCTCAATGTTCGGAGCTACTTTTGCGAGGCCTGCTATGGAAACCTCTCCAGTACAAATGTCCAGGTATTTCAGGTTTGGCAATTGATGCGTTGGGTCTAGCTTCAGTCGCCCGCCAGCGTACTTGAGCACCAAGGAATTTAAATTGGGTAGTCCTCCAAAACCATCTTGCGAAAGATCGATATAGGATCCATTGCAGTACGAGGCATCCAGTACGCGTAATGAATCACCTCGTAGCTGACACAATTCATCCAGTGTAATGAAGGTCTTTGCAACCCTCAAAACTTCTAAGTTCTGAAACTTTGCCAATATCGGAAGGCAGCCGTTGGAGACCAAAGTACCTGAGAGATTCAGATCACGAAGCGTTCGCAGCGAAGTTAATAATTCAATATCACGATCAACGATATCTGTTCTGCTCAGGCTCAGTTTCTCTAAGGATTTGGACGAAGCCAAGATCTCTAAATGTTTATTCGTTAGCACGCCATCTTCAAAACTTAACGTACGTAAGTTCGGCAGCAAAACAACTTTCTGCAGCACTTCTAAATCGACTTCGGTATGAAAGGCAGCCCCGAAGTCGATTTCAATAATGTGTGCCGATGATGTCCTCCAGTCGGTTCCTTCCGTCGATGTAATGACGTATCCGCCCGCAGCATTGATTTCAGTAACGAACTTCTGAAACCGCTGGCGTTGATATAAAGGGTGCAAGACTCCACCTAGCAAGATGGAGACTAACGCAGTAAAGATCAACAGATTTCTGAGCGAAAATTGAATACGCATGCACTTCGATCCTTCGTGAAGTATTAGTTTATTCAGCTATTTTCTTTAACGGAATAGAAAAGAAACCCCCGCCACCGCCAAAACCGCCCATGGCTTTTTGCTTCTCTTCCATGGTCAGAATTTTATCGCCTTTTTGTACACGAGAGATGACTTCCTTGATTTCATCGTGGGTTTCGCGGGTATGTTTGACGATCAGCACCGATTGCTTAATTAAGAATGCCGGAGCATCACTTGCTTTTCCTTCGGCAGAGGAGATTTCGGTTACCGAATTGACTCGAATTATTTCGCCAGGTGCATCTTTATTCGCATCGGTTTTCCAGCTATCAGGTTGCACCAACATCGTCAGCAAGGCGTTCATTTCCATAGCAATGCCGGTTTCCATGCGATAGTAAACGCTGATTACTTCTTTCGGATCGAGTTCGTCTTTTCGCTTGCGTGGTTTCGAGATTTTGATCGCTTTACGGTAGGTTTCGAGTAAGTAGAGGACTTCATCCAAGAGATTTTCCGTTTGACTAACGACTAATGTGCCGGGGTTGTAGGCAATGATTGCCCCAGGGCCTCCCAATTCTTCCCAGCTTTCTGGAGAAGCCTGGGAAGTGATGGCTTCGATCAACGCATTTGCTGCTTTCTCGTCGTTGCATAAATCTCGCACATCAAACACGACTGTCTTTAACGAATCTTCGACTGCTTCAGGCGTGGTCATCCACAACACGCCATCTTGGATGAACCATGTTAAATCTAACTCGGTCAACAAGGCTTTGAGCACCGTTTTTACTTTGGTATCACTGAGTGATAAAGAGACCGGTGTTCGCTCTGAGAGACCAATGTCGTCTAAAGATCTCGTATCGAGTCGGATATCTAGCTTGGCCGCTTTCCCAATGGTTTCTGCGGCTCGCGATAAGGGTTCATCACGAAAATTTACCGTGATGTTGACATCCAATTTTTTTCGTAGATCTTCATGTTGGGGTGCATCCAGCACATAAGTTTGTCGAGCGTGCTTGCGAATAGTTTGGAGCAATCCACGAACATGACGATGAATTTCGTCGGTCTGCCGAACTAACATGACGTCCCCCAAAAAACTGATGACTCCTTCTCCACCCAACTCTTCCCACGACTCCGGTTCTACGGTGGTCGTTACAGTAACTGCAATTTGATCAATCTCACTTCCTGCATCCAGCAAATCCCCAACAGGATAAGTAACGGTGGTCATATGTTCTTCTGCTATCGCGAACGAGGTCACGTGAACGATTTGATCTTCCACGTACCAATCGAGGCCCATCATTCGCAGGCGATTGAACAGCATATAAATGGGCATGTCGTCTAAGCGGTCACTAATCGGATCGCTGATCAACATGCCAACTTCTTCGAGACCGCGCTTGTTGACTAACATCACAATATCTTCATTCTCCTTGAGCCAAGCAGTGATTTCTTTCAGAGAAGAATCGGTAAAGTCAACGGTAATTTTTTTTGCCAAAGCTGTCGACATATACTGGGCTGGATCGACCGTTTTTGGCTCGTTGGCAATTACGATTTTCTCAGGTTTCTTTTCTTCCTTCGGTTTCTTGACTGGCCTTGCTGCTTCGTTGGCCTTGGGCTTTGCTTCTCCTCCAAATTGTGCAAACACTAGATTGGCCGATAGCCCGAGTAACGCGCAGACTAGGCTAGTTTGAAAGATGGATCGATTGAACATTGAAGAAACTCCTGGTCAGCGTTTCATGAATCGAAACGCTTTGAAAAGATGCCGCCCTCGCTCTGTTCGTCTTGGCACGCTGCTTGACGATGTTTTGATACGGTTGATTCTACTTGATAGCCAGCTTGGGAGCAAAGAAAAAGAGGAGAGAAATGCGAGTTCAGAGACAAGGTCTACTCTCCCTCATCTGTCCCGTAGGCTTCGCGTTCAAATGGATTATCTCGATAAGGGCGTTTTCCCATAAACCAAAGTACTAAAGATGAAAGCAAATACGCAGGCCCCATCAGTGGTCCCCAGCGTTCAAACTGTCGTACATGGACCATTTCGTGGTCGAATGCGACATCAAGTGAGGCCGGAGTTTGCCCGAGAATGGTGTGACCTAATGTCATGGCCAACACAAACTGCCCATTGGGCAACCGGTGAATCAACCACTTCACTCCACCACCATAAAATTCGATCACGCGTCCATGAACTCGTGCTTTTCCGCCAGTACAAATGCCAATGATTCCGAGGAAAAGGCCAAGTAGTGTATAGGGAGATGCCCAGAGATAGGCAAACATTTGAATAACCATTTTCATGTTCAACTACCCCGGCCCTACGGTATGAAACACATCGACGACCCACCACTCGATATAAAACATGAGCCAGTTTTCGTGCCCGAATATCAGGATTGGGTAATACAAAAACATGACCAAGTAAAACTGATCCCAGCCGGTTGCTTCACGAAGCCAAAACGCCAGACCCAATACTGGTCCACTGCTTAACAGATATCCGACTGGCAGCAGCACGAGTATTGAAAGCACTCGCACGCTGGTTGGAACGCGGTTTGATTTCTGAGTTTCCAAGAGATCCTAATTTCTGCGAGAAAAATACTAGGGCAATGCATATTAATAAAAAGCTTCAGTCTCAACAGATGATGGAATAACCGAGGCTTCCTTACGGTGATAGCTCCACAACACATAGCCACATAGGGCGCCGTAGGTCACCACTATTCCCAGGCCAGAAAGCAAACTGTTGCCAGCTAGGGCAATACTCGTAATAACAGCGACCAAGGTGGTAAAGCCAAAGATTCCTATCATCGAAAACTGAATCCCCATTGCACGTTTTTTGAGATCAGAATGAATGATTTCAATCACTGCAAAGATGGCTAAGAAAAAGATTGGGATATTGAACATTATCATCAGCATAGGTATCGGAGTTGCGGCCCTACCTGGTGTTAACTCAAAACCAACAATCGTGGCCCAACATAATATGACAACCGAAGAAATTGAGAGTCCAAAGTAGAGTCCAAATGTGACTCGTCGATAGTAGCAGAAAAACGCTAGTATGAGGCCCAAGAGTCCGAAAAGTGGACCTGTTCCTACAATGGTTTCAATTTTGATAAACGCTGCAATTATGGAGCCGAAGTAACCTAATACTTGAACTACGATTAATCCGATGAGAATTTTGCGTAACATAGAGGTAACTATTTCAGAAAGTAAAGAGGCAGGTCTCGATCTTTTAATCATTATCGACCTCACGGAACAAATTGCAAGTTTTCGTTTGATTTAGAGCTTGAAACAGACCGCATCGTTGATTGATTATGTCCTAACCACCGCATCAACCCATAACAGCTTGCGCTATTGGTACTGTGCAAAAGTGTGCACGATCTTATGATTGTCATGATCCGAAAAACGATTACAAGCAGTCTGGAATTATCTATCAAAGGGCAGTTCTGAATCAAGATCACAATTGCCAGCCGTCGAGTCTATTATTAGGCCCCCTGTATCGACCCACTCTGTGCACATTTTCAGGGTTGTTACTGGGCAATTATTCGTGACGAGTGAGACTGATGATTCAATCAATTTTTTGGGATTCATATTTGGCAGCCGATGTACAATCGGCCAATTTAAAACAGCGTCTGTGCGCGTGTGAAGCGGCGTTTGCTGATCACAAGTCAAACATCGCAAAATTGATTCAGCAACAAAACCCCACCTCCGTTGCCATCTTAGGTGCAGGCTACTTAAACGATATTCCGCTCGATGACTTGGTACACGGCGACCGCAAAGTTTATTTGGTCGATTGGATAGACGATGTCTCGAAAGTTGGGGTCTCGAACAAGATTCTTTGCACAACGGACGAAGGCAATACAAGCTGCCTGTTTTGTTCAGAGAAAGACCCGAAAAGCTTTTGCACAAACTACACAGGCGAACTCCTAAGCGATGGCCTTTGCACTGGCTACGAACCTCTCAGCCAGCCTCTTGATACTTGCAAGAATTATGAGCCGGGAACGAACCCTCGTTTTCTCAAGGCCGATATTACCGGCGGCGTGGCAGTCAACTTTTCAAAAGACATGGAAAAGGCGATCCGCAATTGCAAAACGGCCAAGCAGGCTTTTAAGAAAGCGATTCACATCGCAGAGAATGCCCGATTTTCGGCAATGGACATCGAAAGCGATTCGATAGATCTAGTCACGTCATCAATGATTATCTCGCAATTTGATGCCGAGCCTTATAACTATTTTGCGACTCTGCTAGAACAACAATTTGACACCGCCGAAATTCAAAAGCATCAAAAAACGCTCATTCCGCTAATGGAACAGTTGCGTACGAAACTCTTTACCCAACAAGTCGAATCACACGTAAAAGAAATTTATCGTATTCTAAAAAAGAATGGGCAAGCCAAAGCCTATCTTTCGGCTGAACTATTCCGGTCTTGCTCCGACCAACAATTCTTCCTGGTACAAGACATGCCCAAAGCGTTGGAAATCATCGGGCAGTACTTCTTTTTTGAACTCGGCGACCAGCTAGAAACCGAAACGCTAAGTAAATCGAACCTCGGCAACGGCACTTCGGTGAACCAGTGCTACGTGCTTTCGCCGAAGGATGCCAAGTATTTGTAGATGCACTCAGGTCTCGATTACTCCGTTTTAACCTGGTGTCGTGAATCACCATAACTCACATTCTCCCCACCGATATCTTGTGATCCCCAACGCTCTGGAATAGAATCAACAAGAAATAACCTCTGGAATCAAACTCAATTAATCTTGGATCAATCATCAATGGCTATTATCGGTGCCCACATGTCTATTGCTGGCGGCTATTACAAAGCGGTCAAAGCGGCTGCGGAATTTGATATGCAGTGCGTTCAGGTCTTCACAAAAAACAACAATCAGTGGCGGGCCAAGCCTATCGAAGATGCGGATGTCGAG
>NVWB01000275.1 GCA_002733575.1 Blastopirellula sp. | reverse complement strand
CTATAGTGGCAACGGAGCCCCGAAGATTGTTTTGCTTTCGCCGATTGCTTTTGAAAACACCGGCGATGCGAATCTTTCCGATGGAGCAACACAAAACAAAAATCTGAAGCTTTATACGCAGGCCCTTCAAAAAGTAGCGAAAGCCAACGATGTGGCCTTTGTTGATCTGTTTACGCCAACGCAAAAGTTATTCAAAAAATCGAACGACCGCCTGACGCTCAATGGCGCTCATCTTAATTCGGATGGTTATGCCGCATTGGCACCAATTCTAGATGCTGGCCTGTTCGGCGCAGCCGGTGCCCCGGCCAAGGTGAATGCATGGGTCAAAGCTGAACTTGATGATAAGAACTTCCACTGGTGGCATCGATATCGTGCGGTTAATGGATATTCAATCTATGGCAAACGTGGCAGTGCTGGTTTTGACGGAACTTATCGCAATACTGATGTGATGGAACGAGAACGGGCCATTTTAGATGAAATGACTGCCAATCGTGAAGCGAGAGTTTGGAAACTGGCTCTCGGAAAAAAGGTGTCAGCCCAAGTCGATGACAGCAACACGCTGCCGTTTATCAATCCAAAAACGAATGTGGGCAACGATAAACGAAACGATGCCAAGTTGGGAACCTTGGATTACCTGACAGGGGCCGAACAAGTCAAGAAATTTGTATTGGCCGAAGGGTACGAAATCAACCTGTTTGCTTCGGAAGAAGATTTCCCTGATTTGGCCAACCCGGTTGCCTTGAATTTTGACAACAAGGGCCGCCTATGGGTTTCGACCATGCCATCGTATCCACAGTGGAAACCGAAGAGCAAGATGGATGACAAAATCTTGATCTTTGAAGATACCGACAAAGATGGCCGAGCCGACAAGCAAATCATCTTTGCCCGAGGATTACATCAACCGACTGGCTTCGAAATTGGTCATAACGGTGCCTTTATTGCACAACAGCCTGACTTGTTGTTCCTGCAAGACACCGATGGCGATGACAAGGCCGATACACGAATTCGCCGAGTCGTTGGTTTTGATACCGCTGACTCCCATCATGGTCTGGCTGCGTTCACTTGGGGCCCTGGTGGCGGTTTGTACTTCAATGAAGGTACATTTAAACAGTCACAAATTGAATCCCCGCAAGGGCCAGTTCGATTATCGGATGCTGGCGTCTGGCGTTACGATCCTAAGACGGAAGAATTTGGCGTTTACGCCAGTTTGGCGTTTGCGAACCCTTGGGGACACGTGTTCGACAAGTGGGGGCAAAGCTTTATCGCCGATGCTTCGCCTGGTTTCAATTATTGGGCCACACCGATCACCGGCAAGGTTGGTTTCCCTGATAAGCACCCTGGCGGTTGTCGAGATGCACATCTTGATTGGGGCGGCTCAGAAAGTGATGCCAGTTACCCTACGTTTATTAAGAAGCGGATTCGTCCTTCTTCTGGCTGTGAGATTGTTGCCAACAGTCACTTCCCTCCGGAAGCCCAAGGTGACTTCTTGCAAAATAACGTCATCGGCGAACGGGCCGTATTGCAGCATAAAGTGAAGGAAGAAGATTCAGGCTTTGTTGGAACGGAAACGACTCAGTTGGTATCGTCTAAAGATGGTAACTTCCGACCGGTTGCTTTACAGTTTGGCCCTGATGGAGCCCTGTACATTATCGATTGGCACAATGCCCTGATCGGTCACTTGCAACATAACTTGCGTGATCCGAATCGTGATCATAGCCATGGTCGTATCTGGCGGGTCACCTACAAAGGTCGTCCTTTGGTGCAGCCACCGAAGATTGCCGGCGAATCAATCGACAAGTTGCTTGACTTGTTGAAGTTGCCAGAAGATCGAACACGATATCGTGTTCGCCGAGAACTGGCCGCTCGTGAGACTGCCGATGTGATGTCGAACTTGAAAAAGTGGTTGGCTTCGATTGATGCCAGTGATGAGAATGCCGAACATCATCGTCTTGAAGCCTTGTGGTTGTGTCAAACACACAACCAAATCAATGAAAGTTTGCTCAAAGAATTGCTTGAATCGAAAGATTATCATGTGCGAGCCGCCGCAACTCGCGTGCTGAGCTATTGGAGAGACAAGGTCGATAACTCCTTGGCCTTGGTGAAAAAACGCATCCATGACGATCACCCTCGCGTTCGCTTAGAAGCGGTTCGGGCTTGTAGCTTTTATGATTCTAAACAGGCCTCTGAGATTGCCTTAGACGTACTAAATTACGACACGGATACTTATTTAGACTACACTTTGGACGAAACCATACGAAGTTTGGAAAAATAAGTCCCCGCAGACAGGGCTTTTGTAAGCTATGCTTCTAGTCTTGTCCCCTAGTATTCAACTAAAATCAAAAATTGTAGGCGTGTATCTGACGCTTCTTATCATTTCATTAAGATCGTAAGTTCTTAGAAAGAGATATCTGACACCATGCGAAAAAACACCATGCTCTCGACAGCCTTGCTCGTGGCTGTGGCATTTACAGGTTTTGTAAGCCATGCCCAGGCTGCTGGTTTAAAGTTAGAAAAGGGAGACCACATCTGTTTGGTCGGTAACTCTCTAGGCGAAAGAATGCAGCATCGCAATCATTGGGAAGCTGCCTTGCATCAACGATTTCCTAAACTGGATTTAGTTGTCCGCAACCTTTGTTTTCCAGCAGATGAACCTAATTTGCGACCACGCTCGATGAACTTTGGTTCGCCAGACGATCATCTAAAGCATAGTGAAGCATCTGTCGTTCTGTATTTCTTCGGTTTCAGCGAATCGTTTGCAGGTGAAAAAGGACTCGCAAAGTTCACCGCTGACTTAACGAAAGTGGTAGAAGATACCAAGAAACAAGATTACGGCAAAGGAAATCCTCGCGTTGTTTTGGTCTCACCGATTGCTTACGAAAAATCGGATGACACTAATCTTCAAGCGGTGACTGTCACGAACGAAAACTTGCAGCTTTACACCAAAGCCATCGAAGGCATTGCCAAAGCAACTGGTGTTGAGTTTGCCGACGTTTTCACCCCAACCAAAAAACTGTTCAATTCAAGTAACGAAACTTTGACGCTCGACACAGTTCATCTGAACGACGAAGGCTGCCAAAAGTTTGCCCCAATCTTCAACAATGCTCTGTTCGGTCAAACGGATCGAAGAATTGTTAGCAACAAGAAACTGCATGCCGAAATCGCCGATAAAAACTTTCACTGGTGGCATCGATATCGGGCCGCTAATGGGTTCTCAATCTATGGAAAACGTGGCGAAGCTGGATTCGATGGTCAATACAACAACCGCAATGTTCTCGAACGAGAACGTGTTGTGTTAGATCAAATGTGCGAAATCCGTGATGCCCGAATCTGGAAACTGGCTCAAGGCAAGAAAGTTGCTGCTAAGCCAGATGACAGCAAAACCTTGGCCTTCCTTGAAACCGTGACCAATGTTGGCGGCAAATTTGAACCTAAAGGGAACGATAAAAAACGTGGTACGCTTGAATACTTGACTGCCGAAGAGCAGCTTAAACAGTTCAAGATGGCCGATGGTTATGAAATTAGCCTAGTTGCCTCGGAAGAACAGTTCCCTGAACTGGCCAATCCGTTGTCGATCAACTTCGATAGCAAAGGTCGTCTCTGGGTCGCTGTTTTGCCTTCATATCCACAGTGGCAGCCAAAGGACAAAATGGACGACAAGCTAGTCATTCTTGAAGATCTTGATGGCGATGGCAAACTGGATAACTGCAAAACATTCCTTGGCGGACTGCATCAGCCGACTGGTTTTGAACTAGGTCACGGCGGTGTTTATGTGGCCAACGAGCCAGACTTCCTCTTCGCCAAAGATACCGATGGCGATGATGTCGCGGATGTCACCATTCGTACATTGACCGGATTTGACTCTGCCGATACGCATCACGGACTGGGAACTTTTGAATGGGGACCAGGCGGTGCACTTTACTTCCAAGAAGGAATCTTTAAGTATTCGCAGATCGAAACTCCTTATGGTGCGGCTCGTGCCAATGAAGGTGCGGTTTGGCGTTATGAACCTCGAACGAAGAAGTTTGGCAACTTCTCAACCTTTGGGCTGACGAATCCTTGGGGACACGTGTTTGATAAATACGGTCAAGACTTTATCACCGACGGAACTTCTGGCCAACATTATCACATGACAGGTGTTTCTGGCTACATGGAATATCCCAAACGCCTGGAAGGTCGTCGAGGCAAAGGGAAACAGTACCCTCAGTTTTTGAAGAAAGTTGCACGACCTTCGGCTGGTGTTGAATTTGTTTCAAGCAGCAACTTCCCGGAAGATGCTCAAGGTAATTACTTGGTCAACAACTGTATTGGTCTCCGTGGGATCATGCAGTACAAGCTTAAGGACGACGGCTCCAGTTTTGGTGGAGACTATCTTGGTAATTTGGTTGAATCCGAGACCAGTAACTTCCGCCCTGTTGATCTTCAGTTCGGTCCAGATGGTGCACTTTATGTGTGCGATTGGCACAATGCTATAATTGGTCACTTGCAACACAATTTGCGTGACCCTAGCCGTGACCATAGCCATGGACGAATCTGGAAGATTCAATACACAGGGAATCCACTGGTCAAACCGGCCAAAATTGATGGTGCCACTGATGCGGAACTCTTTGAACTATTGAAAGTCAAAGAAAGCCGTACTCGCTATCGTGTTCGTCGTGAATTAGCGGCCCATGATTCCAGCGAAGTGGTTCCAGCGTTGAAAGCCTGGATCGCAGATATCAAAGGGGAAGATGATGCTTCGCTAGCCGCTTTGCTTGAAGGACTTTGGGTACTGCAATCACACAATGCGGTTGACGAAGATATTCTCAAGCGAGCGTTGACTTCGCCTGACTTCCGCGTTCGTGCGGCAGCAACGCGTGTACTTTGTTATTGGCGAGACGACGTGAAGAAACCGTTGACTTTGCTCAAGGCACAAGTCAACGATGAGCATCCTCGCGTTCGACTTGAAGCTCTGCGAGCCTGTAGCTTCTTCAAAGACGATGAAGCCATTGAGGTGGCTCTAGAAGCGTTGAACCACGATATGGATGATTACCTTGAGCATTGTTTGGGTCAAACCATGCGTACGCTTGAAGGTGAATAAGACTTATTAAGTCCAAGGCTCGCTAATTGAATTTGATTAGCGAGCCTTTTTTATTTGTAGTGTGCACGTTGCGCAACTAATATCTACTACAAGGTACCTTTGATGCGGAAGTCTGTTGCTTCTGCTCCTTTTGTTACGACTAAATACGGTTTTTAAGATGGCATATCCTCGATTCTTCACCGGACTATTTATCGCCTCTCTTTGTGCAGGCAGCTTATTGTTTGCCCAAGAACATGATCATGGAGATCATGGCCACGATCACGGCATGGAGAAACCTAAAGTTGAACCGCCGGTTATTTTCCTTGATAAAAACCCGAGGATTGTGGCCTATCAATTGAATCGACTTTCTAATGAAAGACTGCTGTTAGTTCAGCGAGCCACCGACCACGAGAAATATATCCCCGTTTGGAATGCAATTCTCGTGCGGCCAGGCATCGCCAGTCTTGAAAAGATTCAGGCTCTAAATGCGTTGGTCAAACTGAATGAGTCCGATTCGGTGACCCAATTGCTCACAGCCATTGGCGAACTAGATGAAGACTCTCGCGAAGAAGTTCGCGTAGCCAAACAACTGACTGAAATGTTGTTGAAACTGCCGATGGATGGGCTCACGGCTAAAACCGATTTGTTGTTGGAGTCTACTAGTGAAGACAACTTACTGCTAACTTCGGCCTCGTTTGCCGCGTTGTTAAAATCTGGTCAGCAAGATGCCGCGATCAAATCTTCAGAGGCCGGGGACGATCAAAAGATTGCCTTCTTAACTTCGGTCTCATTACTGCCCAACAAAAAGATTCGTAGCGAACTGCGAGAAGCTGTGATCGATGCCATGGGCGAAAGTTCTTCCATCGATGTCCGCAGAGCGGCCGTTGTTGCTTTGGCAGATGTGCCAGCACAGCTACAAGCCAATTTCGAAGCAGTTGCCCCTCTGGTTAAAGTGCCTGAGTTGGAAGTCGCCTCGGTTGAAACTATGTTGACCGTTCCTAAAAAAGAACGCACCAAAGCAGTGGCCGCTGATTTGGTGCCGTGGTTTGTGAAAAAAGCACAAGACACGCCTGCCGAAAAACGAACCGAAGATGATTTTCTTTCGGCCATGCAACTGACCGATGAACTACTGGCGTTGATTCCGATTGAAGAGTCTCGCAAGTATCGTCAAATTTTGCGTGAAATCACTGTGCGAGTCGTTCGTGTTCACACGGTCGAAGAAGAGATGCGATACGATATTCCTTTCTTTGTAGTTGAAGCAGGCTTGCCGGTTCAAGTGGTGTTGATCAACGAAGACCTGATGCCACATAACTTTGTGATTGCCGTGCCTGGGGCGCTACAAAAAGTGGCTCAAGAAGGAGCCTTGCTGTCCACCAACCCTGGCGGCAAACCCTATGTTCCACAAACCGATGAAGTGTTGTTTGCCACGGACATGGTACAGGGTGGATCTTCCGAACGATTAACTTTTAACGCACCGACTAAACCTGGAGAGTACCCCTTTGTTTGTACTTTTCCTCGACATTGGATGCGAATGTATGGCACGATGTTGGTAGTGCCTGACATTGCAGTTTGGCAGCAAAACCCGGTTGAACCTGCTGATGCGTTGGGCAATACCCGCAGCCAGGTTGCCAATTGGACCATGGAAGAATTCACGGAAGATCTTGGCTTGATGATGCGAGGCCGATCTGAAACGATAGGAACCAAACTGTTTCAAGAGGCCACTTGTAAATCATGCCACAAAGTCAAAGGCGAAGGCGGTGCAGTAGGGCCAGAGCTAACGAAAGTATTTGAACGCTACAAAGACAATAGCCGTGATGTGTTACAAGAGATGATTGTCCCCTCGCACAAGGTCGATCCAAAATATGCCGTGCATAATGTACTGCTCGATAGCGGCAAAGTGATCTCAGGCATCGTCATCGCCGAAGATGATGACACCTTGCAAATTGTCAGTAACCCCGAAGACCCTAAGCCAATCACGATTCAACAAGATGAAATCGAAGAGATGGTCCGCTCTTCCAAATCAATGATGCCCAAAGGATTATTGGATCGATTCACCCAAGATGAGATTTATGAAATCCTGTCGTATCTAAAAAACGCGGGTGGTTAGAGAAAATTCAATTTCATGGCATCGAACACTTTGCTTTCGGGTAGCACCGCCGTCGATTCCGGAGTTGGCAATGCTTCGGGATCAAACGCATTCGGAACGTCGCTGGTGTCGCCCGATGTTAAATTGTTATACACAAAGAACTTAATTCCGTATTTCATCAAAACCGCGCAACTTCATAACTAACGCTTCGCGCTTAAGATTATCTTCTCTTTTCTTCGTGTCTTTGTGCCTTCGTGACAATCTCTCTTCCTCCCTGCGTCTTTGCGCGAGGCCCTTCTTCCTTCTTAGCGTCTTCGAGGCTTAGCTTGAGAATCTATTTTTTCGACAAGATAAACATGATCTACTAGATGTAATGTGAACTCCATCTCTCTGTTTTCTCTGTGCCTCTGTGTTTAAAACTTCTTTTTTCCTTTGTGTCTTCGGGCCTTGGTGATAAACTCTCTTTTTCTTCCTTGGCGTCTTGGCGGCTACGCCTGAGACATCTTTCGATGGAATTTATGACGATGATTTGAATTTCGATGAAGTTTTTTATGCCTATATTATTGTCGGGTAGAAGGTTGGAAGTGGTGGAGTTCACCGAGAAGTGTCTCATTTTCCAACTATTTTGGGGTGCAGACGTCGACACAAGTATGATAGAATAATAACAGTTGCAAAATTGCGCGATTCCATCCAATATGGTCCCACCCCCAATAGACTGCCATGCCTGCTATCAATCGACGTTCGTTCTTAGGTGCCGCTGGCGTTACTGTTGCGTTACCGATGTTGGAATCGGTCAGCAGTGCCTCGCCTGAGATTGCACCAAATGAACTCACGGCAAACATCGCAGACGCTCCAGCTAAACGGTTGGTCTGCGTTGGTTCAAACCTGGGTTTCTACCGCAAGGCATTCTATCCAGAACAAACAGGCAAAGATTACGTTACGCCTGAATTGCTCACACATGTTGACCAGCATCGTAGTGACTACACGGTTTTCTCTGGCCTTGATCATCGCGCAGGTAATGGGCATGGGAACTGGGATAACTTCCTGTGTGGACCGAAAATCAAATCGATTTCGCTCGATCAAATCGTGGCCGAACAAGTGGGTCATTTAACGCGCATCCCTTCTATGCAATTATGTGCTGGCGGTATTCCCAACCAACAAAAAGTCAGCTACACCCGACGTGGTGTTCCGCTACCGATGACACAACGTCCGAGCGTCGTTTACAAAAAAATGTTCTCCTCAAAAGAGAACCGCGCACGCACCGATTACCTGCTGCGTAGCGGTCAAAGTTCGTTAGACACCGTGCTTGAAGAAGCGAAGTCGCTTCAAAAAACGGTGAGTGCCGCGGATCGAAAAAAACTGGGTGAATACTTCTCATCGGTTCGAGAAGTAGAAAAACGAATGACACGTCAACTCGCTCACTTGGCCGATGACGTTCCAGAAATTGAATACCAACTTCCTCAGTATGATCCAATCGCTCCGACGCTAATGATCGAAGCACAGGAAATTATGTACGACTTACTGGCCATTGCACTTCAGACCGATAGCACTCGCGTCGCAACCATGTTTCTCGCAGGCTTGGGCCAAGTATTTACATTGGATGGGGTTACTTTGCGAGCCGGTTATCATGCCCTTTCGCATCATGGTGGCGATGCCGAAATGATTCGTGATTTAGTGAAAGTCGAATCGGAACATCTGAAATGCTTGAATCAATTTCTCACTCAACTGAAAACTAAAACTGATGCCGATGGACAACCGCTATTAGATAGCACGATTGTTTTATTCGGCACCGGCATGGGCGATTCGAGTGTTCATAGCAACGCCGACACGCCTACCTTAGTGGCAGGCGGCGGCTTTGATCATGGTAAACATATTGCCACCGACAGAAAAGCCAAAGACGCACATTTGCTGGGTGATCTCTACATCACACTGCTTAATCAATTAGGCATCGAAGCAGACTCCTTCGCAAATGCCAACCGAAAAATGGACATCTGACAATCATGAATACTCGCCTCTATCTAAAGGTGGTTGCGGTTGCACTTTTTTCTTGTGCAATAACAACAGGTGCAGAGAAGGTGCCTGGGCCACAATATCAATTCGTACAAACTTATTGTACCGATTGTCATGATGCAGATACCAACGAAGGTGAACTGAATTTAGATCATGGTCAATTCGACTGGAACTCTGGCAAAACTTTAAAGCATTGGGAAGATGTTTATACGATGGTCTCTCGCGGCATGATGCCGCCGGAAGATTCTGATCAGCCGACTGCCGCAGAGCGGGCCATTTTATTATCTTGGCTTGATCAACAACTGTTCAAACATAACCACATCGGTGGCACTCCGATGCGGCGTCTGAACAAACGAGAATACTTAAACACAGTGCGTACGTTATTTGGGATGAGCAACTTTGAACTACCAGGTAGTTTCCCCCAAGACACTGAAAGCCATGGTTTCGACACAATGGGCGAAGCACTCGTGATTTCCCCTTCGCACTTCGAAGCCTACGCCGAAACCGCCACCAACATTGCCGACTATATTTTACCACCAGCTCAAGCAGAGCAGAAACCGAAATCATGGACGGTTACACCCCAAGATATGGCGATCAGTTATTCATCAGCCTACATTATTGATGGAGCCATGCGTCTGGCCTCTGGCGGAGCTACGGCAACTAGAAATGCCTCTTGGCCGACTAAGTTTGAAGCACCAGCCTCGGGAACGTATAAAATTACGCTTACGCTTTCAACGAAAAATCCACCTGAGGATGAATTGCCCCAATTCGCACTAGCGGCCCAAGCCTCAGAGAGAAACGGCAAGGAGCGATTGCTCAAAAAATTCGATGTTCAATCAGGCAACGCGCAAACTTTTGAAATAGAGGCCGATTTATTCCAAGGCGAGAACTTACTGTTTCGTTATCCGAACGCCCCACTTGATTATGAACAAGCTTCTTACAAAGATTTTCTCATCAAAGAACTGACGAAAAACCCAAAAATTGCGGCTGCTTGGAAAAAAGTTGGAGATGTACCCCGAGGCGGAAATGGCTGGGCCAGGGTCAAGAAACAAATGGAAAATCCTGATTTGGACATTTCAGAATTCACACCAGGCTCAGAGCAGATAAAAAAAGTTGCCGCCAGTATCTTTAAAGACAAAGTCAAATCGGGGGAAACCATCGTCTACAAATACTTTGAGGAGGGCCCCAATATCGGAATTCATCAAGTGAAAATCGATGGTCCTTTCCAGCTAATTGAAGATCAGAATTCCGTTCGTCAGAAACATACGTCAAAGAAATTTTTGGGCAAGGTGGTTTCTGAACCTAGTGATCAATCGCTCGAAGAATTCTTAACCCGATATCTTACCAGTGCGTTTCGTCGACCTGCCAGCAAACCAGAAGTGGCCATCTATACGGCCCTTGTTAATCAACAGTTGGCATCAGGATATCGCTTGGAAGATGGACTGCACTTGGCAATTCGAACCTCTTTGCTTTCGCCCAGTTTTCTCTATCGAGAACGTGGCCGCGGTGAATTGGATCAATATGAATTAGCCGCACGTTTGTCATATTTCCTAACCAGTAACGCGCCTGATGCCCAACTTCTGGCACATGCCGCCAGTGGTGATTTAAGTGATAAAGACATTTTGCGAACTGAAGTCTTGCGGATTTTAAAGAATTCGGCCATCAAGAAACAGTTTGCCTCAGACTTTACCTCGCAGTGGCTTGATACCAATTTGCTCGACAATTTAATGCCAGATCCAGCGTTGTTCAAGAAGTTTAGTGACAAGCATCGGGCAACGATGAAGGCGGAAGTTGAAAGTACTTTCCAAGAAATCCTTGAGAAGAATCTACCTGTAACAGATTTCATCGATCCTGATTTCATTTACACCGATAAAATTATCGGCAAAGAAATCTATGAATTGGCAATCGCCGCTAAAACTAAATCTTCCAAATTCCAGCGTTATGATATTCCCCGAGGCACTAAAAACGGCGGCGTATTAAGCATGGCAGCCGTGATGATGGCGACTGCCAATGGAGTTGATACCCAGCCGGTATTGCGCGGGGTCTGGGTCATGGAAAACATCTTAGGCACACCGCCACCTGCACCACCCAAGGCAGTGCCAGCGCTGCCGCCAGAAGTCGACGGTTCAGCAGGCCCGCGTGAACGCTTGGCCGCCCATACGACAGATGCTTCGTGTGCTCGCTGTCATCGAGAAATTGACCCACTAGGTTTTGTGCTAGAAAATTACGATGCCATCGGCCGCTGGCGAACGAATTACGCCAGCAAAGGAAAGAAAAAAGGCCCCGCCGTTGATGCTGCTGGCACATTACCCGGCGGAACCAAATTGGAAGACGTGACCGATCTAAAAAAATGGTTAGTCGAACACCCTGAGTATTTCACCAACTGCATTGCCAATAAATTATTGACATATGCCACAGGGCGTCCACTTAATTTCCGTGAACGCAAAGTCATTGAAGCGATTGCCGCCAAAAACATTCAGCAAGGCAATCACTTTCAAGACCTACTACTCGACTTGATCGATAGCGAGATTTTTAAAGCCAAATAACCGAACACCAATCATTTTTTATCTACATAATAAATCTCTTGATCCGAATGCGAATCCAACGGCCAATTGTCGGTGCGGAAAGGATACGCAGGCAATTCCTTGTTGTTCATCAATCCACCAGCCGGTAAGTTCGACCATCCGTAACGCACCGCAACCGGGTTCTCTACTTCATCGCTCCAGACAATAAGCGAGCGATTACTTTCGTTCACACTTGCCCGTGCGTGATGAAAGACTTTGTCTTCGCCAGCAATGTAAAAGCCTGCATCCACATCTTGATCTAAGACTAAACCTCTTGCAGATTGCTCTTCAAACTGAACAATACATTTTCCCGCTTCCACAGTTATGCCCTTATAAATTGGTCCTCGCCACTGGATTGTTTGGTTGCGTGCATCCTTCAATTGATAAACTTCAGCCAGTGCCCAGCGAGCCGAGCGTTGCCCTACCGGTTGTTTGCAGCCAGGATGAATATTGCGTGAAGAATTGGTATCAAACGTAACCACCAAACTAGTATTCGGGGTACTTTGCCAGGTTTTAAATTGAACTTCACGAATGATATTCGTCGGGTGATTCATGTCGTAGGTCATTGATCGGCGTGTGCTCCAACCGGAAATTTGAATAATCCCAAACGGCATCTCCGCATTATTAAATGTTTTACGCCAGTCAGAAATCACCGCCGGAAAAGTTTTCGGAAACGGAACCCAATCTCCAAAGCAATTGTTTTCACCTTGATAAAACAAAACACCGCGAATCGATAAACCGGCAATCGGTGCGATGATGCCATTCATCATTCCACTAGGCTGCCGGGCCACCAGTGATGGATCATCGTAGGATTTGCGGTTGGGTTGCCTTGGTTTTCTTTCGCCAGGTTTCATTTTGGCAGATGCTTCTTTCCAAGCTGCAAGGTCGGCTTGATAGCGTTTATCGGCACCGGTTTCTGCTCCTCCATCTAACCAAGTTTGATGTGCCAGTTGATGCTTTTCAAAGTAGGGCGTTACTTGCGGAATCTCTTTCAGTGTTTCTCGCGTGACCCAATGCTGGGCCATGGTGCCGCCCCAGGAGCTATCAATGATGCCCATCGGTACGTTTAGAACCCGCTGTAATCGACGAGCAAAATAATAACCCACGCCGGTGCAGTTTGCTACATATTCTTTGGTGCAAGGCGACCACTGACCTGGTGAATCAGCCCTGGTGATATCGACCGGAAAGTCGGCCAAAGGCGTCAAGCTAGAAACCAGCGGCAAGCGAATAAATCGAATCGCCGGGTAATTGGCACTCAACAGTTCCAGATCCGCATCGCGAGTGTTGCCCAGTTTGAACTCCATATTGCTTTGCCCACCACACAGCCAGACTTCGCCAACCAAAACATCTTTGACTTCAACAGTCTTCTTCCCCGAAGTCACCACCAGTTTTTGCTTTTCGAAGCTCGACTTCAGTGGATCAAGCAAAACAGACCAGTTGCCTTGTCCATCGGAAGATGTGCTTTTCTCTTGACCTGCAAAATTCAATTTGAGGGTAGTGTTTGGCTTGCTCCAGCCCCAGATACGCAGTGGTTTCTCTTGTTGTAAAACCATGTGATCAGAGAAGATATTTGCCAGTGTTAATTCTGTAACCCGGTTGTCTGGTCGTTGTGGGAAGCTCGTAAATTCATCGGCCCTGCACCATGGAAGGCAGGCCAATAAACCGAATAGGATCGTAATGTTGCGAATCATGACTGTTTCCATAAAGGTGATAAACGAAATGGGATTAGCTTCAAACATAACGGATGATGATCAAGGTTTCCAGTAACACTTGTGTGTTCAACTCTGTTATACTTAAAAACTTGTCATGAACTTTGACTGAACAATTCCTTGATTTTGAACGAGATCCTCAAGATGCTCCAACGAATTTTCACTCTTGTTGCTGTTGCCCTAATTACAATCTGCTCCTCTTCGCTTGATGCTGCAGAAACACAAAAGCCGAACATCATTTACATCATGGTCGATGACCTCGGCTATGGCGATCTCGGTTGTTTTGGTCAAAAGGTAGTTCAAACACCGAACATCGATCAACTTGCAGTCGAAGGCATGAAGTTCACTGATCACTATGCTGGACACACGGTTTGTCGGCCATCGCGGTTAGTGCTTTGGACAGGCCAGCACGTAGGGCACACAGGATTAACGGGCAACCGTCCTCGTAGTTTGACTTCCAAAGAACCTACCGTGGCCAAACTGCTGCAAAACGCAGGGTACGCAACCGGCGGCGTTGGCAAATGGGCACTCGGCAATGTCGATGATCCTTCTGAAATTGATAACCCCGGTCACCCTAACAAAAATGGGTTTGATTATTGGTTCGGATATTTAAATCAAAGTAACGCCCATAATTATTACCCCACCTTTCTTTGGGAAAACGACAAGCAAGTCACCTTGCCTGGAAATGTGATTGACCCTGATCCAATTGGGCGCGGTCGTGTGGCATCCAAACGTGTTACTTACTCGCACAATCTAATGACCGACGCGGCTCTTGGATTTGTGAAGCGAAATAAAGATAATCCTTTCTTGTTACACATTCACTGGACAATTCCTCATGCAAATAATGAAGGCGGTAGATTGCTCAAAGATGGCATGGAAGTGCCCAGCTATGGCATCTATGAAAAAGAAGATTGGCCCAACCCCGAAAAAGGTTTTGCAGCGATGATTTCTCTCATGGATGCTGATGTTGGCAGATTGATGAAACTGTTGAAGGAATTGGATATTGATAAAAAGACGGTTGTGATTTTCACTTCCGAC
>NVWB01000274.1 GCA_002733575.1 Blastopirellula sp. | reverse complement strand
CACCATAACTTTGCGTGGAAAGAAACTCACAACGGAAAAGAAGTGATCGTGCATCGTAAAGGGGCAACTCCAGCAGGCGAAGGCGTTTTGGGCGTGATCCCAGGCTCGATGGCCGACCCTGCGTTTGTGGTGCGTGGAAAAGGAAACCCTGATTCACTCGCCTCAGCATCGCACGGGGCCGGTCGTGTGATGTCACGTACGAAAGCAAAAGCCAAGTACAACTGGCAAGCCGTCAAAAAAGACCTCGCCAAAAAAGGAGTACGTGTGCTTTCCGCCGGAGCCGACGAAGTACCCGGCGTGTACAAAAACATCCGCGAAGTGATGCAACAACAACAAGACCTAGTGGAAACAGTTGCCCGCTTCGATCCAAAGATTGTAAAAATGTGCGATGATGGTAGTCGCGCAGAAGATTAACCTTGAACGGCCCAGGTTTTGTATGGAACTTGGGCTGTTTGTTTTTCTTGGTGTGGGGGCGGGTCAGAATCGATTAATCTCTCCAGTCTTTAGTATAGAGAACATTATCGTCATCTAATTGAATGACCCTTTTCTTTAGTAATTTAGCCTCGGCTTCCTCACCGTATATGCTAATCATGTCAATTGCGATAAAGGACTGTTTTTGAAAGGATTCGTAAATATCAATAAGGTTAGCAACGGCATCGGTCTCAACATTTTTAAAGAGCAGTGAGTCATGGATGATAAAAGGGAGAGGAGAGAGCGAAAATACAGCGAGGTCAAATACTAACAAGTTTGAATATGCTTTTCCTGTTCCCTTATCATTTTGAATTTCAAATGCATAGTTTGTGTCTGTAAACGAAATACTGGGGCTTTTACGGTGGACATTGTACATCTGATTGACAATCATTCGTATCTTATCGTTAATGATCTCACTAACAAATCTGAGAACCCCTGTTCTTTTATCACTCAGCATGACTTTGCTTTCTCTTAACTCCTTTGTTACATTGTCTTTTCTATCATAGTACTCGTTTTCTTGTTCTGCTTTTCTTAGTTCATTTGTAGCATTGTATATGCGATCGACTATCAGGTCTGGGCTTTCAACTCCAGAACTCCCCATTTTTGCTAGTTCTTCGTCTATTGGTTCTAATTGTTTAGAGAGTTCTTTTTCTTTCTTTCGCATCTCTTTTCGTAATATCTTACTAATGCCTTGATGAAACTCCTCTACTTCTATAATTTTTTTTACGTTTACATCTGGAAAATAATCAACAAGGCCTTCCAGACTCTTACTCTTAATATATTTCCCATTATTAATGTTATTCTTTAGTCGGGATATTCTCGATTCGAGGTCAAGTTTGATAGCAAGCAGCTCCTCTTTTTGCCTTTTAAAATTCCATACTTCTTTGTTAGCAAGTTCATTAATGCTGATTGCGTACTTTGATAGGTTTAAAGCAATGTCATCCATCTCATCCCGTGCATTGACAATGCTCTTTTCATTATTTCGATAAGCAGTTTTATTAATTTTAGGGATTAATTCCTGTTGAATTGCTTTGTTGATGACAGAGTTCTCGTCAGCCTTGCTTTTTACTTTTTCGGCTAATTGTTCAATATCAGAATAATAGCCAAGAGTCTTCAAAAGATCATTAGACACCTTTGTTGCCTTCTCATTTTTATGTGGGTGAAGTGGTCTTTTTACATCTAAATTATCCTTCCCCCATATCCGAGAATACAGTCCTACATTTGACCTAAATGTTGATGATTCAGTCTTGAGTTCATAAATACCAGATAACCAGTCGGTGTAATCTCCGATGCCGATAGGCTCTTTTTCATTATATTTTTCATCGCACTGATATATTAAATCTGGTGAATTAATACCTCTTCTGAAGAAAAAGGACTGCTCATCAAATGTAAACTTAAAATAATAGTTGTGGTCCCCGAGTTCTTCAGCAATGTCATCGTTTACTTTGTATAAACCAGTGCCGCCAAACACAAAATCAATCACCATTAACAGGGAGGACTTTCCAATTGAATTCGTGGCCTTACTGTCACCTAATACTACATTGAGTCCCTCAGTGAATTTGATGGATTTCTGCCTGAACATATCGCAATTAATTTCAACCAACATTTTTTACTATCCTAGTATTTTCATCAAATGTTATTCGATCTAGCACATAAAGGACATCAAGAGCGTATAAGAACTGATCTATGCCGGTGAACTTTTTCTCAACTTTCTGGTAGAGGGAAATCAGTTCTTCTTCATTATTTAGCTCTTTTAGAATGGGCTCTAACTTACTTAAAACGGATTCATTAAAAGTTGTAACTTTGCTTGGAATTATCATTCAAATACCTCGCAGTTCTGAACAAAGAAGGATGTCAAGATATCAGCGGCTTCAGGGTTCGATGAGTTTGTCGTTCTGCTAATCCATTCTCGCACATTTTCATAAATTGTTTGTTGTGTTGCCTCGTTTACTTCTTGTTTTAAATAAAATGTCTTCACCTGAGATAGGATCAGTTTTCCTTTACCAGGTTTTTCTGCCTCCAGACGTGCTAGTTGATCTTTTACAAAGTAGAAGTAATCTGTGATATTTAGTTCAATTCTTCTCTTTGTCAAAGAAGACATCGTATCATTGACCTTATTATTCAGTTCTTTCGGATCGAGCTTTAGTTCAGCTAACTCATCATACGGGTATGTAGTCTTCAGGTTGAGGATTATATTTTTAAGGTCTTCCTCAAGTTGATAAAGAGATAGCGAATTGCGTAGTTTTTCTTTACTGATCAACACTTTTTTGATTTCTAGCAAATCACGATATTCTTCAACTGTTCTTGGGTGATCAAATTTCCTATGGCAACCCGGACAAACTGGAATTAAATTGTCCAGATGGTTAGGGTCATCACTAAGACGCTCTTCATGTTTAAGCAACTCAATTTCAGCTTCAGATGGATTAAGAGGATAGATATGTGCTACATCATATCTCGGATAATTGACCCCCTTTTTTGTATCGATGAGAGGCTTGCTGCATAATGGACATAAGCCATCAACCTGATTAACTAGGATGATCGCGGAGGTTTTACCAATTGCTTTTCGCTTATTCGACTTCGCACCTTTTTTTGCCATAATTCTAGAATCAGATTATTTTGAACTTTTTAATTCCCTGGTATTCCAGGGAGAATGAGAGACTTCTTGTATAGGCTGTGAATTATAAAAAGAGTGGGTGCCCTTATGCAATCAAAAAGGCCTGTTTAGTTGCATAATTCCCCTTTTAATTCCAGTATTTAAGAGATTAGGCTGATCAACCTAGTAAACTAGCCCAAATAAAATCTCCATCCCCATCCACCTTCAACCCGTTTTCCATCAAAACAGATCATCACTTCACCGGTATGTTAAATTCGATCATCATGCGTGATGGAGAATCATTCCAAGGTGGCTGAATAAGAAATTCATCCACCCTACCGCACTAATTTTATAACGTGAGGGTTGCGGGCAATTCCCCAATCCCCAGCAGTTGCCCTGGAATGGCCCTTGCTTCGTTCCCCTTGTTGATTTCGGTATATCTTCGCCACCAAACAGCACAGGTTGACAGACGGTTTTCAACTTGACAGACGATTTTCAACGACGTAAAATTACAAATGTTAGCCTATGATTGACGCACAAATCTGGTTTTGACAACCACTTCGTGTGATGTCTGTATGAGGGGCTTTATTGCGTGCCCCGCTGGGGCTGTGGTTCGGGCGGGGTGATCGTTGACGACTCTTGAGACAAGGAGAGAAACGATGACACTGGCAAAGGAAACAAAGTACGAACACATTGGAGAAACTCGTGGGTGTCAGGACCATGATCACGATCTGGTCCACGAAATGAGCAGACGACTGGATGCCATGTGGCGGTATGATCAATACATCGCCAATGCGGACGGTCATTCTGAATTGCAGGACTTCTGGCGAGAAGTGAAATCGCAGGAGACGGGCAACATCCAGAAGATCAAAGAACTGATGCAGCAGGAAATAGAGAAGGGCTGCTTCTGAAACGGCGGCTGTTGAAGTTTCAAGAATTGGTCACAGACTAAACTGTTAATTACCGATTTTCAAAGATGCAAGCACGAGTGAAGTAGGGTGGATGAAATCTATATTTCCATCCACCTTCCAACCGTTTTCTATCGAAACAGATCATCACTTCACCTATATGTTAAATTCAAACATCATGAGTGATGGAGAATAATTCCAAGGTGGATGAATAAAGATTCATTCACCCTACAATACTTGAAGCAAGCTAAAGTAAATTCTCACACAAAGGCACAAAGCCACGAAGGGTTTTGGGTCACACCTTCTTCGCGGCTTTGTGCCTTAGTGTGAGAACCTCTTTTGATTTTGTGTCCTCGGGTGCCACTGGCTTCGCCAGTGTGTGCAGCATTTCGATTTGAGAACAGACAGGTTTTAACACCAGATGTTCGGTTCGGCTTCAATCAAATAAATTGATAACGGGTCCGCAATTCTGCACTGGCAAAGCCAGTGGCACACGAAAAGGTCTCTTGGTTGTATTAAATCCTATCCACCTTCCAACCGTTTTCTATCGAAACGGATCATCACTTCACCTGTGTGATAAATTCAATCATCATGCGTGATGGAGAATAATTCCAAGGTGGATGAATAAAAGATTCATTCACCCTACAATACTTGAAGCAAGCTAAAGTAAATTCTCACACAAAGGCACAAAGCCACGAAGGGTTTTGGGTCACACCTTCTTCGTGGCTTTGTGCCTTTGTGTGAGGCCCTTCTTTTCGTCTTTGGCGACTTTGGGGCTTGGCGTGAGACATCTTTTTTTTGACAGGAGGAACATGATTTACAGGATAATATCTGAACACACACTATCTTGTTCATCTTGTAAATCCTGTCTCATAAATTCATTCATCAATCCTTGTTTGAGATGGTTTCCCCCTCTAGAAGCAGGCCGCATAAACAGGCGGCTGGCCTAAAAGGGCAGCCAGCCTACGAATTTCTTGTGCGATCAAAATCTTCCAGCGTGCCTTACGTTTGTTTTGTAAATTGGACCAGGGTAACGGTTCAATTTTATTCAACAAAACGGAGAGATTTTCGATGGGGCACCCAGGCTTCAGGCACTGGCAAACAAGCAATAGCAACCCGGTTCTACCGGGGGGAAAGCTTGGTCTTTTCGTGCATGCAAAACGTGCGAATTGCACATTTATCCATGGATGTATTTTTGTCCAATGGACAAATTTTGGGCGTGTTACCGTGCCCAAAACTTTAACTTTTTCTAAGTCGTTTGAGACTGGCACTTACAACAACAGAAAAAACACATCCGCAACCAATCCTACGATTCAAAGCGACTTGAAAATTTATCCATTGGATAAATCGACCGCACCAGAGGGGTTTTCGGAGAAATTTATCCAGTGGCTAAATCACTCCAGCAATTCTATCTCAATAGAACAAATTCTCGTGATGCGTTATAATCTTCGGCTTGCGTTATGTTTTAGACCATCCATTCTACTTGACCCCCAAGCCATAGCTGATGAAAATCAACGAATTAAAGCGAAGCCTTCAAGGGCTCACCAAAGAGGAACTGATCAAAGATGTGGCTGATCTTTTTAAGAAGAATGATTTCGTTAAAGACTACTACACATCGAAGTTCAGTGAACAGGGTGATCTATCTGTATTGAGTAAGTACAAAAAGATAATCGTGAACGAATTTTTTCCTGAACATGGTTTTGGTGATGTTAGATTATCTGTTGCGAAAAAGGCAATCACTGAATTCAAGAAAATTAATAGTGACAAAGCTCTACTTGCAGAGCTAATGCTTCTTTATGTCGATGTCGGCGTTGAGTACACGGATTGTTACGGAGATATAGACGAGCAGTTCTATTCGAGCATAGGGGGGATGTATGAGCGAGCACTGAAATTGATACGCAAGAATGATATGCTCCCCCTGTTTAAAGAGCAATGCCTACAAATCATGAATGACGTACCAGATATGGGATGGGGCTTTCCAGATCAAATGTCCGATGCATACGAGACCTATGTCGGCGAGTGGGTGCCATCACAAGACGTGGCACAATGAAACGAGTGAAGTAGCCCAAATAATCTCAATATTCCCATCCACCTTCAAACCGTTTTCTATCGAAACAGATCAACACTTCACCTGTATGTCAAATTCAATCATCATGCGTAATGGAGAATCATTCCAAGGTGGATGAATCAAGGTTCATTCAACCTACGGCACAATTATTTCTCTGCGTCTCCGCGGCTCTGCGCGAGGCCCTTCTTTTCTTCCTTTGCGGCTTTGGGCCTTGGCGTGAGAAATCTTTTTGGCCGTTCCACCCTCATCGGGTGCAGCTGTTATTTGTAGAGAATATCTCGATCGGCATCAGGTTTCAGTTCTCGGAGGAAGACACATTTGAACCCTGTTGGGTTTTGCGGTACTGGCTTGGCGTCATTCCCATGACCTGGCGGAAATGCTTGACGAAGTGGCTGTGATCATAGAAGCCTGAATTGATCGCGACCCTTGAGATGGAGTCGCCAGTTTTCCAGAGTGCGATACAGGCCGCGCGGACACGATATCGGTTAATGTAACTCATCGGCGTCATGCTGAAGAGTTTCTTGAAACGGCGCTCGAATTGGCGGACCGAAAGTTCGACGATGGCGGCCAACTGTTCTACAAGAATCTGTTGATGATAGTTCTGGAAGATGAACTCGATCACCGGGGTGAATTCCTGATAAGGTGCAAGCACGGACCCGACGCGTTCGTAATCGCGCATGGCGACCGCGACGCCGATTACTTTGCCGTTGTTCGCAATAATCGGAGTCTTACTTGTGATGTACCAATTTAATACTCCGCCTGAGCCCGGTACTGGTTCGACGATATTGCGAACAGGAAGACCGGTTTGGATTACTTGTTGGTCCGCCTCATGATACACATCGGCAATCTCCCTGGGTACAAGATCGTAGTCTGTCTTGCCGATCATATCCCATTGACTGGCCAGTCCCATCGCGTCGAGAATGGCGGAATTACACAAGACAAATTCACCCTTGGAGTTCTTTGCAAAAAAGTAGATGTCAGGCAGCTCTTCAAATAGCTGACACAACTGGAGTGAGCCTCCAAGTTGCTGGAGGAAGTCAGCCTGAATCTCTTTTCCGTTCATGAGTGAAGTCCAATTGCGAGTCGTGTTTCGGGTTCCAGATGTCGTAAATATACAACATAAAGTCTTTCACGTCCAAGACAACCTCTAGTCAGGTGGCTTATACTAGCGTCACGAAACATTGACTGTGGGTTTAAAATTAGAATAAAACCCGTCGTCAATTGTACTCTTGAGTTGCAACTCAAATAGTGCTACTCAGAAAACCACAAGAAACAACCTGGAGACGAACATGAAGAAATTACGATGGAATCGATTGCTGTTTGGAAGCGTGCTGATGCTTGTATCGCTGACGCTCACTTTGACCGGCAATGTATTGGCCGAAGAAGAAGGTTCGGCTGCGACCGAATCGAATGAAAGTAAAGCGAGTGACGGCAGCGGCAAATTCGTTCACCTCTTCTACTTTAAGTTCAAAGAAGGCGTTCCTGACGAGGAAATCGCTGAACTTATGAAAGAGCTTGCGGGTTCGGCAAAAAAGATACCGGTTGTCAAAGAATTCATGGTCGGTAAAAACGTGGCGCGTCGAACACATGGTTTCCAATATGGAGAGATCGCAGTGTTCGAAAAGAAAGAAGACCTCGAAGTCTTTGAACGCCATCCCGAACACCTGAAGCTCGTCCGCAAAATCCTTCCGAAACTTGTCCATGGTATCACGATGGATTTTGTGCCGATGGGCGGCAGTACGCTGGCTGAAGAGAAAGGGGATGCCAACAAGAAAATATTCATTCACGCTTTTTGCTTCAAGTTCAAAGAAGACGCACCTGAAGAAGAGATTGCTGGACTCATGCAGGAGCTCGCGGATTCGAAGGAACATATGCCCTTCCTTCAGGAATTCATGGTCGGCAAAAACGTAGCTCGCAATAGTCACGGTTTTCAGTACGGTGAAATTGCAGTGTTTAACAACAAAGAAGACCTGCAAGCCTTTGAACGCCATCCGGAACATCGCAAACTCGTCCCCAGAATTATCCCGCATCTTGAAATCGGAATCACGATGGATTTTGAGCCCATTGATCCTTAGTGGATCGGCCATGTAGTGAGCCAACAAACGCCGAGCACACACTGACTAGTTGCCAGTGTGTGCTGTGTTTGATCACCGATCAGGCAGGTATAAATACAGGTTGATCTGTTCTGCTAACATGCTCGTTTCTACCGTTCCAAATATTTCTAAAAATTATGGTTAACAACCACCATCTCTCTGCGGTCTAACAATTGTGAGTCAGCTATTACAACACAATTTGCACGATCAAAAACAAATGACCAGTCCATTCTCAAATCCTCCGCATGATGTGCAGCCGTTTCGATTCGATGATTATTATCCTGTCAACGAAGGGTCAGAGGCCAATCATCAGGAAGAAAAGTGGCAGGTCTTCACTGGCCTTGTCATGGCTTTTATCGGTTTGGCAACCATCGCAATTGGCTCGTTTTTCGTTTTCAAAAACCCAATGTCCAATGAAGAAAATGCGTTGGGGTTAATGCTGTGGGTCATCGGAAGCTGGCTGCTGGGAGGGGGGATCTCGCTGACTGCAATGCGACCTCTATTTGCTTGCATAATCGGTTTCTTAACACCAGGCGTTGCGTATTGGATGTTTGTCTTTTTCTATTTGGGGTTTGCGATTCTGTCGGGGATGGGTTCATGGTGACCTAGTGAATACGCCGAGTGCCACTGGCTTCTTGCCAGTGAGAATCGCGAATCCACTCGTCAATCTATTCTCTTGAAGTACAACGGCCAAGCTTTGTTAAAATCATCCATGATCTCAGATCAAATGTTGCACACATTCGCAGATAGCCAGTGGCTCCCGGCGGTGTTGTCCAATGTACGCTCAAAGGAAAGTGTCCGCACCCTAGGAAACCGCCTTGCCGGAGAGGTGTTGCGTTCAATTGACAAATAGAAGCTCTGGCTGTGTTGGCACCAGAAGTTTGCTTGGAAGAAGAAAAATAGCCGCGAAGAAATGGTCAATAGTTGACCGCATATTCTTCGCGACTAGTTCTCATGAAACATACACGTACAGAAGTACAAAAATGTCTTCCTGTTGACAGTTTAGGTTAGGCAACCGTTTTTCGACGACGAACCATGCCAAAACCTAAAGCACCTATGCCCCAAATGGCAAGGCTAGTTGGCTCAGGTGTAACAGTAAAGTACACACTTTCTAAGACCTTGGTACCATAGTCCCCATCGTTCAGCGCATACGTCCCATTAAAGAGATGTACATTCGCATCTGGTAGATAATATAAACCGGAACCATTGGGTTGGCCTACGCCTGTGATCGTCTCAAATGTTAAGTTGGTACTGTTGGAAGTTACACTCAACGCGGCACTGGCCGAATTCGCCGGGTTAATTTTTGTCACATCAAGTGCATCATTAAATATATTTGCTACCCACAAATCAGTTGAGTCGAGAGCAGAAGAGATACCAAATTCAAATAGCGCCTCCCCATTCATCGCCGACAGTAATCCTTCACTCAAATTAGTAGGGTTAGTGTCGATAAAGTCTGGACTATCCGAGTCATCAAAAACGAGCACCATAGAATTTGTGCTGTTACGAGTCAGGCTAGATAAATCAGTAGAGATTGCTCCCAATAAGTTCGCAAATTTCACGGAACTTAAAGCGCCGAATTCAACTTTTGCTGCATTACTGGTCCCTGGAACGTATGCACCTCCAAAATAATCCTTAATGCTGGTAACCTCCGCAAACATCAACGAGGTAAAAGTATGCGTTGAAGGAGAGACTCCCGCTGAGTTAAGTGGTGCAAATACTTTATCAGTACGAGCATATCCAAATAACACATCGCCTACATTAAGGATCGTGTCTGTTCCATCATTAGCACCAATCGTGCCGTCCGGATTGAAGTTAAACAGAGATTGGTACTTGGAGCCATTCAGTTGGTTGACCGAAACTCCATCCGCGCTAAGCAGTCCCAATGCACCAGCATTAGCAGAGCTATTCACGAGGAATAGCGAGGCCGCTGACAAAGCGACCATGAAAAATAGTTTGCGTAGCTTCATTCAATTGTTCCTTTGTTAGGGATCAAACGGATTGGAGGGTTAGATGGTTTTTCCAACGAAACATCAGACTGGTTTTGATCCATACCTGGGCTAGTATGTTTGGAGTTATATTCCTGTCAAACGTTACAGGCCACATTATCGAAACTTCTCTAGCATGATTTCAGGGTAATAAACTGCATTAAACGCGCATTAACGGCGTATGTCATGCGGAAAACAGCACATAAAGCGAATCGCCTTACGCAGAGATAGAACACGCAGAGAAAAAAGAAAGAATAGCTTTATAAAATGCTTGGCCGATTGTTGCCCACGAGCCTCTTTTTAAAGTGTGTTGACTTTAAAAAAACTTGGATTACCAGCACCGTATTGCCACCATTGTTTCCCTGCTGCCCTGTTAATCTTCATTCGCTTCTGCGGTTAAACCTGATATCAGTTTCAAGGTTTTCCATTTAACCGTTTAGACGAAGTAAAGATTGACTGGCATGACAGAGCATACGAAATCAAAAGGCCGGGTTGTGATTGCTGGGGGATCAGGCTTCTTAGGGTTGAACTTGGACGAGTATCTGATCGAGCGAGATTACGAGGTGGTGATTCTCGCACGCAATCGGCCCAAGCGAACAGGGGCTTGGATTTTTGCAGAGTGGGATGCCCGAAGCTTGGGTGATTGGGCTGAGACGCTTGATGGGGCCTGTGCCTTGGTGAATTTAACAGGGCGAACTGTGGACTGCATCAAGACGCCTGACCACTGTGATGAGATTATACGTTCCAGAGTCGAAGCGACCCAAGTATTGGGGCAAGCGGTGCGAACCGTGCAGAATCCGCCGCCGGTTTGGGTCCAAATGTCGACAGCCCATCGATATGGCGACCCGCCTGAGGTTGTTTGTGATGAAGACTCGGCCTTCGGTTTAGGACTTGCTCCGACTGTCGGACAGGCTTGGGAGGAAGCATTTGCCCGTGCCGTATTGCCTGAAATGCGACAAGTCATTTTGCGAACTAGTTTTGTGCTGGGCCAATCTGGCGGAGCACTGCCCCGGTTGGCCAAACTGGCCCGCTGGGGTCTCGGCGGCAAAGTGGGTCATGGTCAGCAAGGAATTAGTTGGCTGCATGAGGAAGATATGAATCGACTATTTGCCCGAGCGATTACGCATGATGCGATGCAAGGAGCCTACATTGCAACCGCCCCGAATCCTGTTTCCAATACGCAGTTTATGAAGAGATTACGCAAAGCAGTGCGAATGCCGATTGGATTACCGGCCGCAAGCTGGATGGTACGCATAGGTGCCCCGCTGTTGATGCGGACCGATCCAGAGCTGGCTTTGTATGGTCGCTACTGCAAGTCACGTAGATTAGAAGACGAGGGCTTCGAGTTTACGTTTCCTGAATTAGATGCGGCGATGAGAGATCTTTATTGAGCGAGCAATTAAAGCGTCATGCAGTTTTTTGGTAAGAACTAAAGTTTGGCAATTGATGCTCTTCTATCCCTTGTTCAAGCAGCTTCATTTCTTCTGGGGTAAATAACCCATTGGCTACTTGAATGGGCCCTGTCTTGGCTTTTTCTAACAAGGCGGTATTTCGTTTCATATCTTCGTCATGGTCTTTTGTGGCATGTTCTAGATGAAAGACAACTGCGGAGAAGAGTGCGTTCTTTCGACGAACGCCAGATCGAATCAGGCGTAAAACGAAGTCGGAATCTTCACGCCAGAAACCGATGTAATTTTGATCCCAGCCATTGATGTTGATGATGTCTTTACGAAATGCTGCGATGTTGCAGCCGCGTGTACCATGGATACCTTTTTGCGATGTCGCCAGGCCAGGGATACGCAAGGTCAAATGTAATTTTTCGAGGCAACCACGAAACCAAAGCTGCATTTGTTTGATCGCTGATTCCGAGCCAGTGAAGCCCAACAGCCCTTTGGAAGTCACAAAGTTTCTCTTCCCTTGAACATACCAGCCTGGTTTTGCCAATTGTTGCTGGTCTTTCACAAAGCTAGGGCCAGGCACACAGTCTCCATCGATATAGACGAGGTAATCACCAGAGGAATGTCTTGTTGCCAGATTGCGAGTGTGTGTCAATCTTGGATACCCGGCATGTGGTTGCCAGGAATGGAGTACCGGAAAAGGTGATGTACTACTAAACGCTTGAACCACATTTCGTGTTTCGGGTTTTGAGCCATCATCGGCAACCACAATTTCATCAGGCATTACACATTGATGCAGGAACCCATCAAGCACTCGTTTCAAGTACTCTGGATTATTATGGGTCGTGATAATAATACTAATTTTCATCAACGCAATATTCTCAACAGATTTGATTTTGCATAGACAGATGTTGTGATGATATAGAGACATTCTTCTTTGGACAAGTGCAGTGTAGAATGGAGTGCTAGCATTGCCATCAACTTGATTGGCTGGCAAGAGAATTGACTAAGGAAACACTCTTCTCGCAGGTTCAATGGAGCGTGCGTTCAAGCAATTGATTAACATGCGAAGTTTGCCGAGGGCTCTTCGATTAAAATAGAATACGAGCCGGGCGAGGTCCATCATTTCTGGCTCATCTTCTTCCGGCAATGCTTCACGAACTTCAAACTTTCCCTCGACTAAAATGTCAGAGAATTCCTGATTGATTGCATCCAGTAATTCATCCGAAGGAGCCTCGTTTAAGCGAAGCACAAGTTGTTTCTTGACATATCGCATACTGTGATAGACTTCATAGAAACCTGTTACTTCGTTGAGTGCGTCGTCGCAGTTATCGGTGACCAAATAGAGTGCTAAATCTTCAGGTGAGATCATCTTGGGGCCGAGTAGCTCGTTGATCACATATTCATGAAATTGTTTCCAGTAGGTTCCACCAGGGGCATCCATCAGAACCACAGGCACCATGTCTCGTTTTCCGGTTTGCAGTAACGTGAGCACTTCTAACGCTTCGTCCAATGTTCCAAAACCACCCGGCAAACAGACGACCGCTTCGCACTCTTTCACGAACATCAATTTGCGTGTGAAAAAGTATTTCATGTGTACCAGCTTCGGATCGCCCTCGATGATTGAGTTGGAACCTTGTTCAAATGGAAGCATGATGTTTAGCCCCATTGAGCTCTCTTTCCCTGCACCCAAGTGCCCTGCTTCCATAATTCCGCTGGCAGCCCCAGTGATTACCAGCCAATTTTCTTCCGCGATTCTCCGACCAAATTCCTCCGCTTGTTGATAGGCGGGTGCATCAGGCAAGGTGCGGGCCGAACCGAACATGGTTACCTTGTGTTGTGATCGGTAGGGCGAGAAAACTTTGAACGCATACCGGAGTTCACGCAGCGTCCTAGTTAGAATTTTGAGATCGCCACGCGAGGAATCATCAATGGCCAACTTGTCTGCCAGGTCTCGAATTTGTTGAATGAGTGAACCGATCTCACGTTCTCGTCGAGGGTTCTTATCTGTGTTGGTTGGATTTGCACTGTTTGATTCCGATAAGCTCATTCATTTTCTCCCAATTGAGATTCATTTTCTTACAACTTGATTGCTATTGCTATTCTACCTTGTAACTTAGAAATAGACTTAGAAAAGGTAGAGCCAAGGCCATCTTTTAGGTGTGCAAATGACAGCAGAAGACCTGTGCACAATAGGTGATTTTGCCGCATAGAAGGTCTTTTGTCAAAACCAAACAGTTGGTGTGATACTTGATCCAACCGGAAGGGTTGTTAAGTAATCTGCCGCTAGTTACACTTAATTCAGACGGTGGGTTTTTCATTTTTTGTCCGAAATACTACTTTATTTCTGTGCTTTATTTACTACGGCTATATTTTTAGTAGCTTTGCGGATAGAATGCAAGCATTAATTAGTCACATTTAGCTAGTTGTGAGTTTAAAAATGGTCAATATCCTAAGACAAAGAGAAATCACCGTGATCGAGTTGGGGCCTGAGTATTCAAATCTCAGTGAATCCAACTTGGGTAAGACCTCGCAACAACTCATTGAAGTTGCCAAGCATGCCGATCCAGCTTTGGTGGTGATTGACCTTTCGCACACCAAATACTTTGGGTCATATTTCATCCAGTTTTTAATTCGCACTTGGAAGTTAATCAAGAAACGTGATGGCACGTTGGTTTTAGCTGGCCTTCAACCTGAATGTTTAGATGTGCTGAAGCGAACCAAGATTGACGCGCTTTGGGAACGTTTTGACAATCGTGATTTGGCCATTGATCACTTGCGAACTTTGATCAAATAGAAAAGCAATTTGGGGAAGCGGATAGCCCCCAAGCTTTTATTATTTGATGCTGATTTTTTCGGTGAAGTCCACGGTCGAGTGTTGTTCTTTAATGCTCCTAGACTGAACCTGAGACCTCTTGTCGACTTCGCCGACCCCGATAGCCGAGCTATCGGGGCTACC
>NVWB01000273.1 GCA_002733575.1 Blastopirellula sp. | reverse complement strand
TTCATGTTAAATGTGGAACAATCTTATCGGCTTACACAAACATCACGCGTTGAGTTGTGTAAGTATCTTGTTCGATTCAAGCAGCCACGTGTGACCTCTTGTTGACTTCGTCAACCCAGTTTGCGAGCAAACTGGGCTACCCGATTCGGGCGATCCACTCTAAGAAAGTCTAGCTTACAGAAACGTAAATTTCGCAATTCAAGTCGAAATTACGCTTGTTCCCGGAAGATGATATTCTCTTTGATCCATTTCCAGACCATGAGCATCAGACCCATGAACAGCGGCAGAGAGAGGAAAATGACCGGCAGCCACCAGCCTAAAATTAACAAGTCATGGTAGTTGTCCCACAGAGCGGCCCAGTTGATTAGCACGATGAGCGTTCCGAAACAAAGATAGGGCCCAAACGCCAATTCAACATCTCCGGTCACCAGATATCGCCCTACGGCAAATAAGCAGGCGATCAGGGGGGCCAAAAAGAAGATAATAATCATCGGCTGCCATCCAACGTATGCGCCGATCATGCACATGAGCGTGACATCACCAAAGCCCATGGCCTCTTTGCCGAGAGCCGCTCCGGCGCAAATACGCACAAGCCAGATTAGTAATCCACCAAACGCCATTCCGCATATCGCAGATAAAAACGCCTGCCACGAATCAGCACTGGCAAAACACCATGTGAGAACTGCCGTGACCACGAGCCCGGCCAGCAGTGAAAGATAAAAACGGTTGAAAGCTCGTCTTCTAAAACTGGTTATCAATATCTGAAAATAACGCTTAAAGCCCCAGCCTTTGCGAACCACTTTTGGGCAAATCGCAAACCACCACACGGCAAGCAAAACAATACTGATTGCGAGCCCCTTTATGCCCATTGCATATTCAGGAATAGAAGAGGGTGTGCATACCTGCATAAAGGTTGCATTGATCGTCTCTGGCACTTGACTGGGATAACCAGAAGTGACTTGTTCAGGCACAGGCAGCAACGAGTTCGGTAAGAAAATGGCTAGTAGTAAACCACACAAAAAACCAGGAACGGTCACTTCATCGGGAATACAGCGTTCATCAAAATCAATGAACGTAGCGATTGCCAAAAAGCAAAACAGGATCATGTGGCTAAGATACATTGCGTGCAACGAGCCTAGTGCCACAGTGCCTGTTATCCCTGTGGGAATCGTATTCCCACCCATCAACCACTGATAATACCAGGCAAAAAAGAAGCCGGTGAATAGTTCCAATAGTAGTGGGCGAATCCAATAGCCGGTGCCGTGAAGCTTGTTTTCTCGACAGATCGAAAGCCAGCCCAAGACGGGAATTCGATCAAACCAAGAACGCGGTAGCCCATCTTTCGGTGGGGGCGACCAAGGATCGAGGAACTTGCGAGGATAAGCAAACGCATAAATGCCGCGATTGATCTGTGTGCCCAGCAGTACGCCGATGGTGAAGAGAATCACCATGCGAACGCCTAGCGTCATTTCAAGCCACATGGCCACAGATTGTTTTCCTTAGCTTAGTTCTGCAACTCAGAGATCGAGAGTGTTAATAATTTCGTCAGCAATAGATTCTGGTAATCGATTTTCGGTGTCGATTATCAGATCAGCACATTCTCGATAGATCGGCTCTCGAATTTCGAGAAGCGCGATTATTTCCTGCAAAGGAGCCTGATCGGTCAAACTAGGACGTCGATCACCACTAGTTGCATCGCCTGAGATTCGTGCAAGGATTGTATCGGCTATAGCGGTCAGCCAAATGGTAGAGCATGTGGATTGAATCGCCTGACGATTTTCTTCCCGCAAAACGGCCCCGCCGCCCAAGGAGAGCACCGCTTGTTTTTTTTGAGCCAAGTCGGTAACCACTGCCACTTCTAAATCTCGAAATGCAGGCTCTCCCTGATCGGCAAAGATTTGTGAAATCGGTACACCTGCCTTGGTTTCAATTTCTGCATCCGTATCAAACAATATCCATCCAAGACGCTCGGCCAATAGCCGACCCACATGTGATTTCCCGGTGCCTCGATACCCAATCAGCGCGACGTTCATTCAGACTACCTTGTTAGTTGGTTCTGGCAGCGCCGATGGTTTTCTTGAGGACGTCTCGCATCAGTTCACGCGGGGCTTCCTGCTGGGCAAACATTTCAAACTGCAACGCGGCTTGCCGAACAAACATTTCCACTCCGGTGATTACTTTACACCCTCGCTCTTTGGCTTGTTTAATCAACAGCGTTTGTTCTGGGTTGTAGACCGTATCAAACACAATCATTGTGCGATGGATACCGGCTTGGTCAAACGGAGTTTCATTCACATTAGGGTGCATGCCGACTGGCGTTCCATTGACCAAAATATCGGGTTTCACCTTACCACGTTGATCCCAGGCAACGGTACTACACCTGAGGTTTTCAGCCAGCATGTCTGCCTTTTCTTGCGTTCTTCCTGAAATAATGACATCAGCGTCTCGGCTCTTCATGCCCCAGGCGATGGCCTTGGAGACTCCACCTGAACCCAAGACCAGTACTTTTTTCCCCTTCAAAGAACCATCGTGCTTCACAGGAAATGCGGTCTCAAGACTTTCTAAAATGGCCTGGCAATCGGTGTTGTAGCCAGAGGGTCCACCCTTGTCAAAAATGACCGTGTTGCAGGCACCGATGCCTTGCACGGCTTCGCTTGGTTTTTTAAGTGTTTGTATCACTGCTTCTTTATGAGGAATCGTGACGCTAAGCCCCTTGATGCCCAACTTGGGACAAACCACATCGATAAAATGTTCCAGATGTTCACGTGGAACTCGAAACGGCAGATAACATTTATTCAAGCCATAATGTTGAAAGCCTGCGTTGTGAAGATGAGGGCTCAAACTATGGCCAATCGGATCGGCGATGACACCATAGATTTCGGTCTCTTGATTAATTTTGTCATACGCATAAATTTCCTGCATCTGACGATAACCGATTTGCCCCGGAGCCAAAGTGCGTTCGTTGGAAAACGATGCATAGGTAAATGGAACACCATACTTGGCCCCCAGCACTCGACTTGGCGTTCCCATTTCGCCCATGCAGAGCCCTATGGTTGGAATCTTCGATTCTTTGACCATATTCAAGATCCGCACATTATCCATCGGCGTGTTGGCCATCGTCGCAATCTTGATAATATCGGGATCAAGCTTTGACATGCGGTAATGCAATTCATCGAGGTCCGCAGGTGTCTCACGAAAATTGTGGTAGCTGATGATGCGTTTGGTATCGCCATAACGTGGAACTTTATCGGCGATATCCTCTTCCAGATCAACGTAATCGGCCCCTTCGACAATCGCCGTACGCAAGGCCATGATGCGAGTTTCCTCGTCTTCCGTCCATTGGCCTCCATCTTCCTCTCTACGAAATGTGATGATCGCAGGGCACGGGCGTTTGGCTAACAACCGTTTAAACTTAATAGGGCCGTTGATGAAATCAAGACGAAGCTCTACCAGTTGAACGCCTTGACTAGCAAGGTGTTTGTGCTCGGCCATCATGTGTTTATGCCGACCTCGGCTAATACTTACGCAAATCATATTTTTGGATCAGATCAAAGAAGAGGAAAAGGGCAGGGGAGTGGGTATGTTCTATTGTGTCTGATTTTGGTTCGTGATTCAAATCGAAAACCGTTTTTTTATCAGAACTCGATTAAGTTCTTTGAAAACGCTTATCTAGTTCTTCATTGGTGAATACCAAAGAGGTGGGTCGACCATGCGGACAATGGTGCGAATCTTGGCACAACTCTCGAAGGTCTAACAAGGCTTCAATTTCTTCGGTCGAAAGACGATCACCCGCTTTCACAGCCGCTTTGCAAGACATCATGTGCAGCAGTTCATCCAGTAAATCACGACGATCTGGTGATTTGCCCTCGGTCAAAAGTTGATCGATCATGCCTCGCAAGACTTCACTAGGGTTCTTCCGGTGCAGCATTGCCGGGTAGCTTTGCACCAAAACCGTGTCGCCACCAAAGGGCTCGATTTCGATACCCAGCTTGGCCAATAGTTCTTGCGACTCAATCACAGCCGCGTATTCGGTGGGTGAGAGATTCAAAGTATCAGGCACCAACAGTCGTTGTGATTCCAAACGACCCGCCAGAACTTTCTCGCGAATTTCTTCATACAAAATACGTTCGTGCAAAGCATGTTGATCGATCACAATCATGCCATCGTCTGACTCCGCTATCAGATAACGATTGTGCAACTGCAAGGCCCGCATGCCGGTGCTCCCGGAATTGGGCATCCGATCTGAAGAAGTCGGTAAGCTTGAACCAGTTTCACTCGAAGCTTGGCCCTCGGGATTTTCGCCAAATTCTTTACCCACATTCCAGCCATCAAACTCAGAAGAAACCGTGTCTCTTTGAATACGATTGAGCTTCAACGGAGGATGGCTGGCGGAACGAAAATCAAGGTCCAAATCGGCCTGAAGACTTTGCGGTGATTGTTGAACAGTCGACATCGCATTCGTGGCACCTTCACCGACCTCGCCTTTGGCCCAGGCCACCAGTTCATCTCGCATTTGTTGCGACGAGGCATCTTCCTTAGTGCCAGCTTCATCCAACGCACGTTGATCTAATTCTGTTGGTCGATACTTGGCGGTTAAATCAGTCGATAAAAACCGGCTGCGTAGTGTACCCAACAGTTGACTGTAGATTTTGCCACTCTCTTGAAAACGAACTTCCATTTTGGTCGGATGAACATTCACATCAACCATCTCAGGCGGCATCTCCAACTTGAGAAACGCAATGGGGAAACGGCCGGTAAGCAACAGCCCTCGATAGGCTTCGGTCAACGCATGTTGCAAAGCACGGTCTCGAATGTGACGCCCATTCAAGAATAGATATTGCATCCGGTTATTGGCGCGGCTGAATTTTGGATCGGCCACATAACCAGACAACCGAACCGCCTCGTCACTACTTTCGATTTCAATCAAATGATCGGCCAGTTCATCGCCGAAGAACGAAGCGACCCGTTCTCGCCAAGTGTTGGTAGGTGGCAGATCGTGAATCTGCCGGTTGCCGTGCTTTAGTGTGAAATGCACATGCGGGAACGCCAACGCAATTCGGGTCAAGGCTTCACTGGCGTGCCCAAACTCGGTTTGTGTGGTCTTCATAAACTTCTGACGCACCGGCGTATTGAAGAACAGATTACGCACTTCGATGGATGTGCCAGTCGGCGCACCACACGGGGTGATTTCCACTAGTTGCCCGCCGTTGACTTCCATCTCGCTGCCGGAAGCGGCATCTGCGGTACGGCTCCGAATGCGGAACTGGCTAATCTCGGCAATCGAAGCGAGTGCCTCTCCACGAAACCCGAGCGTGGAAACTTTGAACAAATCATCGGCACCGCGGATCTTACTGGTCGCATGTGCCGAGACCGCGAGTGACAGTTGATCCTCATCAATTCCACAGCCATTATCACTGACACGAATTAGCTGCGTGCCCCCTTGTTCGATCACCACATCAATTCGCGTGGCGCCAGAATCGACCGAGTTTTCGACCAACTCCTTCACAACACTAGCAGGCCGCTCAATGACTTCGCCAGCGGCAATTTTGTTGACGACACTTTGCGATAATTGACGAATTTCCGGCATCCGATGCCTCTTCTCTTTTAACTAGTAGGAACTTATCAGTGTAGTAGATCAATGTTCTTCACTGGGTGCCACTGGCTTCGCCAGTGCTGAATAGCAGTTAAGCCATAAAATCAATACTTTTAGTCTAAACCAGGAATAGCATTCTCAATAAAAAACGAGTAACCTGAGTCTCTATTGCTCAGACTTGATGACTTTCAAAAAAGTTTAATTGCAGTTCACACTGGCAGAGCCAGTGGCACACGATGTAAAAAAACTTCGTCCTCGCTTGAACTTGCTTTACTTTTCTTCACGTAAATTATACTCTTTGATTTTACGGTATAAAGTACGTTCGCCTATTTGCAGCATTTTAGCAGCTTCTTCTCGGTTTTGGTTTGAAAACTTCAAAGTTTCTGCAATGAATTGTCGTTCGACTTCGCTCAGCGGTTGCCCTACTAAGTCAGACAGACCAGCTTGATTTTGACCCAAAGTAATGGTTTGCGAAGGTTGCGGCCCGAGGTCTCCCTCTTCCAGCAGTTCAGGGGGCAAGTCATCAATGCCCAAAGTGCCATCGATGTCGATCACCACCATTGACTCGACAAAGTTCTTTAGTTGCCGCACATTGCCTGGCCAGTCGTAGTCATAAAACCGTTTGACGACCGCGTTCTCGGTCCCCTTGATTGCTTTGTGATGATGCTTGGAAAAATGTTTGCGAAAATGATCTAGCAGCGGAACAATGTCATCAGGCCGATCTTTAAGAGGCGGAATGTTGACAGTGATCACTTTCAAACGATGATACAGATCGCTACGGAATGTGCCGGCTTTGATCGCTTCGTCCAAATCACGATTGGTGGCAGAGACCAAGCGAATGTTAATCTTGATCGGTTTATTTTCACCAACGCGAGTGATCTCTCCGCTTTCTAAAACACGCAGTAACTTGACCTGCGTCGCCATCGGCATATCGCCAATTTCATCGAGGAAAATCGTTCCGCCATTCGCATATTCAAACCGACCAATTCGTTCTTTCGCGGCATCGGTGTAGGCGCCTTTGGCGTGGCCGAACAGTTCACTCTCTAGCAGATGCTCACTCAATTCGGCACAGTTTAGCGGAACAAATGGCTTCTTCTTGCGAGGGCTGTTTTGATGAATGGCCTGGGCGATTAATTCTTTGCCAGTTCCGGTAGCGCCTTGAATCAAAACGCTGGCATCGGTTGGTGCAATGCGTTTCAGACGATCAATGACTTGTTGCGTACGACCATCGCTGTAGATTAGTCCTTCAAAACCAAACTTTTCGTCAAGGCGTTTGTGAAGTTCAGAGTTCGTTTGTTTCAGCAAAACCGTTTCAGCCGCTTTTCTGGTCGCCGCCCGCAGTTTATCTGGCGTGAGTGGCTTTTCTAGAAAGTTGAGTGCTCCGTTTTGCATCGCCTCGACCGCAATGGTAATCGTACCGTGCCCGGTGACCATCACCACTTCACAGTCAGGCAAGTTATCTTTGGCCCGTTGCAAGATGCCGAGTCCATCGATGTCATTCATGACCAAATCTGTAATGATAATATCAAACGCATTTCGTTCAATTTGCTCAGCCCCTTCAGGGCCAGAAGTGGCAGTGGTGCATTGATAACCGATCCGCTCCAGACTTTCGGCCATCGTCAAAGCGTGTGCTTTATCGTTATCAACGATCAACACACGGAACATGGCCGGGTTCAAGTCAGCAGTGCCAGTCTCTTCAGATAAATTGGTCGTCGTATTCATAACCCATAATTTACCGAAAAAATGAACAGTTCACTAGCCACCGGCCTGAAATATCGGGCGGCAATTATTGGGTTGAATAGGGGAATGCTGTAGGTCAGGCTGTGCCTGACGAGAATTGCAAAGAGCATTTTAAATTATCGTGTTCAGAGTATTCGCGAAAAGCGGTCTTTTGTTTTCATTTTTTTTCAGTCCCGTTAGGGACGATATCATGTAGCCAGGGGATTTATCCCCTGGAAATGAATCGCCGAAGCCTCAAAGCCCCGGATGGGGCGACACCGATTTAATGCGTCAGTATCATGCTTCAAATCAAAGAGAATTCTACCACGAATCGTTAATAAGAAGCTAAAACATCCTTAATCCCCCCGATGTCGCCCCATCCGGGGCTTTGTTGGATTGGGGAAAACCGACTCCAGGGAATGAATTCCCTGGCTACATGATATCGTCCCATCCGGGACTGAAAAATCCAAAATCAACCTGTTATTCTGCGTGGTTTAGGGAACTCAATCGTAAATTGTGACCCGTGCCCTAGTTCACTTTGGACATCAATTCTGGCCAGATGGGCCTCGATAATCTTTTGTGCCAGTGGCAGCCCGAGCCCTGATCCGTTTTGTTTGGTCGAGTAAAACGCATCAAACATGTGCAAGGCCGTTTCTTGGTTCATCCCGCAGCCGGTGTCGATCAAACCCAGGGCCACCCCATTGCGTGATTCGCGTGTGCGTGCCATCAATGTTCCCCCATCAGGCATGGCTTGCAGGGCGTTGATCACAAGATTCAACAGAGCCGAGTACAGTGTCTCGCCATCGAGATTGATGCTCGGAAGATCAGGGTCCAAGTAACGCACAATTTCCACGCCTTGCTCGGCAGCACTATGCTCAACAAAATCAAGGACTCGTTCCACTTGTTCGTTAAGGCTACCAGGTAGCAGATTGAGTTGGCGAACCCGAGCATATTTGAGAAAGTCATCTAGCAGATGTTGCAGACGCAAGACTTGCTCTTGCACGATTTTGGTTTTTTGCAGAATCCGACGTTCAACAGGCGTTTCCGGCTCTGCCAAGTCTTCCGCTAGAAGCTCCATGTTCATATTGATCACAGAGAGCGGGTTCTTAATCTCGTGGGCCAACGAGCCTGCTAATTGCGCAATCTCGTTGTATTGCTTCATTAACCGCTGATTGACCATTTCATGATCGTCAGCGAGATCGGGCTCGGCTTGATCATCCACAAGTTTTGGCCTTTAAAATAAAAAATACCCGACCCCATTGTGACACAACGGAATCGGGTAATCAATTTCAGTCACACTTACAATTTCCAAAAGAGTTGAATCTCTTGGTGAATTAAAATGCAAGGTTTCTTATCGCCTATTAGCGACACGGTCTTATCGACGACGTCGATTTCCACCGCCATCACGACCACCGCCACTACTACTACGTTGTGGAGAAGCAGGTGCATCGCCTTTAGGTGTTACGCCATCGCCTTGAAGTCCACCTTCAACGGCAGCTTTGTGGCTAAGTTTGATACGGTCGTGCTCGTCTACCAACAAGACTTTCACTTTCAGTTGATCGCCCACGGAAACGGCATCGTTCACGTTGGCAATGTAATCTGCAGAAAGTTCACTGATGTGACACAATCCATCACGACCCGGTAAGATTTCAACAAACGCACCGAAGTCTTTGACCGAAGTCACGCGGCCATCGTAAATACGACCGACTTCAACATCTCCGGTAACCGCTTGAACCATCGCCAGGGCAGCTTCGGCCCAAGCTTGATTAGGGCTCGAAACCAAAACGGTTCCATCTTCTTCTACATCGATTTGAGCACCGGTGGTTTCTTGCATGCCACGGATGGTTTTACCACCAGGGCCAATCAACAAGCCAATTTTATCGGGCTTGATTTTGGTCGACAGCATGGCAGGTGCCCATTCGTTGGTGTCGTCTCGTGGTTTTGAGATGGCACTCAACATGGTACGCAGGATTTCGATACGAGCATCACGTGACTGAACCAAGGTTTTGCGAATGATTTCTTCGCTGATTCCTTTGATTTTCAAGTCTAACTGGATCCCAGTAATCCCGTTTTGAGTTCCAGCGATCTTGAAGTCCATGTCGCCATGGTGATCTTCTTCGCCCAGAATATCGGTCAACAAAACGTAATCATCGCCTTCTTGGACCAAACCAATCGAGATGCCAGCAACCGGGTTACTGATCGGAACACCAGCGGCCATCAATGCCAAAGTGGCACCACAAACCGAAGCCATCGAGCTCGAACCGTTTGATTCGGTAATGTCTGAGATAACACGAATGGTGTAAGGGAAATCTTCCGGTCCAGGCAATACTGGTTTCACGCTGCGTTCAGCCAGAGCACCATGCCCGATTTCACGACGACCTGGTCCTCGAATCGGTCGACATTCGCCGACTGAGTAGGATGGGAAGTTGTAATCAAGCATGAATTTCTTCGAGAACTCTTCCAAGATACCGTCAACACGTTGTTCATCGCGTGAAGTACCAAGGGTCACGGTCATCAACGATTGCGTTTCGCCACGTTGGAAAATGGCCGAACCATGAACGCGAGGCAATACGTCAACATAACAAGAGATCTCTCGCAAAGTCTTGCCATCACGACCATCAGGACGGGTTCCACTTAGAATCAAGTCACGAATAACTTGCTCTTCAACATCGTGCCATGCGTCACCAAATTCGCCAATAGGATAAGCACCTTCAGCATCTGGATCAGGAATAATGGCTTCTTTGGCTTTTTCTTTCAACTCGCTTACAGCTTCTTTACGAGCCTGTTTGCCAGAAGTTTGCTTGGCCGCTTTCATGTCGTTGTAGTAAGAGTCAAGCAATTTTTGGTACAAGCCAGAATCTACTGGATCGACCCAAGTGACTTCTCTTTTGTTGGTTGCTTTTTCAACAAATTCGGTTTGTAGATCGCAAAGATCTTTGATCACTTCATGGGCAGCCATGATTCCATCTGCCATCAGGTCTTCGCTCATTTCACGCGAGAAACCTTCAATCATCAAGACAGAAGATTTACTTCCGGAAACGATCAAATCGAGTTCGCTTTCTTCCAACTGATCTTGCGTTGGGAAAGCAACCCACTCGTCGTTGACACGACCCAGACGAACCGATGCGAGTGGTCCTTCAAAAGGCAGGCCTGATATACCTAAAGCGGCACAGGCACCGTTCATTGCCAATACATCGCCATCATTTTGTTGATCACTGGCCAACACGTTGGCCATCACTTGAACATCGTCACGGAAAGTTTTGGGGAACATCGGACGAATCGGACGATCCATCAATCGGCAAGTGAGAATTTCTTTGGTCGTAGGACGACCTTCTCGCTTGAGGAATCCACCAGGGAATTTACCTGCGGCTGCAAAGCGTTCGCGATAATCGCAAGTGAGTGGAAAAAAGTTGGTACCAGGGCGAGATGGACCTGATGCGACTGCTACGAGAACGACTGTTTCACCGTATGTTACGAGACAGGTTCCTGCTGCCTGTTTAGCAATAAAACCGGTTTCTAGAGAGAATGTTTGACCATTGATTTCTTTTTCGACTTTTGTGACTTCCACAATCCATATCCTAACAATACACGACTCTTAAGGCGGAAAGCTCCCGTCGATTGCGATTTGCCTTGTTTCCTGCTCAGAAGAATCATTTTTTTAAGTTCTTATTTACTACGAATCCAATAAATACATTTAATCGACAAGATGACTCTCTGGTCTATATATTTACAACACCAGAGATTCGGCAAGAGAGAAAGACCGGCAAAGCGGTCTTTCTCAAATTGATTTCAACAAGGTTATTTTCGAATGCCCAGACGAGACAAGAGGTCTAGGTAAGTCGTTGGAGCATTCTTCTTCAGATAATCCAACAACCGGCGACGACGGCTAACCATAGCCAACAAGCCACGACGTGTTGAGAAGTCTTTTTTGTGTTGTTTCATGTGCTCGGTCAAGTTATTGATCCGAGTCGTTAAAATAGCGATCTGAACTTCAGGCGAACCTGAATCGTCCGAGGCACGCTGATAGTCAGCAATTGCTTTTTGCTTGTCTTCTGTGGTAATTGTCATAAGTAAAATTTGTTTCCGTTGCCTTAAATGCCTACGCTGTATGCGTTTACGATAGTCTTATAGCGATTTTCGCCGCTAATGAAGCACTTGAATATGTACCTATCAACACCCACAGGGTGGAGATAAGTCCGTTAATTTATCACCGCTGGCCTTATTTGCAACCACAAATAGGCTTTCTGAGTAGGAAATCAGACAAGATAAGTCGTTATCTGAAAAAGAATTACCCGTTTTCAAGAATTTTTCTTCATTTTTCCGCCTTCTTGGTTCTGGTCGAAGACACGAAGACCCCAGCATTTGACAAATCGAATCGAATCGCCCCAACTGCCGAGGTGGTCAATGTCGTGCCACCTGTTGATTCCAGGGCCTCAATTGCCTGCAAATCCTCGGTCGAGTGCCCACTACTCACCACAATCCACTTAGGCAGGGCCCACTCAACAAATCCGGCCGGGTTACTGCCTGCACTTCCATGATGGGGGGCCATGATAATATCGAACTCAATCGGCTCTTCCGCTAACAAATACTCCGTTCCTGGGCTTTCCAAGTCACCAGGCAGCAAGATTTTGTAGCCCTGATATTCAATTGCCAACACAATACTATTAGCGTTATCGCTGCCAAACACACCCTTTTCAGTAGGATGCAACACTTCGATCTCGACTCCAACTCCACCACTTAGCTTGTCACCAGAATAAATTGCCTCGGTTTGAATCCCCGCTTTTGCCATCGCCTCTTTTAGTGCAGTCAGCGCCGCGGCTTCGTTATCGAACATCATCGGCGAATGATACACGCGGCCAACCGAAAACCGCTGAATCAATCGTGGCACACCATTATAATGATCCACATCAGCATGCGAGAGAACCACCGCATCGAGATGAGTAATCCCGCGATTCCATAACACGGCAGCCACCGAGTCTGCCGCTCGCGTCGGCGAACCCAACCGCCCGCAATCGTACAACATGTTTCTTCCATCGGGAAATTCGAGCAGCACCGAAGTTCCATGCCCCACGGCAATAAACGTGCAACTCAATTGATTTTGATGTTTGTTGATTTCGGCGTGCGTCCAGTCTGAAACAAAACCAGTTGCAATCCAAACCGCCAGCAGCGCAATCGCCCATCTGCCAGATAATCTTCGCAGTTGAACAGAAACGGCCAGCACTAAAAGTAAACCATAAAACCCAATCACCCACCAAGCCGCCGGTCCAGCAACCCAAGTGTGCGAGACTGGCCAATCGTTGACCACCGCCACAATACTTTGCATCAGTTCCAAATTGCCAGAAGTGATGCCGCCAAAGAAATCAGCCGCTGGTGTAAACACCCAAGAGCATACCGTGGCCAGCAAACCACAAATCAATGCCAGCCCCACCGGAATCATCAACAGCGGCGAAAGCACAATAGCACTTGGCGAGACAAGATGAAACTTACACATCACCAGCGGCAACGCAGCCAGCCACACCAGTAGTCCGGCCAAAAACATGCGATAGACAAACCGCCGAGATTCACGCAGCAACTTCACCGGCCAACTACGTGTCGCAGCGATGTGCCGTTTTAGAGTATCCGTCTGCTTTCGGCTCATCAGGTAAGGTGCAAACCAGATCAACACGCCAACGGCCAAAAACGAAAGTTGAGTTCCCGTGCGAAACAGATCAGCAGGGTTCATTAACAACACCACAATCGCCGCGACTGCCAAACTATTCCAACTTGATGGCCGCCGCACTAAGATCTGTCCCAAACAAAAAACTACAATCAAAACCGACGCCCGAATAATGGGCGAACGAGCATCCACCACGCCCACATAAAGCAGTGTGAACAGGATGGTCATCGCCGGCGGCACCCAACTTGGCACCAGCATTATTCGCATCACTCCATAAACAAACAACGCCAACACGCCCAAGTGCAAGCCGGAAATTGCCAGTAAATGAATCGTGCCAGACTGCATAAACTCTTCGGTCAATGAACGAGCCAAGCGTTCTCGACGCCCCAACATCAACGCATACGCCAAAGGCCGAGACTCTTCGTTGATCGTACTCTCAAGCAGCACACTCGTCTGATGCCTGACTCTCTTCATCCAAGTAAAAACATCCCAGGCTGAACCTTGTTCAATGCGCGTAGCACACTCAGGAAACCCGGCCCGAATCAGGCACATACTTCGCTCCGCTCGGGCATTCGCGGCAAAATTATACTCACCAGGGTTCAGTGGTTGGGCCGAACGACTAATCATGCCGAAAAGTTCAATCGTATCGCCGATGCTGGCATCGATTTTTTCAGCATTGAACATTACAAGACCATGCCCGCTGGAAGACTGCCAAGTTCGTCCATTGCGTACTTGGATCAACCGCACCGGAACTCGCACGCTATCAGTCGAGGGAATAATCCGAAACGGATCATAGGGTGCCGCCGGAATCGCACGTGGAACATCCAACAGCACGGCCTTCAATGCCATAGGGTGTGCATGGTCATCGGCCGCCAATGCAATTTCATCGGCATGAAATAAATTCCAATGTTGATGATGTGCATAGCCTCCGGCACAAAGCACGGAAGTCAACAACAAACAACTGGCCAATTCTCGTTGCTTAATCCACCAGCAAAACCACCACATACCAAACAAAGCAAACGCCGCAAACAACCACACTGAAATCGGTAACGCAAGAAACCGATCAAGCGTCACCCCAACCACCAATCCACACGCCACCAACACCAACGGCGCATAACAAACGCCCGGTAAGCGACCTTCAGAATCAGTCTCTTCAAGCAACATACGATTGACAGCTTACAGAGTATTCGGATGAAATACCCTTGAATATAAGAGTTGCCGAACCTGGAAACAATCAAAAAAGTGGAATTGATAGAAGATATTCCATACAAAAGCACGCCCAGTCGGCTGTCGAGTAGCCGGATTCGTAAGAATTCGGTTTTTCGGCATTGCTTTCCGGCATTGAGGGTTCTCTGAAGTCTTACGACTTCAGCTACGTTTGCTGTCGTAAAATCTTCTCACACTTCCTCCTCGTGTGCCACTGGCTTCGCCAGTGCGGAATTGCCAATTGACTTCACTCGTCAGCTATTATTTTGAATCGCAATGGTTCAACTCGTGTAAACATCTACATGATCTCTGATCCAATTGC
>NVWB01000272.1 GCA_002733575.1 Blastopirellula sp. | reverse complement strand
AATGGCGCTATTGATGCTGTTTGTTGCCCCATTACTATTTTGATTAGGATCTTTGCTGGTGAATAGCGTGCTGCCCATGTAGCCGGTAGCACGGTTAATCGCGACGAGTCTCAGACGCTCCCCTACTCGGATGTGGTCGGCATTATTTTCTTGGAAAGGTTCGGCAAGCTTGGTAGCGGAAGCCCAACCTGCATAGTCTTCGTAGGGGTGAAAGTTTTGATAAAAATAATCAGGGCTGCGAATAACGAAGCTGTACTGAAGCACGCTGTCTCCTACACCACCCGTGCTGCGATCATCATCTTCTGTATTAAGCTCGGTGCCTTTGTGGTGAGTAACGAGTTGGCCATTGCTTTCTCTAAAAACATAGAGATCAGTGTGCAGCAGATCAACTTGGTTGATGCTTTGCAAAAGCCCTTGGTCATTTAAATGCGGATTACGATCAACGACTCGAATGAGGTTGGGTAGTAGCACGCCCGTATCTGGGTCGGTTTTTGGATTGCCAGTGAAGTAGATTCCAATATGAGTCGCATCATCCAGAGTTTGCGGCGGCGCAATAGCGGTATATTGTCCATCAGCTTGTTGAACGAGGTAGCCTGCAGAATCTTTTGCACCATCGCCATCGTAATCAATGCTGGAGAGATCCGTGATCTGGTTGCGCTCGCTGTCGATATGAAAGCGTGTGGCATCGCTGACGGGGATGGTTTCATTATTATGAGCCAGTTGTATTTTGCCCGCTATATTTTGTACGGATAGGTATATATTGCTGGTGACATTGTAACAATGAACACCGTAGCCATAGGCATTAATATCGCGAAGCTTAGGATTCACTGCATTAAAGGTTCGAGCATTAAAGGTGGCTGTCAGAGTATATCGCCAAGGAGTCGGATGTCGCTCACAAATAGGTGAATCGACAGAGCTAGGAGAGAACCAGCCATCGCTGTTTGTAATCCCAGCACCAAATATTGAGGTGACGCCTACCCTTTTTAGCGGATTGATAATATTTCCGGTAACGTCAGGCGAGGTGACTTCGGTTCCTGCACCTGAACCCGGTATAGGCACAATTCCACCGCCAGCAATATCGTTATTATTAAGCAAGTCCAATTCATATTGAACTTTATCAGTGACAACAGGGTTGCCATTCGCATCCGCATCTAAATAATATTCGACAAGCTGGCCGATACGATGTTGCGGCGAGGCAGAGATTGCTAAAATTTGATCATCTTCCGACAGCAAGTAGCTGCCATACTGTGCGCCGTTTTCGTCGCTTGATATAGAAGGCCACCTTTTCATATCGTATGGTAGCCATATATAATCGAGAAAGGCGGCGCCAGGAGCATGGATGTCTTGCGTCGCAGGTAGCAATACAACTTTTGCTTGTATTGGCAGCAAAGGTTTTTCCAGAGGCTGTCCCGTTTTGGTGCTGATATTAGACGTATTGTACTGCTCGATAGTGAGGTACTGCGCACTCGGGTTACGCTGTAGGTAAGTATTCATATGCTGCTCATATGAGAGTAATTCATTCCCTGAAATAACGTGAGCGTCGTTATCTTCAATACCGCTAAGAATGCGATAACCACCTTTTGGGTTATATTCAACCCAAACAATATTACCATTCACTCGCACAATGCCCGGTGCCAGCACAAAGCCTGCCTGTACGTTGAGTGCAAGCATAAGTAGGCAAAAGGCTGGTAAGAACAGCCATCGGTGAAGCAAGTACATTTTTTTATTATCCCTAATGTGTGTTGGCTCGTTAATTTGCATTGAACGCAGAGCGAAGTTGGTGAATGTTAATAATACCTGCTGCGTAATCTGCAAGGGTTTGCTGATGCTTGATGCTTGTGTATACAAAACCTAATAAATCCAGATCGTTAAGGTGCACTAAGGCTTGTGATTTTATAGTCAAACCATCCACAAGCCCTACACCCACAATTTCGATTTCTTCTGTTAATAAATTGCTGGCCATAAGCAGTACATAAGCTTGGTCTTTTACAGTATCCAAATAATCATAACTGCCTAGGTAAGCAGGCTGATTGAACTCTATTGCAATATTCCCATTATGAGTAACCCCAGAAGGTGTGATTTGATACATAAACCACGGACGATAAGGTTTTGCTGGATAAGGTAATTGGCTGGTCGAGAGAAAGGTCGCCGAAATGGAGTCATTATATTCTTCTGGTATTTCAAGTTCAGCTTCACTAAGGTTCAACTTTAACTCTCCATCAGAGAGACTAAGTGATTCTTGCCCTTTGTAGTGAATACCGATACTTGCCTTATCGATTTTGCTCAGTATGATCGAGGAGACTTTATTTATTACTTGATCTCGAACATTTACCATTTTAATTTTGTTGTTATAGGTTTTCACATCCAGTCCTGAATTAATACTTAACGTATATTCTCCTGACTTAAGTTCAGCCTGACCCGCATAACCAAAAGTGTATGCTCCTTCATCATCGGTTATCGTTTCGTACTCGGAACCTAACTTGACTTTAACTCCATCCAACGGCTGCATGTACACATCTATTACCCGACCATTAAGCAAGGTTGGTAAGACTGCTGTGCGGTAACGAAACTTGTTCAATTCCTGGCTATTGTGAGTAACAACCACATCAACCCGAGCTCCGAATGCAAGGCGTTCTACTGGATAGAATGCGAGCATTTGCTCACCAGGTAATAAGGATACGTTAACTGTAACGGGTTCACGATCCAGTGAAACGTTGGTCAAGACATCGCCACGCTGTTCGTAAAACTTAGCTTGGCGATCATCAGTATTAACGTAACTTTTTCCTTGTACGCTTTGTCGTATTTCAACTTGGATCGTCGCGGGATCAACGGGTTTGTTAAAGGTAATGACAATTGGTGCATCGACATCAATCTGCTCATCCAATTGCATGGGTTGCGTAGATATTACTGACAAGGCTTCATCAATCATTGAAGTAACAACAATATTGCGCGAGGTTGAAAATAACGGGCTACCATCGGTTCCCATCACATCAGCCTGTATTCGGTAAGATCCTGCATTCTGCGGTATCGGTAAACTACCTACCAGCCAGTTACCTTCCTTGGCTAATTGAGTGCTGGCTACTGTCGTCACTGGCTCGGTTACTGACATCATTTGTATACGGGTATTGGTTGCTATGCCTTCTGTCGTAGACGTTAGTGCTAGGCTGATGCTGCCCTCTCCAGTAAATAATTGAAAACCCTCATCAGGGGTTATCCATTCCAGAGATAACTGAGCTGTATTTTCTAGTGTAATCCACGAAGTCGATAGGTTACCTGCTACGTCTCTGGCTTCTGCTACATAGGTTTTGCTATCACCCGGCAGAACCTGGGCATTAAACATAAATTCATAGCGGCCTGCCTCAGAAGGACGCATTGCGACTGATTCGCCATTAATAAGTAATGAAGCAAGCTGGTCATCACCGACCTCTCCTGTCACTGTATTTTCAGATTGAACAACTGAGTAGAGGCTTTTTTCGATGTAAGGCGTATTCCAGCTCAGTACCGGTGGCAGGTTATCTATGCTGAAATTGAAGGTCTGTGTACTGGTTCTATTTAGTCCGTCGGTGGCAGTAATACTAAGCGTCGCACTGCCCTCTGCAGAAGGCAATATCAAGGTATCGTTGATTTGTTGAATGCTTTGCAGATTTTCATTACTGATGCTCTGGCCATTTATACTGACAGAGAGTTTCCCTGCATGACTGGTTGCCAGCACAGCATAAGGTACGCTATCGCCTGATAAGGTGGCGCCATCACTAGGGGATAGCAGTATGATCTCGGGTAAAGGAATGCTATCAGCATCTTGTGGAATGTAGCTGTATTCCAGTGGCAGTACATGCAAACCATCGGGAGTTTGCGCCACTAATTCTAATACATTATCGCCAATATTTAGTCTTACTGTATGCGATTCAAAACTGTACTTGCGAGTATCGGCTGGTGACGAAAGTTCCTGCAGAGGTAATTGTACCCCTTCCAACTGCAAGCGTATGTCGGTAGCTTCAAAGAAGGTTGAGACTACGCCACGAATGATGACATCAGGCTGCTGCACGACGCCACCATTCGTTGGGGTGACTTGCTCCAACTCGGGTGCCGATTTTAGTAAGATAATTATCTTATATTCAGCTCTATTATCCTCGTTATCGATCGCTATGATGTTGAGCTCATTCTGCCCAAGCACCAAAGGCAGCTGTTCATAGAACTGACTTGTCTCATCTAGAGTCACTGAAAACTGTACATCCTCAAACGCTGAGTGCTCAACCCAAACCTGTGCCACACCACTACGTTCATCAGTAATATTACCGGTAATAATAGATGTACTTTTTTTAGCCTCATTAAAAGTAGTAACACTAGAAATTACAGGGGGAATTACATCAGGGTAATCTTGCATGTCATCAGGGTCAGTACCGCGCTCAATTTCAAAGTCGTTATTAAAGGTATCGCCGTCACGATCTAGATCAGAATTATCACCCACGCCATCACCGTCCAAGTCGGACCATTCCGTTGGATCGTATGGAAAAATATCTTGATCATTCAGATGACCATCATTATCAATATCTTGATCTAATGGGTCTGCAATTCCATCACCATCAAAATCCGGTGGGGTATTGTTAGGATCATTCGGATCAAAACCTAACTGCGTTTCTTGATCATTATTAATACCATCGCCATCACGGTCTAGATCAGCATTATCCCCTTCGCCATCGCCATCCATATCTGATGATTCATTAGGGTCTAATGGGAAAGCATCCGCTTCATTTTCTATACCATCATTATCGATATCACTATCTAGTAAGTCAGGTATGCCATCACCATCTAGGTCAGCGGGAGCATTGCTTGCATCTTCAGGGTTAAAGCCCAATTCGATTTCATAATTATTGTTGATGCCATCACCATCAATATCCAAATCCTTATTATTACCGATGCCATCGCCGTCTAAATCTTCCCATTCGGATGCATCATCTGGAAATGCATCATCCTCATTTAGGTAGCCATCGCCGTCTCTATCATCATTACTATCCACGGGTACGCTTTCTGGGTCGTCAGGATCGCTTCCCAATTCAATTTCTTGTTGGTTACTTACGCCGTCGCCATCACGATCTAAATCAAAACCATCGTAAATACTATCGCCATCTAGGTCACACCAGCCACCAAAGTCTGTTTTAAGTATTGCCTTTGGCTTAAAAACAATACGCGAAAAAGGCGCTAATTTAGTTTCTGCTGATACCGCCGAACCCCGCAAGCGAGCCCTGGGCGCTAGATATAATTCTTTCGTTACCACGAGGGCTTTAAGTATGCTTTCAGGACCTATATATACAGTTCCCTCAGAAGCAATAAATAGTTTCTTCACCGCTCCCTTACTATTGATCTGGCTGCGCCAGTGACTGACGAATTTATTCTTAATATGCAAGCGAGCGGTCCCTTGCCCTTTAACAACAATCTGAGTATTTGCCCCAAGCCAAACATCGTCTAGCCAATAATCACCGGCCGCTAACTCAATTCGTGCGCCATAATAAGCGTATAAGCCTTTGATTTTGTAATCGCCTTGTTCAAAGCGGATAGTAGAATACGCATCGGCTTCAACATAGTGGAATTCCCCAGGCGATATATTTAATGTTGAATCATAGCTAGCAAACTCATTATTCCGCCCAGCTGACGGTTCAATACTAGGCAGTGCTTTTATCGTTATTAAATTACCTGACGCTTCACATGATTGATTAAAACAGCTCTGCTTTCTTGCTCTGTTATGATCACGAACGTCGAGTAAATCTAGAGTTGATGAGGAGGTATTTTTTAAATATGCATTGTGCGAAAAAATAACACTTGCCGGTAATTCATGACTTTGCAGTGCGTTTACAAAAGGCGCGGTGCATTGGTTCGGCACGGCTACCCTAGTCTCTAATACATCTGGAATACCATTCCGGTTTTTGTCTAATGGAACGGACATTTCATCTAATGGATCTGTTCCAGCCTGAATTTCTAGATCATTGTTAATGCCATCCCCATCAATGTCTTCGTCTTCATCATCCGCAATACCATCGTTATCCATATCATCGAAAATAGACGGTGAGATCTGTAAAAAATCAAGGCTATCAAAAATATTTGACAAATAGGTCACGGTTGACCCTGACAATAAATCAACAGCATTAGCAATTAGCGTTCCTTCTATTTTCGCCTGCCAGTTTAAATAAGCTCTGCCTTGAGAATAAATTAGGCCACTGAAACGCGCTTTTGAATCAAGAGTGATACCATCGTAAGCGATTAAGCCCAATGCAGAGTCTGAGTTAGCACCGGTCATATTTGAACGGCTACCAAGCCGAATAGGGTTTCGAACCATAATCCAAACTGGGCCATCACCTTTCGTTCTAATTTCTGCGTTGCTGCTCACAGACAAGTTGTCTACCCAGTAGATACCACTGGATAACACGAGTTCTGCGTTATAGCCCACGTCTAAATAACGAATCCGTACATCTTTAAATTTATTTTCGAATTGTACCGATGAATTCGAATCTAAAACCAGGGCATAATATTCAGCTTGGGCGAATTCAGATTGAAACTGAGCATGATCAAGATAGGAAGCATATAGGTATTCACTACCAGGATTTTCAGGGAAATCTATAACTTGCCAAGAATCGATACTGTTACCGGATGACTGACATGATTGAGTCTGACAAGAAGGTCTAAATGAATATGGGTTAGTCGAAACCTCATGGGTATTCAATAGAGCAGAGCTGCCATTACGCAACTGGGCTGACCAGCCCATATAAATGCGAGAATTGTCTCCATGTGTTACCAGTCCATTATTTACATAACGCACTGAATCAATACTATCTGCCGAACTGCTCGCTGCACTACTGATAATAATCAGCAAGCTAAATAAGCAGAAGAACTTCCTTGTACATGCTCTTATCATGATTTTTACTTATAACCGTATTATTTCGACTGAGTTTCTAGCTTTTTCTGCAGCATCTTTAATCGCCCGCTTTAGCTGCAAAGGCGCCAATCGCTCTCTAATTTTATTACTCACACTGATTAGTGGAACTGGCGATAACTGCTTATAAGAATGATTGAAGATACGAATAAAATTACCATCAACTACTTTCACCGGTGATGCCGTCTGTTGTGCTGTTCCTTTTGCTAAAGCGACCAATACAAAGTCCGACTCGATCAGACTACTAACGTTACGTCGTACTAATTTAAAACGCTGCGGGCTATTAGCTTGCTGCTGCCAAACATCCAGCTTATCACTGACCATGGCCTTAGAACAAAGAGCATTATCTTTTGCACTGTTCGCGATACAAGTAAAAATGCTGACATCATACACGCTACCACCACCAAATTCTTCTGGATGAGCCTGATAATACTGACTAACCTGCTGCTGTGATACGGGCTGAGGGACTGCGTAGTTTTTTAGGTACTGCCGAACAAGGAGCTCTTTAAGATATGCTTGCGACTGAGAAACTATTTCATCGTATTGTAGCGCCGTCATTTCGGCTTTAGCCAAAATAGCCATAGCCTCTGCTGAAATAACACTTTTGAGCAGGTTTTCTTTACCCTGCTCATCCAGCGTATCATAACTTCTGCCTAATGAACGCTTGGCGGCCACCTGCAAATCAGCTTGCGTTAGCTTTTCACCTTGCACTTCAGCCACAGCATTAACCTGTAGCGGAGTAAATTCGTCATTACTACAAGCCAACAAAGATGAAACTACGACAGCCGCTAATAATTGTTTAACCATTAAACTTCTCAATCTTAACCGTTGATAATAATCGCTCTAATTCGGCTTTTTTAGCTTGAGATTTTAACTGATAGCGAATATCACCCTTAACGGCTTCAAAGCTTTTTTGAATCGTTTGAGGCAGCGCTAGTGATTTAATAATATGGAATCCAAAAGGGGTCTGTATAATTTGAGAAATCTCATCTTGTTCTAAAGAGAATGCAATCTTGCTGAACTCAGGTGATACAGAGCCTTCATTTAATAAGCCTAAATCACCACCTTTAACCGCTGATATTTTATCTTCGGAATACTCTTCTGCTAATTTAGTGAAATCCGCGCTAGAGGTCGCCTTACTATAAATCTCTTGAGCCTTAGTACGTACAGCGGCTATTTCAGATTCATCCATCGTTTTACGCGTTCGCAATAAGATATGAGCAACATGCACACGCTTGACCTGGTATGCCTCAGCATTACTGGAATAGAAATTACGAATCGCTTCTTCATTCACTGAATTTTTCAGATACTGATCGAAATAGCGACTGATCAGCATTTGTTTTTTCAGCTCGTTCAACTCGGCCTCTATCGCTTTGGAATCCAGAACGTCACTTTCTTCAATGGCAGTCGTTAATGCCTCACGCTCTAGATACATATCCAATGCGGAGTCAATGCGCTTTTTATTAGTAGTAGGAATACGTTTTTCTGCCAAATAGGCGCTGAACATTTCCTGAGAAATCACTTGCCCATCTACAGAAGCTATACCCTCTCCATTTGAGCAGCCGTTTAATAGGGCAGCAGTAGAAATTAAAGCTATGGATATTTTTTTAAACATTTTCTTGTCTCGCATTAGTACAATTTGTAAATATTGGTGGCCGTGATTCTCATTCTAAAAAACGCCCCTACGTTAAAACTATATTTTTCATAACAACTACAAACTCTGTGTATTGATGAGTCCCTCAAAATGGTTCCTCCAGCCAATATTTATTACAATAATTTAATGGAGGAAACTCACTCCCTTCAAAATCAAAAGCAAAACCAAAATCAGGTTCATTTGAAATGGCAAAAGCAAAGGATTGATCGTCAAATTCAGAAGCAGGTTCGTATGATAACTCAGAATCTGTTGAGATTTGAACAGTATACTCCCCAGGCTCTAGATAAAAATTATTTGTTATTTCATAACAAGCATACAATCGATCAAGGTAAATCTTTTCACCAGACTCTTCCTTAAAAACTTCCACAGTAGATATATCCAGCCCAGACTCATGGTCTTCAACTAAAGCCCAAGCCATATAATTTCCAGCTTGATCATCCAACACGGTAAATTCTATCTCCAAATAACCGTCTAGTGGAAGTTGGCCAGAATAATTAATTAGTGTTATTGGCTCAGGAATTTTAATATTTGGATTTTCTAAAATATTAATTTTCTTTACCATAACTCCTGCATTGCCATCGGTATCTTGTGCAACAATATATAGATCATATTCTCCAGGTTTAGCTTCCGGAAAAGTGAGTTCATCTTCATATCCGGGCCACATAAATTCTTCAAATGTTCTCATTGCTGGATTATATGGGATGATAGGCAACTGAATCGTATAATTTGAAAGGTCATGCGTATCTCGCCCTCCTGAATTATATACATCAGGCCCTAAGCGATACCATGACACGAGCATCGGTTCCGAAGGGAAGTCACCGTCCGCACTTGGATCTATTAATTGTGCGGTAACCATTGCTAAATTTGCATCACTGTCTGAAATTTCAAGAGGAATATTTATACTTTCCCCTAATGCTACGGATAAAACCTCATCTAAAGATACTCCAGCAGGATCCTTAATCACTGGAACCCCTGACAATTCAACTTCTCTAAACGGTACAGTCACTTCTTTTTTCTCACACCCTAATACTTTATATTTAACAATTAAAGCACCAGAATCCGAATTCCTATCTAAATATTTCCTGTCTGGATCAAAATCAGAACCATGATCTTTAACAAAATCTAAATATACAGAATTACCTTTTACCCGATAACCTCTATTTTCACCGGCTGTTATATATTCTAAATCAGGCAACCAATTCAACTGCAAGGTCACACTAAACCCTAAATTTGATTGATATACCTGCCAATACTGCTGACCTTCTAATATAGGGGGTATATTATTATTGCGCTCATTCACAGGGACATAAAACGCATTCAATATATTCTTTGACTCACATTCGCTATCAACTACATTCACCAGTATTTCTTTACTTAAATATTCTTTATTAGAGCTCTCATTTGAAATTCTAAAGTTTATCTTTTGTTTTTCACCTGCAGCAACAATGTCTTTATTTATTTTGAAAACTGGAGTGGATTCTATTCCATCTCGCTGCTGAGATATTAGTGCACTACCATCCAACAACTGCCTTTCTGAGACTACTGATCCTAACGTAGGGTTAAAAGAAGAAAGTAATAAGAACTTCTTGCCATTATAATTTTCAAATACACTTGGGCCCCATGTATCTTCAAAATAGCCCTGTTCTATAAACGCCAAATACCTTTCCAGTTCGCTAACACTATTATCGCCCCCGTTCGGCGTTCTAGAGTGAGGAAACACATATAAATCATAATCTGTATCTTTATCAAAACTAACCGAGTTAGTTGAGATGAAATCATTCGGAAATTGCCATCTAAGTTCTCCTTTAGGTCGACTAAATAATAACTTTTTGTATCCAGAATCAGTATATTCACCCAACGAATTAACCAAATACGATGAGATATTGAATCTCCTTATACTTTGGTTAGCTGTAAAAGATATCTTAATAAATTTACCCTTTATTTTTCTATTGCCCACAGAATCTTGTTCTAATTCTTCAAAATATGTATCAACAAAAACACTTTCTTGCAACTTAGCTACTTTAATCTTTGAATCAGCTTTATATTCATTCACAAACAAAGAATAATTTAAAAAACTCCCAGATAAAAAATCACTGTAGGGACTGATTACTTCACCATTAAGAAGCACAGAAATAGAATATTCACCTTTCAATCTTGAATCCTCAAGAAAAGGCTTAAAACTTTCTGAATACAAATGCATCATCACACCCTCGCCCTCAGGAATAGATATTTCCGTTGGCAGGTATTCATCTATACTGCTAAGTGCTCCCAGCAAGCCTATAAAAGCGAATGTTTTCATGCCCTACCCTCCTATTCGCTATCTTCAATATAAAATTTGAATGTTAATACTTCTGTATTGCCATTACGCTTTACTTGCAGTGCTAATTCATGTTGCCCGATGTCATATATGGATTCTCTTATAATAAGTTGTAACGTATATTCCCTAAAATCCACAGTGCCAATTGAGGCCTTGCTTCCTTCACATCTGATATTGTTATACGAGAAGTATATGCTTGCTTCTGAGCCACCGATACTCAAGGCAATCCATGCAAGATCACGCTTTGGTATCTCGTTAATAGAATACTCAGGCGAAAGTCTCGGATGATGATTATTTTCAAGGAAAGTAATTAATGCATCGCAGTCGTTAAACGTGTCAATAAATTCACCATCGACAGTTGCTGACAATAACTGTTCTGGCAGTATCCCTCCTCTAAACTCCAAGAATAGACTGGCTTCATTAATATTTTTTGAAACTGCATCACCATTAAGTGACGCAATAACAACAGTATCCTGACCGCCAGGTTCAGGAGCTGAATTGGTTACTTCCAAATTAACCACGTCATAAAAATCATCATTTTCAATAAAAATAACCCTCAGTTCAGTCAAACCAATTTTCTTAGCGTTATATTTATCATTTTCAAATATCGCCACCGTATTATCAGAGCTATTGAACTCCAACAATTCGTAAAAATCTGAAATGTCGATTCTGAAAATATTGCCTTCATGCTCAAAATCGGCCTCAACCGTAACCGCTACGCTATCAGATACCGCAAGGTCTATAGCTAGGTTATCTTCAATAATTTCAATACCCGTGATATAGAAAGGATCTATTTCTCGTACATTAGCATCCGTTGGCTCTGAGTCAGAAATGACTTCTACATAATCTGGTAAGCCATCATCGTCGGTATCGGATAGCCAAGGGTCGGTTGAATAAACATTTACTTCTTGCCTATCCGTTAAGCCATCATTATCAGAATCGGTATCGTTCAATTTTGTAGTGGCAATGACTTCCTCTAGATTTGTTAATCCATCTCCATCAAGATCTTCATCACCATCATCGATACCATTACCATCAGTATCTGCTTTGGCGGGGTCTAAGCCCAATAGATCGTATTCAATACCATTTGGTATACCGTCGCCATCAAAGTCACCGTTTTCACTAAGTAGTTTTATTTCTGCTGAATTCGCAACTTTTTGATTCGATACAATACTCAGAATAAGCGCAGTTCCATCGGCAGAACCCGCAGGCAGACTAGAGAATGCCGGTGCAATGAGTGTATTCCCTTCTGTGACTATTGCTGCCATGGCGATATTACCAATATTAATTTGCCCAGTAATCACATTAATTGAATTCGATTTTTGATAATTCACGGTGTACTGACGCCCCTCTACGACATAGTTATCCGCTAATGGGATAATAGCCACATCCGCAGTGCACAAATCACCAACTTGATCTAACATTTCATCGTTCGCTGCTAAGCCTAAATAACTTGAGTCCACACTTGACCACTTATAACAATTACCTAATTGCAGTGGAGTAATCGGTATTATAGAGAGTGTGCTGCTTTCTAATACTGTGGTCACTGCAACGGTGGTATCGGCTAATGATATTTCGACGCCTTTGTCTTCCGTTGTAATCGGGGTCAATTCTTCTGTCAGTGTAAATTCAAGCGGAGTAATCAGGGTATTGTGTACAAAGGCAACTCTAGCTCCCACTAAGGCAGGTAAACGTTTCACAAAGTTCAGCTCCAGTGCTTGCGTATCCAAAGCCCATTCAGATGTTGTATCAGCTGCGGATAGAGCGAGCACTTCTATTACACTCGTGGTCACCTGCACATTGGCTTTGCCTCGAACGACTTGAATACTTTGAATATCTTCATTATCGGCATTCAAAATTCGGCCAGCACCGTCAATGGTCAAATTAACTGTTATATCTGTATCCTGACTTAGCCAACTAACAGCTCTATTATCATATTTGTCGAGTATTTCAATCTCTACGTTTTGTGATTCATCCACTTCCAAAACGTCTTCACGACCTAAGACATGATTTGTTTTTTCAGTCGCCGTGATTAGTACTCTTGCAGGCTGTGCAGAGACTAAACTAACAGGGATCTCATTAACAATTATAAGATCGGTGTCGGCAATACCGTCATGATCATATTTCAATTGCATACCACTGTGTTGCACAGAAATTATATATTGGCCTGAACTCAAACCTACTGAGAAGGGTATGTTTTCACTGCCATCGATTAAACTCGTTGTATATTGCTCTATAGGGTTCAGTGGATCATTTAGCACTTCTACAATACCTGCTGATGTGAATCCAAAGTGAAATTCAGGTAGAGGCATAGAAAAAGTAATAGCTTCATCAAGAGAGGCATACACACGGTTACCCCCTTTATCCATCGCCTGCACTTGTATTATTGATTCTTCACCCACAATAACAGGGGGAATATTATTGATCTTCAGTGCATATATACTTCCAGGCTGAACGGTTATCGAAAGCACCGCGGGTAAAATAGCGGGATGCTTTCTGAGCGAGGCGATTAAACGGTATCTTCCAGCACTCACGCTCATCGGAATTAAGATATCAGCGATACCCGCATCATCGGTCACTGCCATCCATTCTCGTGCGCTAGTTGAATCATCAATACCCACTATCGAAAATAGAACATCCTGATCAGCAACGACTCTCATGGCCAAATCTTGAACCTTAATGCGATACAACTCATCCTTATCTGCGGTTGTTGTTTGAGCATTAATAGTATCGCCAGTCACAAAGCGAATGCTATTAGGTTTCAATGAATATTGAATATTAAATACTTTACTCAATGCCATCTGATCATATTTATCTGTCGCACGCATTTGATAAGATTTAATGTTGCTTCCAGCAATATCTGAAGGGGCGGTGAAAGATACGATATGAGAACAGGCAACTGTACAACCTCCTACATCCATATCGGTTTTCGCTATCGGCTTTGCCGTACCATAACCTGCTGCACTGTATTCAAAGATCTCAATTGTTAATTCACCGGAGTCATCCATCTGATGTGCATTCAGTAATTGCAAGGCAATATTTTTACTTAATCCACCCGTTGAATAAAACGCAAATTGAGGACTTATTATTTGGCTATTATCAAAAGATGGTGGCGAATCTTTAATGACAGGAAAATCAAGTGAGAAATCCCCTACTAGGCCTGCGTTATCGAGTACATTAATTAGGATGCTTTCTACATGCCCATCGATTACTCGGACCGCTCGATTATCTCTTAGCGTGAATACCGCATTATCTGAAATGCCCTGCAATGTTTGCTCTTGTTGCTGATTTCCATAATGAATGGATACACCTGATAACTCGACGTCATCCTGCACTGTAATATCTACAGAAAAATCACTACCTTCCCTTATCGTATTAATGATGCGTCCATAGCGGTCTTTCAATATGGCTGCTTGTAGTTGCGGGCGCTGATCTTCAATAGCTGAAACGATCTTTGTAATACTTGCCTGATTTTTCCCATAATCTACGACATTCCAAACATAGTTTAAACTGTGGTTTGGCAATGACGGTTGCTCATGATGCACCGACTGCCCGCTACTAAACAAGGCGCTAATCAACGTATCATCACGGTATAGAAATGCTGATTCAATGCCGCTTTCATCATCCTGTGCGCTGAGATTTATATCAAATCCATGCCCAGCAATCACGGTTTCTTGATTCACTACTGGCTTGCCAGAGAATGACATACTGCCTTGTGGCTTTTGCATATCAACCAGCCTCTGGAAGGATATTGCTTGTGACTCTGCACTGTTGCCGTATATGTCGATAGCTCGGACT
>NVWB01000271.1 GCA_002733575.1 Blastopirellula sp. | reverse complement strand
GGTCTTATACCGTTCACTTACAATCTTTAGGACGTTTTTTGGATCTAACAAAAGACGACTTGAATCGCAAAGAGATTCGCAGTTACGTTCGCGAATCAATTTTGCATTATGCACGATGGATGGTTGCGAATGAGAAATTCTATTTAGATACTCCTGATGAACTTGAATTCCCCACCGAGACTTGGGCCGCTCAAGAGCTGCGAAAAGGGAACGTACTGTTAATGGCTGCCTCGCTCACCGAAGAAGCTGAAGGAGCAAGTTTCCAAATGAAAGGTCGAGAGATACTTGATCAAGCATGGGAGAGCCTGAATGCGTTTTCGACGAAGAGCTATAGTCGACCCATGGTGCTTGTTTTACAACAGCAATACATCGAGAGATTCTATCAAGTCCAAGTAGAGAGCTTGAAATCCGAAGATTTTGAACAGTTTGATTTTGGTACACCTCAAACATTCATCCCGCAAAAACAGCGACTGAAAAGTGCCATTAAATCACCGCAGGTTCTCATCTGTTGCTTGCGTCTTCTTCGCCCTTGGGCCTGGAAAACACCGATTCAAAAAAGCTGGTTGAGCCAACGCTGTAGAAGCTGGTTAGAATCGATGGGAGCTCTATAGCACCATGGCACTAAGTTCACACAATCCGTCTTCTCCAAGCCTATGTCATGTGCTGCATACCATGAATGTAGGTGGTGCTGAGATTTTGGCGAAGCAGTATGCATTGCGGGCCGCGGATGGATTTAATGTGGTGTTTGCTTGTCTTGACGAGTTGGGCGAACTGGGTAGCGGATTGAGAGACGCAGGTTTCACGGTCGAAGTGATTGGCCGTAAGCCGGGCTTTGATATGCGATGCGTTTGGAATTTATCACGGATGTTCAAGAAGTATGATGTCAAAGCAATACATGCCCATCAGTATGGGCCGTTTTTATACTCGGCTATTGCCAGGCGACTCAGTGGTAGTCCGCCTATTCTATTTTTAGAACACGGACGAGCCTACCCTGACTACCGCCGACCGAAGCGAGTTTTTGCGAATCGTTTTTTACTTTGCAAAAAAGATCGCGTGGCAGCGGTGGGAGAAGATGTACGACAGGCGTTGATTTCCTATGAGGGAATCTCGGGGGACCGAGTTGAAGTCGTCTACAACGGCATTGACCTATCGGCATACGATTCACAGCGGAAGCTGCGAAACGAAGTTCGGCAAGAGTTGCAGTATGATGATGATGATCAGATCGTTATTCAAGTTGCCCGATTGAACCATTTAAAAGATCATGTAACCGCCATACGTGCCATTGGAAAGTTATCACAAGAGTTTCCCAAGCTAAAGTTGTTGCTTGCCGGAGACGGAGAAGAACGCCATAGCTTAGAGCAGTTGATTAATGAGTTGAATTTGGAAGACAAGGTTCAGCTACTAGGTTCACGAAATGATGTACCGAGATTACTACAAGCGGCTGACATGTTTTTACTCAGTAGTATTTCTGAAGGAATTCCACTGACGTTGATCGAGGCCATGGCGTCAGGGCTGCCTTGTGTTTCAACCGATGTAGGAGGAACGTCTGAGGTGATCGACCACGAGAAAAATGGACTGCTGGCTGAAAAAGGGAATCCTGATGACATTGCCGATAAACTGAGTATGTTATTAACGGATAAAATGCGTGCTAAACAAATGGCAGAAGCGGGATACGCCCAGGCTCACCAGAGATTCTCGGATCTGAAGATGCATCAGCGGTATAATCAGATTTATTGTGAGATGCTGGGGATATCCCCAGCGATACCAGGCAGTCAATCTCAGAAACAAGCCACCGAGAGCTGCACAGCAGAAATCGTGTGATGAAGACCAAACAACTCATAGTCTTCAGCGATGACTGGGGCCGCCATCCATCAAGTTGCCAGCATTTAGTGCGGCGACTTTTGCCAGACTGTGAAGTAACTTGGGTCAACACTATTGGTACGCGACCAGTTCGGTTCGATTGGACAACCCTTAAACGCGGAACAGAGAAGATCGTTCAATGGGCATTTGCTCCTAAACAACCCAAGAGCACCACTGACACTGAACCATCTCCGAAGACACTAAATCCCTTGATGTGGCCGAGCTTTAGTAGCCCTTGGAATCGTCGCCTGAATCGCAAATTACTTTCGCGTGCATTAAAAAAGAACATTGTTGATCTTAAAGATGCCGTCGTATTAACTACGATCCCCATTACGGCAGACCTTGTCGATGCGGTAGAAGTTGATCGCTGGGTTTATTATTGTGTCGATGATTTTTCGGTCTGGCCAGGATTAGATTCACAAACTTTAGCGATGCTTGAAAAGTCTTTGATTCAAAAAGTTGATCATATTGTTACAGCGGGAAGCAACTTAGCATCCCTGATCAAAGAACAGGGAAAAGAATCGACCATCATTTCCCATGGAGTTGACTTAGAGCATTGGACAAACTCTGCGACGGACAATCCACCTGAACTCTTCCAGGACTTAGAGAAACCACTGGCCGTATTCTGGGGATTGATCGACCAGCGACTCGACCTGGAATATCTCCAAGCGTTGAGTGACTCAATGACCGAAGGCACCGTTGTGTTAGTGGGCCCACAGCAAAACCCCAGCCCTGAGTTAGAGAAAATCCCTCGTTTGCATTGTACTGGCCCCGTAGATTACAACCAGCTTCCTCAAATTGCCGAGGCTGCGGACGTGTTGATCATGCCTTATATCGACGCCCCGGTGACTCGTGCAATGCAACCATTAAAACTTAAAGAGTATCTTGCCACAGGCAAACCTGTTGTTGCCAGGGATCTACCCTCGGTAGACCAATGGGCCGATTGCTTAGACGTAGCACAGACACCTCAAGAGTTCGCCGCAGCGGTAAATCGTCGATTCACAGAGAAACCCTCTGATTCTCAGGTCCATGCACGAAAAAGACTTCTTGAAGAAGGCTGGAACTCAAAAGCAGAACAGCTAAAAATAATCTTGTTTGACTGATTCTAACCTATACTTACACACAGAGATAAAAACAAAGCATATCCGCTTAATCGTTATTACCTGATTTTTTTTGAATATGACATCACCACTAGTTTTACACGTCCGCGGAGTCACCGGCTCCGGCGGTGGCCCTGAGAAGACGATCCTCAGTTCGCCTGCTTTTCTAGAAAAGCTAGGTTATGATTCGTTGTGCGCGTACATGCGACCGCCAAATGATTCAGGCTTTGATGTTCTTCGTACTCGCGCAGAACATTTGGGAGCACCGCTAGTTGAAATCGATGACCGTGGAGCTTTGGACTGGCGAGTTATTCGAGACCTGTTACGAGTTTGTCGAGAGAAAAAAGTTGCCATCTGGCATGCACATGACTACAAGAGCAATCTGTTTGGGTTAATCATTCAGCGTTTTTGGCCAATGAAACTGGTTACCACTGTTCATGGCTGGGTACAACATACTTCGCGGACTCCACTCTACTATTTTATCGACAAGCAATGCCTTTATTATTACCACACTGTAGTGTGCGTTTCCGAAGATCTCCGCGATGAAGTCCTAACCAAAAAGGTGGCAAATGAAAACTGTCACTTAATTCATAACGGAATTGATACCAAGCGATATTATCGTCAGAAGTCGGTTGAAGAGGCCAAGAAAGAATTAGGCGCTGATCCTAATCGTTTTTTGATTGGCGCGGTTGGGAGACTTTCGCCCGAAAAAGGTTTTGACCTTTTAATTCAGGCGGCCAATCGTCTGATCAAAAAGGGGCATGACATTTCTGTCTGGATTGCCGGCGAGGGCGATGCCAAGGAAGCACTGCAACAACAAATCAAGGATGCAGGACTAGAAGATCGAATTCGTCTGCTAGGGCACATTAATGACCCTGCGACTTTCTATCAAGCGATGGACCTTTATGTTTTAAGTAGTTTGAGGGAAGGTCTCCCTAATGTTGTGTTAGAAGCGATGGCTTTTGAAGCACCGATTGTTGCCACAAAAGTTGCCGGGGTTCCTTTCTTAATTGAACATGAGAAGACTGGTCTGTTAGTGGATCTTGACAGTGTTGACGAGCTTGAATCTGGCATTGAGCGTATGTATAGCAGTCCTGAACTACAAAAGAGTTGCACCGCGAACGCCAGAACTTACCTAGAAGAAAATTATTCGTTTGAACGCCGTATGCAGAAAGTGGCGGCTTTATATGACCAACTACTTGAGCGTAGCCCCGTTGCCGATTCATCCTTGAGCGGGGCAACCTCTGAAAGAGTACTCTCTTGATAACGAATCAAACAACGGACGAAGTGCGAGTGGATGCACCTCAGCGTAGTCAGATTGCATTTGGCATAAAAACAGCCAAGTCTTTTTTTTATCTATTAGCACTTCCACGAATCGTTTGCTATCGAATTAGTTGTTTGCTGCTCGGCTCCAGAGCTTTCCTCTCATCCAGCGAATCGATCGCCAGAGTCCCAGGGCTACGGGGCGTCTATTTGCGACAAGCATTTTACCAAAGCAACTTGAGTGCCTGTGGTAATGATGTCTATTTTGGCTGGCTCAGTGTGATGTCTATGACCGAGGCATGCTTAGCAGACCGAGTTTACATCGGGCGTTATTGCAGCCTTGGCTTTGCAGATATTGGCGAAGACGTAATGCTGGCCGATGGGGTTCAGATATTGAGTGGTGGACATGAACATGGAGACGACGCTGGTTCTGACGAATCAATGCACGATCAGGGGCAGACCTATCAGCGTGTGCGAATCGGAGCCAAGAGTTGGATTGGAGCTGGCGCAATTGTCATGGCTGATGTCGGAGAAAACTGCATCATTGGAGCTGGTTCGGTGGTCAATAAACCGATTCCAGCAAACAGTGTCGCGGTAGGCGTGCCTGCCAAAGTGATCAAAAGCAGAAAGGACAACCATCAGTCTAAAGCTTAGGCTTCGACTGTAGAATTTAATTATGTGTGGAATAGCCGGTTGTCGTTGGAATACTGTCAGTGCATTGGTCGATCAAGGAACACTTGATCGCATGACCGATTCCCTGCAACATCGGGGACCAGATGACCGCGGAACCTATCTAAAACATTATGATAATGGCGGCGGAATTGCGTTAGGACACCGCAGACTTTCGATCATTGATTTGGCCGGGGGTCGACAACCAATTCCCAATGAAGACGAAACCGTTTGGATCACCTTCAATGGAGAGATTTATAACTACGTCGAATTACGGCAAGAGTTAATTTCCAAAGGGCATAAATTCCGCACGAATTCAGACACCGAAACTATCGTACATCTGTACGAAGAAGAAGGGATCGAGTGCCTGCAAAGGTTACGTGGCATGTTTGCCTTCGCTCTATGGGACGCCAAGAAACAAACTCTATTCATGGCCCGTGATCGACTGGGGCAAAAACCACTAGTTTACTGCCAGCAGAAAGATCGTCTATTATTTGGTAGCGAAGTAAAAGCAATCCTCCAAGCACCAGGGGTTGATCGAGAGGTCGACAAAGAGGCCATTGATCTCTACTTAACCTATGGCTATGTTCCGCACGACAAAACCATGTTTGCAGGCATCAACAAACTACCCCCTGGCTGCTATGCGGTTTACTCGCAAGACAAACTGACCGTCAAGCGATATTGGAACCCCGACTTCGATACGGAAAACTCGGATGACCTTACCACGATTCGAGAACGCCTCAAGGAAAAACTAGACGATGCCGTGCGTTTAAGACTTCGCAGCGATGTTCCTCTCGGGGCGTTTCTCTCCGGCGGAATCGACTCAACGGTTATCGTAGGGCTCATGCAAGACAATTTGCCGCACCCTACCAAAACATTTACCATCGGCTTTCCAATCGCCGGTTACGATGAATCAGGCTTTGCCAAAGAGGCGGCCGATCATCTCAAGACAGAGCATCATTCGTTTCAGGTAGAGTCTGATTTCATTGAGAACGTGAACTCAAAACTGGCTTGGTACTTTGACGAACCGTTTGCCGACAGTTCATCGATTCCCACGTATTTGGTTTCACAAATTACCAGTCAGCATGTCAAAGTTGCCATGACTGGCGATGGCGGCGATGAACTTTTTTGTGGATACGATAGATACAGCACCTTCCATAAACTAGGTGCATTCGACGCCATCCCTGCTTCGATAAGAAGTGTGATTGGAAGTAAATTCTGGGGCAACTTGCTGCCGGATGTGAATCGAGAAAGTTCGATTCTCCGTCGACTTCTATTCCGTATGCAAAGCATTGGTCAATCAGTCGACCGGCGTTATGCCAACTGGATAACCCACTTCCATCAAAAACAAAAACAGGCCCTGTATCACAAAGATTATTTCAGCTTGACAACAGAGTTCACCCCGGAAGAATTTGTGGCCGGGCCGATTAGAAACAGCAAAAGTCGCCCCACAGGCACACGTGCCATGCACGCCGACTTGCAAACCTATTTGCCGTGCGACTTGCTGACAAAAGTCGACATCACCAGCATGGCCAATGGGCTGGAATGCCGCAGCCCTTTCCTCGATCATCATGTCGTAGAATACGCATTATCGATTCCTTTCCACCAACAGTGCAAAGGAACCAGTGTCAAACCGATGTTAAGCGAAACATTCGCAAAATACTTCCCGCCCAAGCTGCAAAACCGACCTAAAATGGGATTCAGGGTTCCACTAGACGATTGGTTCCGCGGCCCCTTGCGAGAGTTCGCCCGAGATATCATTCTCGATCCACAAGCCATCGACCGAGGCTACTTCCAACGTCAATCGCTCGAAACCATGCTAGAGGATCACATCTCCGGTCGCTGGAATCACGGCGACCGAATTTGGTCGCTAGTGTGTTTGGAACTCTGGCACAAACGCTTTATCGATGCGGAGATGATTCCGGTGAGTGTGGAAGAGCATCAACCTGTGAGTGCAATCAGTTAAGTGAATATAAAAACTACGATAAAGATAACACTCTTAGAGAATACAATGAATTCCTACGTCAACACAACATTCGGCATAGTGGGTTCAGGGAGTATTTAATGCACACTTTTTCGTTCCCATCCGAGGAAACACTTGCCTCTCTTTTTCGACGGCACGATGGCGACCCTGTTCAGAATGGATGGTGCGTCAGAATGAGGCATAAGTTCGGTTATTTTACACCTGAAGCATGGTATCAAGCGGTAGTCGACAATCTAGTCACTGATGAGAGTAAGTGGATTGATGTTGGTGGTGGAAAGTCAATTTTCCCATTCAATGAGAAACTTTCTTGCGAACTAGCAGAGAGATCAGACTTTCTCGTAGGCGTTGACCCTAGTGACAACATCAATCAGAACGATCTAGTCAATGAACGATCACAGACTATGATTGAGGATTATCAAACTGACGAAACTTTCGACCTTGCAACGCTTCGCATGGTCGCAGAGCACATTGAGCATCCAGAGATCGTTATCGACAAACTTGCTCAATTAATCAGACCAACTGGGCATGTCGTTATTTATACTCCAAACAAATGGTCTATTTTGTCCATAATGGCATCTCTGATCCCAGACAAATTTCACGCATCTTTTGCGCGACTGATATCTTCTGGTAGAAAGGATGAAGACGTATTTCCAACGTGTTATAAAATGAACACGAGAAATCGTTTACGCGAATTATTTGAAGAAGGCGGTTTTAAAGAAGTTGGATTCGCCCATCTAGATGACTGTGTTGTTTTACAACAATATCCGTTTGCTTATCGATGTGAACTAACTCTTTGGAAACTATTTCGTCTGATCCGATTGAGGTATCCCGAGAATAATATTCTTGGCATTTATCAGCGGCAGTAAATAAGCAACTGATTCAAGTACAATAGTTTAATAAAATGCCGAGGCCCTTCCTTGGAAATAAGAAAGGAACCAGCAACTAGACGCAACAATAGAATTTGCTACTTGAAGTTCCAATATGAGATAATTACTTACAAGAATTGCTGAAAAAACGCATCAATGTTATTCAATAGTCCTGAATTTGGTATTTTTCTAGTATGCATTCTAGCTGCATATTATATATCTACGCACCGAGTTCAAAATATTGTTCTACTGGCAGGAAGCTACATCTTCTATGGATGGTGGGATTGGCGGTTTCTAGGATTAATCTTAATTTCTACTATCGTAGATTTTTTGATCGGAATTTGTATTGAAAGTGTTTCATCTTCGCGAGCCAAGTTCAGACTTATCATTTCAAGTCTCATTGTAAATCTTGGTATCTTAGGTGTCTTTAAGTACTATAATTTCTTTGCATCGTCGCTTGATTCTCTCCTCTTAGATCTTGGATTCAATAGCGATATTCCATATCTCAATGTAGTCTTGCCTGTTGGGATCTCATTTTACACCTTTCAAACTCTAAGTTACTCTATTGATGTTTATCGAGGTAAAATCCCAGCAACACGAAACCTACTAGACTTCGCTCTCTATGTAACATTCTTTCCTCAGCTCGTTGCAGGACCGATTGAGCGAGCCTCTCACCTCTTACCTGCAATAGCATCGAAAAGAATCATTACTGCCGATCAAATTTCCCGTGGTGGATGGCTTATCTATTGGGGGCTCTTTAAGAAAGTAGTTATTGCCGATAATTTAGCACTCGTTGTAAATCCAATATTCGATGATTTAGAAGGTGCCAGTGCATTACAAATTACGATTGCAACCTATTTATTTGCTTGGCAAATCTATTGCGATTTCTCGGGATACACGGATATTGCCCGTGGTTGTTCATCATTGATGGGCATCGACCTTTGTTTAAATTTCAACTTACCTTACTTCGCAACAAATCCAAGTGATTTTTGGCAACGTTGGCATATTTCCCTTTCTACTTGGCTACGGGACTATCTTTATATTCCTCTAGGCGGGAATCGACTGGGAATTAAAAAGATGTATCGTAATTTGATGATTACGATGTTACTTGGTGGTCTTTGGCATGGCGCAAGTTGGAATTTTGTTCTCTGGGGCTTATTTCATGGTGTGCTTCTCGTGCTATTTCGAAGATTTGATTTTATGGGCACACTTAAATTTCCCAAATGGCTCTCAATCGTGTTGTTTTTTCACATAACATGTGTGGGATGGTTATTGTTTCGTGTGCAAGACCTCTCAGCATTAACTACACTCTGGCAGAGCAGTCAATTCTGGGATTTGACTGCGCCGGGGGGACTCTGGCGAGCTGTATTTGTTTTGCCATTAATTGCACTTCAGATTGCACAATATCGCACAAGTGATCTATTTGTTATTTTTCGCTTACCTTGGATGATGCTTTCAATTATTTTTGTCGGTATGTATTGGATGCTATTTGGTTTTGGTCAATGGGGAACTAATGAGTTTATCTATTTTCAATTTTAATCAAGCATGCTCGCTAGCCATGAAGTTTCGAGTATCATTATTTGCAGTACTCCTTATTCTTGCGTCTGAGTGTTTGTTTAATTTTATTGCAGAACCTCTTACAGCGTTACCCATATCTGAACCAATGGCGGATGATGGCATGTTAGTTGCAAAACGCAAGATGCTTTTTGATGAGACTTCTGAGAGATACGATGTTGTTTTCATAGGAGACAGTTCTTGCGGTGCAGGACTTGTGCCAAACAGCTTTGATTCAATGAGTGTCCTCAATGCGGGAACCTTTGCTTCTTTTACTATCGCTGGTTACACTGATATGGCATTGGAGATACTTGACTCGAAACATCCACCAAAAGCGATAGTGATTACTTTTTTACCAAGATCTCTGGAAGTGACTAGCGAAGATACTCATAAATTTGGCATCTATGTTCGATACTGCATTGCCTACGAGAAAGATTCACTAGCAGGCCCTATCCCCTTAGATCAATATTGGCAATTATTCTTGCGTAGAAGAACCGTCAACCGCTTCCCACCCAAGTACGGAGGCAGTTATAAGAACTTTCTAGCTAATCTAGAATCAACAAAAGGTTGGTTGCCAGAACAGTCAGTATTTAAAGAATCTCAAAGAAAAGAAACAACCTTTCACTCAAGTACATGGGCCATTACGCTCATGGATCGCATTTCCGAGAAGGCAAAAGAAAAGGATTGTCAAGTCTTCCTATGCTTTACACCAAGGCCAAAATCAGTTGCCACATTGCAGTACTGGGAACAAGCAACGAAAAGCACGGAGAAGATTGCAGATTGTAGAGATTGGAAGTTTCTAAACATCGGAAATGGAGTATGGGATGACGATCTATTTGGAACCGAATCTCATTTAACCCCAGATGGTGCCAGTAGATTTTCTTCGATAATTAAGAAGCAACTTCAACAAAGTATACAGACTTCACTGTAGAATTAACTCATGACATCCTCTACCTCGAACATCTCGAATCCTATCATAACTTCATCCTCCGATGATGCAGAGAAAGACCGTAACATTACAGTCTCAATCCATGATAGTGCCTCGATAAAAAGCAGTTGGGAAAAGATATCTGCTTCGTTCAATGAAGCTTCCAAAGTTTCGCTCACCCATGACCCACGTTGGTTGTCGGTCTTGGAAACAGGAATGAAACACCGACCGTATTGTCTGTTGGCCGAGCAACCAGGTCAGCCTGCGACTCCACTGATGCTGTCGTATATGAGCAGCCCGTTGTTTGGCCGGTTTTTGGTTAGCCTACCGTTTCTCAACTCAAGCGGATTGTCAACTTGTGACAGCCTGGTTGCCAGAAAGCTAATCGAAGCGGCGTCTGAACTGGCAGACAAGTTAGACGTTCGATACTTGGAACTAAGAAACGAACAGGAATACACGCATGAAAAACTAACTGCCACGATGAGCAGTAAAGTCCACATGCGGCTTGCCCTGCCAGATAGTGCAGATGAACTCTGGGACAGTTTCAAGCCCAAGGTGCGGAATCAAATCCGCAAAGGTCAAAGTCACGAGCCTGAGGTGGTTTGGGGCAAGCAGAACTTGCTCTCCGATTTCTACCAAGTCTTTTCCCGCAACATGCGAGACCTCGGCACCCCGGTCTATGGAAAAAAATTGTTTCAAGCGATCATCAATCAATTCCCAGAAGAAGCCGAATTCTGTGTGCTTCGCGCGGCAGGCAAACCCATCGCCGCAGCTCTACTAACCCACGGCAGCGGCATCACCGAAGTGCCCTGTGCCAGTACTTTACGCGAATTCAATCCCACCAACGCCAACATGCTGATGTACTGGCACTTGCTCCAAAGAGCCATCGAACGAAACCAACACACCTTCGACTTCGGTCGCAGCACCACCGACGGCGGAACCTACCGCTTCAAAAAACAATGGGGAGCCAAACCCTGCCCCGCAATCTGGCAATACTACGTCCGAAAAGGCACAATCAGCGACATGCGACCAGAAGGTGGTAAGTACAATAGAGTGATTGACCTCTGGAAACGATTGCCTGTGCCGGTGACGAGGTTGATAGGGCCGAGTATTGTTTGTGGGATACCGTAGGGAGTTTGCCCAGTACTAGTTCTACCAAGCAACTAATCGAAGTCTACAACTCTTTGGAAAATTCTCTGGATTTTAATTATCATTCATTGCTTATTAAACTCTCTTACTATGATCACCTTCAAATATCGACCAGAAGTAGATGGACTACGGGCTGTTGCTATTGTCTTGCTATTTCATGCTGGCCTTGGGTTTTCAGGTGGGTTTGATGTTTTATGTGATGAATATGAACTTCCCCAAGAATAGTGGACACGCAAATAAGAGTGTAAAGGAACCAAACATTTCAATGAATAATTCGCCACTAAATAAACGGGAATTAGTTTTTTTATCTTCTGTTATAATGTTCTTGGCAGTAGCCAACATTGTTAATCTTATTTTTGAAAAACCTTTTTGGCCAATTACTCAAATAATCTACCTAGGTTACGACAACAATTTACCAGCCTGGTACTCTTCGATGTTATTTGTAGTTGCTGGACTGATATCTTATGAGTGCTGGGTGTTTGCCAATAAAAACAAGATTCAAGGTCGCGTAGCTCTGTTATTTTTTACCTTATTACTTTTCTTAATGTCAGCAGATGAAATCGTTCAGATTCATGAACATGTCGGACGATATGTTCCCTCGATAATCGATCTTTCATCAAAAGACTTCGCAAAACATACTGGTTGGGTGTATGTAGGCGGTCCGTTGGTTATCGCTATTTTTATTGGATTCATGTTTCTACTAAAGAGGATATTAACACTTGTTCCTGGGGCTATGCTTTATCTCGCAATAGGTTTTTCTTTAATTGTGTTAGGAGGTATTGTGTTAGAAAGCTCGATTAACTTCCTCAATCACGAAGAGCTTCAATGGCTATGGGATATTGAAGTGGTAGCAGAAGAAACAATGGAAATGCTGGGAACAATTTTTATTGCTTATGCTCTTATTATCTGGCGAGATGGGGCAGTTCACTTTTGCTATCCGTCAGTTAAAAAATCATGATCGTATCTTGGATGCAGATCAAGTTTAGTCAACTAATTCAACAAGTCTTGGGCTAGGGCAGGGCAGTTGATTGGACCGAGTATTTATTGTTCGTGGGATACCGTAGCTCTGCTGAGTTTAAACAAGCCACATTAGCGAAACTTTATGTCCACTATTCTTGGGGAAGTTCCCCCTGCACATGGGATGTAAATTTAAATTTCAGGATAAAAGATGATGAACCTTTTTAAAGAAGTAGGTAAAGCCTACTATCGTGTTCGAGGCTATTACCCCGCCTGTATACATGGCGAACACTTTAAACTAGACCCTTTCCATATAGGTTTTTGGAGAGACGCCTCTAAATCTCAGTGGGAGACTGATACATATAAAATACTGAAAAGATATCTTAACGAAGACAGTCTCTACTGTGACATAGGTGCCTGGATAGGCCCCACAGTAATTTACGCAGCAAAGATATGTAAGCAGGTCGTCTGTTTTGAACCTGATCCTTTTGCTTACAAATACTTGCGTTGGAATATCGATTTAAACGAATTAGATAATGTCAAGTCCTTTAATATCGCACTTAGCAATCAATTGGCAATCATGCAGATGTCAAGCTTTGATGGCACCCTTGGTGATAGTACCTCTAGCCTTCTGAACAAAAACAAAAAAAGTAAACAGATAGATGTAGTAACCTTGAGCTGGGATCAATACATTAAGATGTCTAACATTGGAAAAATTGATTTTTTGAAAATAGATATTGAAGGTGGAGAATTTGAACTTATTCCTACACTTAAAGAATACTTAGCGGAATATAAACCCATTGTTTACCTGTCGACCCACGCCCCTTTCTTAGACACTAGCACAAGAAAAGCAAAGCTCTTGCAAATCATCGAAACACTAAGCATATACAAGACCTGCCTCAATGAAAATATGATGTCAATAGAGATTAGCAAGTTAAGCGAAGAGCATACGCAAAGCAACTTCTGTTCCTATTTATTTATGGATTAGCGCAATGTATAACCTAACCCCCAAGTCCATTATTCTTGGGGAAGTTTATTATAGATATTAAAGGCATTTACCTTGTCTCAAGAAAACAAAAAGATCGTTATTGGACTCACTGAAGCACATGGAATGGCTGCGGAGCAATCTGGATTTCCTCCCGATGGAATCGAGTATCAATTCCTTAAGTATCAAAGAAAAAACAACTTTTTCATGCGTAGTCCACTGAAGGGTTTTATGAGTACCTTTCAAGAAGAAGGCTGTGATGCACTCGAAGCAATTTTAACACCAGCAAACACCAAAAAACCGTGGTTTTATTCGCTGGCCATGTATCAGGAAGCACTGGCATTCTCATTCATTGGCTTACCGATCCCGAAATATTTCCGTGCTAAATATATGGAACATGTTTTTTCTCAAGACCGTTTTAAGAAGCTTTTATTTTGGAGTGAAGCAGGAAAACAAACACTAAAAAGTTATGGCAATGTGACAAACCCGGTCATCTGGAAGAAATCTGAAGTCGTTTATCCTGCGATACGAAGAGTAGAGACAAAATATATTCAATATAAAAAAGAACCATTGAATCTATTATTCAATGGCAATTTCTTTATCAAGGGTGGAGTAAATGTTGTAGACTCTTTTGAGCTAATGCAAGAGGAATATCCTTCGCTACATCTGACCTTATGTTGCGACGAACATATTGATTTCCATACTGGTGATGAAGAATTAAAACAAAAGTACCTTTCAAAGATCAAGAAGAATAAAAACATCACAATGGGGCGAGTTCCCAGGGACGTTTTTCTTAATCGTTTATTACCAAATACCGACATCTATTTACTTCCAACTTATGGTGATGCTTTCGGTTTTGCAGTACTTGAAGCAATGGCATATGGCATACCGGTAATATCGACTAACTACATGGCGATTCCTGAAATGATCGTGCAAGGTGAAAGCGGTTATATGATAGATATTTCACAATACGATTGTCTTAAAATGTTTAAGGGATGCTATGTCGATTCACTGCCACGGGAGTTTAGCAGTTACGTTACTAGCACATTAACGAATTACTTATCAGAATTACTTTCCTTGATGGATATTAGAAAATGCTTCGGTGAAAATGCGATTAACATCACCCGATCCAAATTTTCATTCGAGAATAGAACTGCAAAGATGAGTCAGATTTACAGAGACTGCTTGGCGTAGATGGTTAGGCTATGGTGGACCCCAGTTATTGGACCAGGCCCTATAGAGAAAGCTTGGGGCAAATCCACCTCAATTCACCACCCAACAATTGTTGCTATCCACCAGCAATAAGAGTATTCTAGCTACATAAGCAAAAAAACAACCAATTTAAAATTGCCATGAGGAGAAGCTAGTGTTTCAGCGAGTGATATTATGGAGTGGCCTAGTTTTGCTGGGCAGTATGTTCCTCTCGGTGTTGTTTTCTCATTCTAGTGAATCTCTTGTTATTTCTGCAGAACAAGAAGTGGCTGTGCTGCCTAAGAATAAAGTTGTCGCAGCGAATCAAGAAAAACAAGTTGTTGCTCTTAAGGCTGCTGATCTTCGCTATCCTGAAACTTTGAATCTTGATGTCCCCAGGCTCGCGGACGATGCGTC
>NVWB01000270.1 GCA_002733575.1 Blastopirellula sp. | reverse complement strand
GAATTTCGACTTTAATCGTCTATATAGATATCTGCGTCACAGTCTGGCAACGCCTTTTTTAGGTTGGCGATATCTGCTTCGGTTACCCCGTTGGTTTCATCATCCGACCAATTGAGATCCAGCCCATACAATAGTGGACGGGGCGGTTTTTTTCCAATACTAACATAGAGAGATTTGAGCTTCTTTAATTCCATCAGTGGTGAAATATCTGTGATACCTGTTAACGAAATATCAAGTTTTTCAAGATTGGTGAGCCTCGCCAAGGGCGAAAGGTTGGAGATTAAATTTTTTGAAACATTAAGCTCAATCGGTTTCTTCTTAGCAAAGCGTTTTCTCGCTGCACGTGAAGGAACAATAAAACTGGTTAGATTTCCGGGATTATCAAATCCGGTAAGGGGTGAAAATGCGATCACTCTATCGAAAATATAAAGTTCTTTAAGTTTCGTTAGCTTTGTGAGCGGATAAAGATCAGTGTCTGTTCTCCCTGAGATGAACAGTCGCTCGATATTTGTTAAGCCAGACAGAGGTGAAAGATCAGAAATGATGGTGTTCGACATTTCTAGTTCTACCAATTTACTCAGATTAGCCACTGGAGAAATATCTGATATATCAGTGTTGGACATCTCTAATACAATCAGATTAGTAAGTTCTGCAAGCGGGGTGATATCTGTGATTTGACTTTGCGATAAAACCCCGTGCGAGATATCAAGGTACTCAAGATTCTTTAGATCAGATAAAGGGGAAAGGTCTGAGAGACTTGTGCCCGCAATGTCCAGTTTTTTCAATTTTGTTAGACTACTTAGAGGAGAGATATCGGTGATCTTTTCTCCTCGGAGGTCAAGCTCAACAAGATTCTCAAGTTTCGCCAAGGGCCCAATGTCTGTGACTTTTGGAACATAGAGTTCAAGCTCCTCTAATTCCTTTAGGTCAGCCAGCGGAGAAAGATCAGTCAACTGCGGAGCGTAGATTTGAAGAGTTTTTAGTTTCGTAAAATCAGAGAGAAGCCCAATATCGGTAAGATCATCGTTGAGTTGTTCACCTGTATCCTGTAAAAACCGGTAGGGTATCGACACATCCCTCACGTACTCGAAGTAGTTCTCGCCAAATTGATCTCGAAGCCACTGTGGTGTAGATTTCTCAGGTTCTTCCAGTATGCCTAAACTAAAATCAAGATCTCGAAGCAATCGAGCGTGTCGATCCCGAATCAGTTCAGGTTCATAATGATAGGTAACAGTTCCGCCGGTATGTTCCAAAATCCAAGCAACTGCATGCTTCTGCCGTTCGGCCTGATAGACCCGGTTACCGATATACGACAATCCCACCGCCAGCACTGCGGTGAGTATCATCAGCGTTCGTAAACTAAATCGTATTTTCACTTTGAGATTGCTTTCTTAGTTATCAACAATTGTACAATTGGGTAATGCCTTTTGAAGATTTGCGATTTCTGCTTCGCTTACTTCGGTACTACTTAGTTTCAAGGTCTCCAGTTTGTTGAGATTAGCAAGTGCGGAAACTGTTATAATTTTTGTATTGAATAGACTGAGGTCAGTCAGGTTTGTTAGTCCTGCCAGTGGTGAAATGTCGGTGACTTTTGAACTTGAGACCTGAAGAGATTCAAGACTTGTTAAATCCGCAAGTGAAGAAATATCTTGCAAGGGAGTGTAATGAATATAGACTGTCCGAAGATTCTGAAGCCGGGACACTGGTGGTACTTCTGTGATCGATTCACTCGATAGAGATAGATATATTAGCTTCTCAAGGCTCGTAAGGAATGAATAATCATCAGCCTTTGTTCCTGAGAGCCTAAGGGACTCAAGATTCTTCAAATCGGCAAGTGGAAATAAGTTTCTTAAAGGAGTCTGTTCGATGGTAAGTTTTTGAAGCTTGCTAAGCTGAGAAAGTGATGGTAGTTCTGTCACCTGGCTGCACTCAAGCTCCAGATTTTCAAGTTTGTTAAGGTGCGCAAGTGACGAGACGTTATCAACGATTGATTCCTCAAGATATAGTGAGATTAGATTCGTCAGGTATTTCAATGAAGATAGATCCGATATCTCATTGTAGGACAGTCCAAGTATTTCAAGTTTATTTAAACTTCTCAGCGATGATATGTCTTTGACTTTCGTATGATAGATGCCTAGAAGTTCGAGATTTGTAAGCTCGGCCAGGGGAGAAATGTCAGTCACAGATTCGCAAGTAATCACAAGGATTTCTAGCTTCTTTAGATTCGAGATTGGGGAAAGGTTTTTTATCTTTGCTCCACTAAGTTCCAGTTCTCTCAGATTTGTAAGATTTGCTAGAGGCGAAATGTCTTCCACTGATTCGGAGTAGAATTCAAGCTCTTCAATATCTTTAAGATCTGAAAGTGGCGAAATATCGGTAACATCATCTCCATCCACATTTGCATAGATGACGATATCAAAGTAATGCTCCCCGAATATCGCTGATATCCATTCAGGAGTTGGTGACTCTTGATCCAAATCCTCATGTTTATATCTGACCCAGCCAAATCCATCTCCGCTGGCCAAGACCCATTGAACTGCTTGCTTCTGCCGTTCGGCCTGATAGACCCTTCTGCCCACAAACGACAATCCCACCGCCAGCACTGCGGTGATGATCATCAGCGTGCGTAAACTGAATCTAAATTTGGGTAGCCACTTCATTGCACAGGTTTCTCTTTCTGGTTAGAAACCATGCTAAGGCTAAATAGCGGATTAAGCAAGAGAAATGTGGTTCTATTTTGCCTCTCATGACACCTCAGAAGAAGTGGGCGAGTAGTTTTTTTTCATTTAGCAAAGTCGAAGCGCTCTACACGTATACGAATCGTTTGTGAATGATATCGCGATGATTAGACCATAACACCTGAAGATATTCCAAAATAAAGTTGAATACACCAGTTACAAGGTGTATAAACAGAACCATTCAAACTAATCAGCAGTAAAAGGAGACTTAGAGATGCTTAAAGTATGCGGCGCCATTGGGGCAGTTCTTGGTTTTGTCATCATGATGGTTCTCAGCAATACCACTGGCGTTGTGCCTGGCGGGGCGATTGGTGGAGCCATCGGCGGCGGAGTCGGGGCAATGCTAGGGCACGGAGTTGGGTTGGCGATTTTTGGGAAAGAGTGAGGGCAATCCATGCTTAACCAGGTACCCGCGATAGCTTGGCTATCGGGGCGGCGCAGCCGCAAGAGGTCTCGACTAGGGTATCGATTTTTTGCATCCGGTTTGCGTTCTCAAGAGAGCCCTGTTTGCGAGCAAACAGGGCTACCCGATCTACAATAATCAGTCTTGAATTCAATCTTATTTCCGAGAATCCGAAAGTGGAGAAAACCCTAACGCACGTCGGGCGATGGAGAGTTGCCCGCTGTGGAGACCTTCGTGCCAGACGGCGGTTTCGAATACGGCGCCGAAGTCGGAGAGGAAATCGGGCGAGCCATCAGGCGTTGGTTTGCCGAAATCTGCTTCGGTTAATTCTTCCAGCACACTCAAAAGTTGATTGCGGCGGTCTTTGAGAAACGCGAGCACTTCGTCACAAACTGGGTAGTCATTAACTTCAGGCGAAGGCTGGGAGCCCATGCCGAATTGGTCTTGGTACTCCTGGTTTTTCACTGCCTTGTCAGGTGCGATTAGCGTTAAGAAAAAGTTGTCAGTCACGGCCAAATGCCCGGTGATCCACATCGCGTGATTTGATTGGCTGCATGTTTGTTTGACCCAGTGGGCCGGTTCGGTGAAGTCTTGCAGCAAACGCTCTGTAAAGCTTCGAGCACCCAATAATCGGGTCTTCAGGCGAGATTTCATTTCCATTGATTGATCCTCTAAAGTTGTCTCTTCTTTTTTCATAACTAACGAGTTCGATGCCTTGAATTGGAAATACGATACGGAACTACCAAAATCTTCTGCACAGCCACCGTGGGTTTGCCCATTGTAACCTAAAGAATCGAGTTGATAACAGATGGTTCGAATCTGTGGTTTTTATGTAAACTACGGCCAATTCAAGACTTAGTTAGCATTATTTTCTTAATCCAACAGCACAGCCCCTTTGACGAAGGGCCAGTTTTCGGCTAAAAATGGATGCTCGGCAGATGTCTGTCGAAGAGTGACCCTCGCAGTAGGGAACCGTGAAATGGGTCAGGCCTTAATTGGAGCAGCTCTAAGCGGGGTACCTAGGTGCGGGGGTCTCTCCTCGACAGCCGTTCAACATACACAACGGCGTTCAACAAGCGCAGGCCCAACTTCATATTTCAGGCCGGTTGTATGCCGGTCTCTCGTTTGCGAAACTTACGGTTTAGGTTGTTCTTTTTTCGCTTTACTGTTTGGAAGTTTTGCTAAATCGATGTCCGACGGATCGCCCCAACACGACACAAGTTCTAACGACTCCAGTCAAAAGAAGGCTGGCGAGTACGTTGTTGTTGCGCGACGTTACCGTCCGCAGACGTTCGATCAACTGGTTGGCCAAGAGCAAGTTTCCCAGGCACTTCAAAACGCCATCAAGCGTGACCGTGTAGGACATGCCTATCTGTTTACCGGAGCCCGGGGTGTTGGTAAGACCTCGTCTGCCCGTATTTTTGCCAAAGCGCTCAACTGCATTCATGGCCCCACGCCGACGCCTTGTAACGAGTGTGATATCTGCTTGAGCGTGACATCAGGCGAAGATGTTGACGTGCTAGAAATCGATGGCGCGAGTAATCGTGGTATCGAAGAAATCCGGCAACTGCGATCCAACATTAACATCCGTCCCAGCCGATCTCGCTTCAAAGTTTACATCATCGATGAAGTTCACATGTTCACCCGCGAGGCATTCAACGCGCTGTTGAAAACCTTGGAAGAACCGCCTGAACATGTCAAATTTATTTTCTGCACGACCGACCCTGAAAAAATTCCGATCACGGTGCTTTCACGCTGCCAGCGGTTTGATTTCGGTGGAATTCAGCCAGATGCAATTTCTGAACGCCTGGCCCATATTGTGAAAGCCGAAGGCGTTTCCGCTTCGCCTGATGCACTGCAACTATTGGCGCGGCGTGCTAATGGTTCAATGCGAGATAGCCAGTCGCTATTGGAACAACTGCTGGCGTTTGGCGAAAAAGATATCACGGTGGCCGATGTCCATCGCATGCTGGGCACCGCAGGGCTGGAACAACTCCAACACTTAACCGAGGCCTTACTTCAACGAGACGCTGCCACTGCACTTAGTTGTTTGGGGCAAGCCATTTCATCTGGCGTGGATGCAGGCCAATTGATTGAACAACTGCTCGGCTACTTCCGCGACATGATGACCACGAATGTTGGTTGTTCGGCCGATGTATTGCTAGTGGTTCCGGTCGCCGACTTTGAACAACTACAAGCCTCGGCTAAACAATATGGCTTGCCGACCATCATGGCCGCGATTCAAATTTTAGACGACACGTTGATTCGGATGCAGCGAACCACGCATGCCACGATCTTATCAGAAATGGCAGTTGTGCGATTGTGTCGCTTGGATGATCTGCAATTGATTGGCGATATGGTCGAAGCAATTCGCTCAGGCGAACCGCTTCCGGCGCGACCTATGGGAGCCCCAATTCCTGCCCGCCCGCCGCAACCCGGCCTTGAGTCGGGGCAACCAAGTGTCTCTGCGAATGTTTCGCAAACAATAGTTTCTCAATCTGCCCCAATTTCCCCTGTGCCGGCCCAGGCTTCGGTCTCATCGCCCCCGAATGTCCCCTCTTTAAGAGAAACCCCACCAACACCAGCGGTTGAGGAACATTCTGAAGAAACGCCACCTATCCCGAATAAAGGTAAAGCTTTAGAGCTAACCTCGGCCAATTGCCGCGCAATTTGGGACAGTATTTTAGCGGATATGGCAGATACACTAGGCACATCTGCCGCCAGTTATCACGATGTAGCAATTACTGCGCCAAATCGTCTAGTCGTTTCATATTCTACGAGCTATACTGTCAAGCGTCTGGAAGATAATAGGAAACGCTTTGAAGACCTATTAGCTGAAGCCTGTGGTGGTCGGATCGATGTCGACTTTGCTGTGACCGAAAAACCTGCCCAGACTGAGACGAAAGATGCAACCAGTTTACAACCAACCCAAGGGCAATTGATTCGTCTGGTTGAAGCAAGCCCACTTGTACAAGAAGCGATGGAACTTTTTGGTGCGGAAGTCGCCAGTGTGCGTGCTCCTAATCCGAATCCACCGAAGTCTGACTGACTCTGTTCAGGCCTTAGCTTTCACTTGCTTCTTTACCTGCTACAAATCAAATAAGGAGTGAGAAACCGTGTTCAAAAGTCTTAGTGCTCTCGGCGATATTGCTGGCATGATGCGTCAGGCTCAAGAGATGAGCGGCAAGATGCAAGCCGTGCAGCAAGAGTTGCGAAATAAAAAAGTAACAGGTACTGCCGGTGGCGGAATGGTTGAAGTTGAAGTCAACGGTGCAGGCGAAATGCTTTCACTAAAAATTGACCCTACTTTGATCGAGCGTAACGAACAAGAGATGATTGAAGATCTCATTCCGGCCGCTGTGAATCAAGCTTGTGCCAAAGCCAAAGAACTAAGTGCCGAGATGATGCAATCGGTCACCGCTGGGTTGAATGTGCCAGGCCTAGACGATGCCATTTCGCAAATGACCGGGCCACAAGAATAATTTTCATTTTTTGATAACACCACTTTGTATTCCAGCGATTTTAAATCGCAGATAGATAGCGAACGGATCTCGCAATGACTCAAATTACACAATCAGTTTCCCGGTTAATCGATCAGTTTGCCAAACTGCCAGGCATAGGTCGTAAAAGTGCGGAACGATTGGCCTATCATATTTTGCGAGTTCCTGAGAACGAAGCCCTGCAACTGGCAGATTCAATTCGTGATGTAAAACAGAATGTTCGTTATTGCGAGCGGTGCTATAATTTATCAGAAGAAGATACCTGCCCAATCTGCCAAGATACACAACGCGATCAAACACTGATGTGTATCGTGGAACAACCACGTGATTTAATTGCACTGGAAGAGTCGGGCATGTTTCGAGGGCTGTACCATGTGTTGCTCGGGAGAATTGCTCCGCTGGAAGGCGTGGGCCCAGATCAACTCACCATTGAGCCTTTGGTAGACAGGGTTCGCAATGGGGAGTTCCGAGAGATCATCATGGCAACCAACCCAACCACCGAAGGAGATGGGACTTCGCTGCATATATCAAATCTGCTAGCAGATTTCCCCGTTAAACTGACTCGCTTAGCCAGAGGGATTACCACAGGCAGTGTTTTAGAGTTCACCAACAAAGAGATTTTGGCCGATGCTTTATCTGGCCGACAGTCATTGTAACAAGGCATTAATAACAATACGCCTTATAGATCAACGACTCAATTGACGACCTACTAATGTGATTGGATAAGCTGTCATGCGAATGTCATTTGGACTAGAGCAGAAACTTCAACAAAAGCAAATGCTGGCGCCCAGGATGATCCAGTCAATGGAAATCCTCCAGCTACCGGTGCTGGCGTTGCAAGAAAAAATTGAGCAGGAGATGAACGAAAATCCCTTGCTTGAAGTTCAAGAACAAGAAGCTGAAAGTCTCGAAGACCGCGAGAACCCCGATCTACCTACCGAGTCAGAGCAAGAGTTTGTCGTTGATGAAGCCACTGATAATGTCGATGACTTCGAGCGTTTGCTTGAGTTGGATCAACAGTACCCTGATACATTTGAAGATCGCACGCAGCGCAGTGTGTCTCAAATGGAAGAAGATTCGAATCGCAAGCATGATGCCCTTTCCAACTTGGCAGCTCCATCCGAATCTCTGCAAGATCACTTAGACGTGCAACTGGGCGAACTCAATGTAGAGCCTGAGTTATTTGATCTTGGCACACGCATAATTTCAGCACTCGATTCCAACGGTTATCTGACAAGCCGTATTGAAGACCTGCTTCCCGTAGATGCTGATGAAGATACCGTTGAGCATGCCAAAGAAGCGTTGGCGATTGTCCAATCGCTTGATCCAGCAGGCGTAGGTGCCCGTGATTTACGTGAATGCCTGCTGCTTCAGCTTGAACCGATGCACGTTTTTTATGAAGAAATGCTCAAACTAATCTCCGATCATCTGGAAGATTTAAAAGACAATCGGTTGCCTCTGATCGAAAAGAAAACCGGCTATAGCATTGAACTGATTCAAGCAGGTTGGGAAGAACTTCGTAAACTCAACCCCAAGCCAGGTGCCACTTACTCTGATTCGTATGTCCCTAATGTAACGCCTGACTTGACTCTAGAAACCACCGAGGAAGGTGAGTACGTGGTCAAGTCGGAAGATGGCGAGATCCCTCAACTGCGTATTAGTAATTATTATCGACAACGCTTGGGTAGCCCCGATGCGACCAAAGAAGAAAAAGAATTCATCAAGCGAAAGATCAACGCGGCCCAGTGGCTGATTGATTCGATCAATCAGCGGAAAACCACCATTGCTCGTGTGGCACAAGCCATCGTTGATCATCAGCATAACTTTATCGAAAAAGGGCCAGAGTTCATCGACCCTTTGAAGATGCAGCAGATCGCCGATAAGGTGGGCGTGCATGTCACCACGGTCAGCCGTGCGGTCGATGACAAATGGATTCAAACTTCGCGTGGGATTTTTCCACTCAAGCAATTCTTTGCTGGCGGAACGATCAATGAAGCAGGCGAAGAAGTGACCTGGGATAAAATTCGCCAAAAACTACAAGAGATCATCGATGAAGAAGACAAAGCGAAACCTCATTCTGACGACGAACTAGTTCGGCTGCTCAAAGAGCATGGCCTGAAAGTGGCAAGACGTACTGTGACCAAGTATCGAAAGAAAATGAATATCCCAAGTTCTCGCCAACGCCGAGATTGGTCAAAAAAATAGCAGGCACTCTACTGGCCCTGCTAGGATCGATGATTGAATGAAGACAGCTAGTTAAGGCGCTGGCCGGAAGAAACCACCTTGTCGCTGGAGTTCTTGCATGTCTCTAATTATCTGGCGATGACGGGTACGAGCCTCTTCCATCTGCTTTTCCATTTCTACAAATGCTCCTTCAATATCTCCACCAAATGGTTTTTGGCCAAAACCAGCCGGAGGTCCAAATCGTGGACCACCACCTGGAAAATCAAATGGGGCAGCACCCTGCTTCGTGTACTTGTCGAAAAGCTGAAACGCTTGTTCATCTTTTTCTTTCAGCTCAGCAGCATCTTTGGCTTCAATCTTACGGGGCTCTTTTCCGTTTTCAGTAATGGTGATTGAAATTTTGTTGTTCAGCTTTTGATCGATCTCAATTTTGCGATCATTCTCGACCACCTCGACTTTAAGGTCTCCATTATTTCGCTGAACCGACATACTTCGCACTTGGTTGATGAAACCCCGGTTCGGCATAAAATGACGATTCGCACCTGGTACCCGAAAACGAGAATATTGGTTTGAGTTTTGTTTTGGCCCTATCTGCTCAATCGCTGTTTTAGCAAGCTGAGCGGCACTTTTATTTTCACCTTCAGAGATTCGTGTTAAACTCGTCAATGCTGATTGACTGAGTGGAACATCGCCCGACTTGGTGTAGTGCTTCAAAATATCGATGCAGCGCGAGATTACTTCTCCCGTCCCTTGAGCGGTTGCCTCTTCTAATAGAACAATCACCGGTTCGCCCAATTCTTTTAAGCTCTCAGAAGCCGCTTGGCGATCAGCAAAGGTGTCGGCATCTAGCTGACGAATTAATCGACGAATGCTTCTAGCATCAGCAGGCACAACATTTTCAGATACCGCTTTCTCAGGCTGTGATTCTTCCAGTTGCTTTATTTCAGGCACGTCTTCACCAAATTTAATGTCTTCACCATACTTCACCGTCGGCGGAACATATTTCAATGCAGGGGCTGCTAGCAAGACATTATTTGGCCCAGTCAGGTTGTTTGCCTCAGTCAACACGACTGTTCCAGTCAAACAAGCCAACATCAAAGAAACACTCAAGCAGTTTTTACAAAAGTAATTCATGCGAGATATTTTAGCGGATTTAAGGGTTGGAAGGGGCGGTAATCCGTAGTAGACAGCGTTAAGGTAAGTATACGACTTATTGTCGTGGAATTGATACCTTTAACTACGTTCAATTTTAAAAAAGGTTGAATTATTTTAGAATTTCCCTCTGGCCCGTTCCTTTGCTGGCAAAATCTCTAAGCAAGTACTCCACCATCCGGTAGTGATGGTATCGATAAACTCTTGCGGTAACTGTTGTTCCGTCATTTCAGCAGCCATGCGTTGGTGGTCATATCTCAGCGGAACAAACTCAACTTCCACCTCTTGCGCGTCATTAAAATGAAGCAAGGTATACCAAACGTCAGTTCGTCCATCGTTCTCAGGTCGCCCCAGCACACCAACATTAATAAACGCCCGGCCGCCAGAAAGCGAACGCTGCCAATGGATGCCAGAATGCGTTCCGACTAGCACGTCTGCCTCGAAATCGCTGGCAAGGCGTTCCAGGAAGTGCGTTGAAGTGGTCGATTCCCACAAAAACTCGTTCGTCTTTCGAGGGCTGCCGTGGCACAACAACACACGTTTCCCCTGAATTTCTAAACGAATCTCTTTAGGCAAGTTTTTCAGGTAGTGCCGGTTAGGTACCGAGGTATTTGCCAGTGTGTAGTCGTAACTAATCTGCGCGAAGTAATTATCGCGCGGATCGGTATAACCACACTGACAGTTTTCAAGCTCGTTTCCGATTGAATCATCGTAATTCCCTTGCACGCACTGGATATTGTTTTCTTGCAGCAGTGGGAAGACGCGATCAGGATGCGGGCCAAATGCGCCTAAGTCTCCCAAGCAATAGATATCACTGGCACCTCGTTTTTTCTCATCAACAATCGCCGCTTCTAACGCCAGATAATTGTTGTAGATGCCACCGAATAAAGCGAGTGTTGTTTTCATGATAACTGTGTTAAATCGATATCGTGAGATTAGAGCGTTTTGAAATTAGTGTTCTAGTGCAATCACATTTTGTCTTGCAATTCGTGTAGCCGGATTCGTAAGAATTCGGTTTATCGCTATTGAGGGCTCCCTGAAGTCTAACGACTTCAGCTACGATTCGATGGCCGAAAAACCACTCGATGGATTCGAGCATATCGAACCATATTGATAACATGTAAAACAAGCACCATGACTTAAAGGATAGGGTCGTATCGAATCTTGCAGAGTCTCGCCAAGTTTTGCATCTTCTGCCTCTAACAAAATTGGGCAGACTTGTATGCCACGATCTGTGACCAGCCGGCTATGTTCACAAATTAACTGTGAAGTATCGAACTCTTCCATCATCTCCGATGTAATACGTTCGCTGTCACGATAACCACAAGAGCGATTCTCTTCTTCGCCCAGCTTGAGCGTTGGCAAGATTTTTAAACGAGGCCGCTCGTACCCATGGCTTCGCAACATGGCAAGAAAATTGGAAATCACCGTCTGCTCTTCCGAGTCTGGCCAAGTTCGCGCCGCCGTGATGATTGGCATAAAACCATGTTTGACTAGTTTTGATACACCACGCATGGCCCTGTCAAATGTGCCTTCTCCTCGGATTGGATCGTTTGTTTCTGCGGTGAACCCATCGATTGAAACTCGGAATTCCAGACTATATACGCTTTGCTGCTCAGCTTCACGAAGAGATTCTAGCCAAGGTTCTTTGAAAACCGTTCCATTAGTCAACACCGTGGCAGGGCCAAAATCTAGCGTTCTCTTTAGAATCGAAACCATGTCAGGATTCAAAAAAGGTTCGCCGCCGGTAAAATAGTATTCCTTAACACCTAGGGCAACTGATTCCAACAACCTTTGTTCGACTTGTTCCAGCGTAAGAAATCCAAAGTTGTGATTCTTCGGATGGCAACTGATGAAGCAATGATGGCAAGACAAGTTACATAATGTGCCTGCCACTTGAAACCAAAGATGGTCTAAGTGCGAGATCGCAATTTCAGGTGGTTTCACTTGCTGAATCATTGACTACCTAGTTGGGTGTTTTCCATCTCATTCGGGCAATACAACAGGGGCGTACAAGTTTAATTCGGCCCTGTCTCCGATTACGCTAAACAACTCCCGAATTTGATCTAACCCCACAGAAATCAAAAACTGAGAACTTCGTCCATAGCTCTTGGAACCTAAAATGTAAAAATTCGGTTCCGAAGTCATTAAACTCTCAGCACCATGTGATGTTTGGTCTAAACAGTTGATTGAACTTTCACCCAATAACTTGGCGGCAAGTTTCATTGGGCCTTCACTGGCAAAACACTGATGAACTTGAAGCTCTCGATATAACGAAAGATCTGGCCGGTAGCCTACATTGGCGATGACTCGATCAAACGTATGCGTGCCAGCATGCTCACCAGATAAGGTCACCTGAAAGTGGTCACCCTGCGCATCGTAATGGATTTTTTCAATCGTCGTCTTTGACCAATGCGTTACATGGGCATCATCCGACGAGGCGAGGTAATTCGCTTGCTGGGCCAAATGATCACGTTCAGTTAATAAGTCATCAGCGATGCGAGACATCGGGCCACTCGGCTCTGCTTGATCATCTTGGGAAGTCTCACCACGCGTAATCCAAGTAGCATGGGTCTCCAACGATTCGGCTGCCAATTTACCTAACAAGCAAACATTCGTTGCTGCACTATAGCCTGAACCAATCACTAAGGTTTGTTTGGCAGCATACCGTTCTCGATCATTTCCCAAAATATCAGGCAGTCGATATTCTATCTGTGCTCTCGACTCGAATTCCCCAATTGCCGGAATCCCACTGCTACCGACATGATTCGTATGATCAAAGGTGCCTGTGCAATCAATCACAATATCGGCTTGTATCACTTGTTCATGCCGCTCATGGTTTCGCACTAACACTTCAAAACCTGTTTCTGACCGCTGCGAACTGCCGACCGCTTCTCTTTTCAGTAACTGCTGTCGCCCTACCGCGATGACTTCATGCTGAGTCAGAATGGAGCCAGAAAGTAAATCCGAGGTCGCCAACGGAACCAGATATTGATCCAGAAATTCGTTGGCAGTCAGAATTGCATCCTTCTCAGGCAGAGAACGCTCTGAATCTTGAGCCGCCAAAGCCGATAACCCCAGCGGAGAACTGTTCATTGAGAAAGGGCTAAACATACGCACATGGCCCCATTGCCGCATACTCTGTCCGATTTCGCCACGTTCGATCAAACGAACCTCGTACCCTAAAAAGCGTGCATAGAGTGCGGTCTCGATTGCGACAGGGCCAGCACCAAGAATAACGATTGTAGCAGGTGTATCGATTGCCATAGTTTTGATTGAAATGGGGAATGAAACGTGAAATCACTCGAAATAAAGCCTACACCAGATCGCTGAAGATGAACACGTGACCTGCTGAGTTAAAGAACACGACTCCAATAACGCAATCTAGTAAGATTCTCGACAATTTACATTAGATTTGTGCTGTTGGAACTTAATTGCATCCTACCTTTTACAATGTCGCACACTGTAGCACAGTGCGTTGACATCCCCATGAGGGGTGGCTTACTCGGAAATCTATTAGTAAATCTGACCGTATTAAATTGAAGGCTCTTGGAATGGCGACAGATATCACAGTTTTAATCGTTGACGATTCACTCTTAATCCGTGAATTAATGCAAGAGATTATCTCTGACATCCCTGGCATGAGCGTTGCCGGCACAGCATCTGGCGGTAAAGAAGCTTTGCAGAAACTGAAATCCGCAAAGCCTGATGTGGTTACCCTAGATGTTCAAATGCCTGGAATGGATGGCCTGGAAACTCTCGATAAGATCCTGGCAACACAGCCTACTCCGGTGATCATGGTAAGCGCCACAACTCAACTCGGAGCCACCAATACACTGCAAGCCCTAGAGCAAGGGGCCATGGATTATATTGCGAAGCCGGAAGGATTGCGCGAAGCACATACCACACTGAAAAACGAACTCGCTCGCAAAATACGCTCAGTTCACGGGGCCGATCTTGATAAAGTACTAGAGATGCGTCGCAAAAGGGCTGCGGCTCGCAAAGCCAGGCAAGCAGCACAGGCCAATGCACCAAAAACTCAGCTAAATAAATCTACGGCCTCAAACTCAGCAAGTAGAACGGAATCGTTATTCGCAGGCATCAGCGTTGAAGACAAATGTATCGCAATCGGAATTTCAACCGGTGGTCCTCCTGCCCTCGCGGCAATGTTTGAAACCCTATCAGGCGAACTGCCACCCATCGTTATTGTCCAGCACATGCCGGGCAATTTCACCAAAAGCTTTGCATCACGTTTAGATATGATTTCACAGCTCACAGTTAAAGAAGCTGCAACCGGCGATATTTTAAAGCCAGGGCACGCCTATGTGGCCCAAGGTGGCAACCATGTTCGTATCCATCGAAATGGTAAATCCGGCGGCAAGCTCGAAGTCTTCCACGACGAACCAGTCAGCGGGCATCGACCATCGGCCGATGTCATGATGGAAAGTGCTGCCAGAGTCTATGGCAATCGCTGCCTGGGTATCATCATGACCGGCATGGGCCACGATGGCTCGGCAGGTTGCAGCAACATCCGAAAATCTGGCGGCTATGTGCTCGGGCAAGACGAAGCCAGTTCCGATGTCTACGGGATGAACAAAGTCGCATTCACCGATGGTAATGTCGATGCCCAATTCTCATTAGAAAACGCCAGCGGCATGATTTCCAAACAAGTCAAAAGACTCTGGGGCCCCGCCACCGTCAACGCGTAGTGCAGTTAATCTCGCTTGGTAACCAAAGGTTACTTTTTCAGAAAAACCCCTCTGTAGAATAAAAGGTAACCAAGGGTTACCAATTTTGATCAGTCCAAAAGACGGATGCAGTCGAAACCCCGTTTTTTTGCGTTGTTGTAAGTGAGCCTATCACACGACTTGCGACGAATAAAAATCTTGCGGATCACAATGTCGGTCAAAAGGTGACATTGGCTACCATGGTAACCTTTGGTTACT
>NVWB01000269.1 GCA_002733575.1 Blastopirellula sp. | reverse complement strand
GATGAACCACCAAGGCACTAAGAAGAAAGAATATTCAAGAGTCAGATAATCCCTCGGGTGCCACTGGCTCCGCCAGTGTGTGCTGCAATTGGACCAGAGATCATGTAGATTTCACGCAAGTTGAACCATCATGTTTCAGTATATAAAGCAGTCGAGTGAAGTCAATTTGCAATTCCGCACTGGCAAGATGCCAGTGGCACACGAGAAAGAAGTGCGAGAAGATTTTACGACAGCAAACGTAGCTGAAGTCGCGAGACTTCAGAGAACCCTCAATGCCGGAAAGCCATGCCGAAAAACCGAATTCTTACGAATCCGGCTACAGGTTTTATTTGAGATCAGAATTCTTTCGAGCCTTCGTGGTAATAAATAGAACCCGGTATAATCTCGGATTGATTTACGTCGACCCTCAAATTTATAACCGCGCAGCTTCAAAATAGATCACACTGGTCGAGTCATTCAGAAAAGCAGATGCACCTTAGTGCTTTATTTCGCACTACCACCAGGTTTGGTGGGCACATTGGGGGCTCCAAGTTGTGCCAGCATTTGCAGCACGCCGTTAAGATGGGCAATCCTTGGTCCGAATCGGTCGACAAATTCATTGAGCATATACTCGCTGTCGACCATATCTTCGGCCGATTCGCCCACTTCTTCTGCCAGTGTATCAAGGAACTCAGTATGTACCTTGCTGAGAGCTTCGGCCGCTTTATGGCATTTTTTGGCCAACTGGGGATGTGCTTGTCGCCAGTTGTTGATTTCTGTGCTGCGTTGTTTTTGTTGTTGGAGTTGATTCTGAAGCATCTCTTCCATTAATTCTGTCTGACGCTCCTGGACTTCCAGAAGTCGTATTAATATCCCATTCGTGTCCTGGTTATTAGGCCGTTCGACGGGAGAGGCGTTGGAAGTAACGTCAACGTGGGTAAATAGAGAAGGAAGGTCTTGTGGGTTATTTGACATGCTCAGTTTTTCTCCAAAGGTTGAACGTATTAGTATACTCACGCGACGAGTTCGTTGTCGAGTATTTAGTTGATAGTTTTTCTCTTTATCTATTACCTAATCTCTTGTTGTGATCGTTAAAGTCGGCACGATCAGAACTCCGATTCTGTATAAGTGAACTATGCACATCAGGTGCAGGCTCCGCTAGCAACAACAACATGAACGACCAACTGTGTGAAGGAAATCAGCGGATAGAATGAGCAATCGGGACAAAAAACAAATTCCAACTGTCGGCTTTCTGACAGTAATCGAAAACAAGCAACATGGTTTGTTTGGTGGATATCTTGTATTGAATACGAGCGGACGGCCCTTAGAGTTCCATTGCACTTCGCCAGTGAAAGCAAATAAAGCACAAGAAATTTTATATGGCCCGACATTAGAGCCGTATCTGTATGGCGAGCAAATCGCTTCCGCGTTGTTGAAAAAATCGAAGTCCGTACCAACCATCGTTTGTACCGACTGTCCGCCAGTTCTCTCCGTGCGGTCGATGGTCGATACTCCAGTTCTGCTGGTCGAACCTGAATCGACGGAAGAGCAGGGGAGTGAGCAACCAGAGTCAGCCAGTACAGAGACCAAGTTCCTGAGATTTGATGAAGCCCATACCGGAACCCAAACTTCGCAGCAAATCAAGCAAACGAAGTTTCAGTTATCCGATCACAAGGTAGCCGTGTGTGCATTGCATCCTGAAGACCAGAAGAGCATTGAGCAAATATGGCGAGAACATATCTCAGAGATTGACCTCAACGAACCCTTTGGACGTATCCAAGAAGCCATTCAAGAAGCCCAACAAGGCGGACGTTAGAAAACAAAATGCGTTTGCACTTCCTCCTCATCGTGTGCCACTGGCTTCGCCAGTGTTGAACTGTAGATAGGCTAAAAGTTATTTCGTTATTGAGTTAGAGAACAGTTATTTCGAGAATACTAGCGACTTCCTGAGTTACTCCGATTCCATATCGTTCCAGAATATTGATACACAAACACAATCATTGCACTTCACACTGGCGAAGCCAGTGGCACCCAGTAGAGTACAGCCAAGATAGAATCCGTTCGGAATAATTCATTGATTGATCAACCTACAACTAGCTCTCTTACCTTTGACGTCCATTCCTCTAGTGGTCGTGAGCTTGATTTTTCTATCTCGCCTCTTTCAACTGGTTGGCAGACCGCGTTGACTCGTCCGCCGAAGTTGACGGTAGAAACGCACTCGATAAAAGACCTCAATTCACCGACTGCTGTTGTGACACTGCCGATTAAGTCACGCAAGGTTGCGGTCAGCAGCTTCATTTTCCCAGAAGCACCCGAGTGGCTGACAAAGTTAGAAGCTGCGGACAAAAAAAAGGCAGCCCAGGAAAGCCCGAATCAGCGAGTGGCGAGAAAGAAGAAAAAGAAGAAGCGAAAGACAACAACTCGGATCAAACCTCCGAGCGACGTGATTAAGCTCGAAGACCGGCTTTATTATCTATTGCAGCCGTCGCTAGAAACATTGGCCACGACCGGTAGTTTAGAGTTTCCGTTTGAACCCTTCCCATATCAGTTTGAAGGCATGGCCTTTCTCTATCCGCGGCACGCTGCGATTCTGGCCGATGAAATGGGTCTCGGAAAAACGATGCAGGCCATCACGACTATCCGCATGTTGCTTCGCTCAGGCGAGGCCAAAAGTGTGCTGTTGATTTGCCCTAAGCCGCTGGTAACCAACTGGAAAAAAGAGTTCACACTTTGGGCACCCGAGATTCCGATTTCGATCATCGAAGGCGACCGAACGCGAAGAGCGTGGCAATGGGAGACCGCCGAGTCACCGGTGCGCATCGCCAATTACGAACTGTTAATGCGAGACGAAGATATTCTGCTTGATGGCTCGCTACATTTTGATTTAGTGGTATTAGACGAAGCTCAACGCATTAAAAATTCATCCAGTACAACTAGTCGCATAGCCACGTCGATTTCACGAACTAGAAGTTGGGCGTTGACCGGAACACCAATTGAAAACAGCACCGATGATTTGGTCGGCATCTTCGATTTCCTTTCGCCCGGCTATCTATACAAAGGCATGCCACTGAAGAATATCTGTCGTGCGACCTCCGACTACATCCTGCGCCGCACCAAAGATGTGGTGATGTCGGACATGCCGCCACTACTTTACCGTGATGCTGATTTGTATCTTTCACCAGAACAGCAAGCAACCTATGAACTCGCTGAAAGCGAAGGGGTGGTGCAACTCGAAGAAATGGGCGAATCGCTGACGGTACAGCATGTATTTGAACTCGTTTTACGACTAAAACAAATCTGCAACTTTGACCCCCGCACCGGCAAGAGCAGCAAAATCGAGCAACTTGTGGCCGACATGGAAGAAGTGGCCGCTAGTGGAAAAAAGGCCATCGTCTTCAGTCAATGGACGAAAACCATCGATCAAATCAAAAAGCACCTTCACCGCTTTGGGCCGTTAGATACTCCGGGAAAATTCCGTCCAAAAAAAGAGACGCAGTCATTGAACAGTTCCGCAACGATCCGACAAAACAGGTCATCCTCATGAGCTACGGCGCCGGCAGCGTAGGGCTCAATCTTCAGTTTAGCGAATACGTGTTTCTGTTTGATCGTTGGTGGAACCCAGCGGTGGAAGATCAAGCCATCAACCGGGCCCATCGCATCGGTGTAAAAGGTGCAGTGACCGTATCGCGTTACTTGACCATGAATACCATCGAAGAACGCATCGATCAGATACTACAAGAAAAACGCCAACTGTTTGAAGCTCTCTTCTCAGAAACCGGCACACCGAGCGATATCAACGTCACCAAAGAAGAAATATTCGGCCTGTTCAATCTCAGCAGCCCCAAAGGGCCCATTAAGTTAGCGGCCTAAGTAGGGTCCGCTACTGCGGACCAGTTAGTCAACAAGAGGTTTGAGCGGTTTCCATTTGCCCCTCGCGGAAATAATCTTAACCCGAAGCGTAAGCGAGGACGAAGTGTAATTGCGGTTCCTCCTCGCTTACGCTTCGGGTTGTGATTGAAAAAAATACTCCTGCGAATGAATCGCCCCAATTGAGTTCCATAAATTTTGGTGTCGTGGTTACTACCGCCTTCGTTCTTCATCCTCGCTCATCGCTCGGCGAACTCAGTTGCTCCTCTGATGGCCTTCGGCCACACCGAGAACACTGCATTCCTTGGTACGCAGTAGCGTACCCTACGCGGTTAGCTTCTCGGCACTGAACTCATCTACCGCAGCACAAAGTTGCGTGCGGATGTTTTCCAGTTGGCCATCATCAGTCACTTGGTTGCCAGATCGATCTGTGACATAAAACACATCCACCACTTGATCTAGGTGCGTGGTTATCTTGGCGACGCAAACTTCAAGATCAAGATCATGAATGGTTTTGGCCACGGTGTAGAGCAAGCCAAGTTGATCATGGGCAAAGACATCAATGATCGTGTACTGCTTGGAAGTCGAATTGTCGATTCGAACTTCGGTAGGCAGCAAGTTCATACTCTCGGCACTTTGCGAGGCCCGACTGGCCCAGACTTTCCTGAACGTCGGGGGCAACTCATCGGAATCATTCAAGGCCGTTTCAATCTTCGTGCAGATCTCTTCCAACCGTTGTTCTGGTGGGGCTCCTTCATAGTCTTGATCTTCCACGTAAAATCGATCAAGCACCATTTCTTCTGCCAAAGTGTTAATCTCTGCCGATAGAATACTAAGCCGCTGTGAAGAGACGGCACCGGTTAAGCGATGAAAAACGCCAGGTCGAGATTGGGCCTTTGATCCCATCGTGACTTCTAACACGCCCCGATCTTCGAGGTAATTGGCCCAGACCGTGACCCGGCCTTCAGGCAATTTCTGTAGTTCATCCAACTCTTGCACAATCTGCTCTGCCGATGTGTTTTGCATGTAGCTTGGCGGAAGTGCGTTGAATTGTAGCTGAAACCAGTCAACCCGCTCATCATTTTTATCAACGAGTTGATCCAAGCGTTCCCGTTTTAGTTTTCGATTTTCGGAAGAATCAACCGTTTCGTCTCCGCCCAAGTGCTGCATGGTGCGGCGATAAAGATCAGTCAGGACACGCACCTTCCAAGGGTTCAGCGTGCCAGGGCCTACGCCAGCAAAGTCGGCACAAGTCAGCAGGTACAACATCTTTAAAACATCGGGCGAGCCAACTTCCACCGCAAATTGCACCAGTACACGAGGATCACTCGTATCGCGACGGAATGCCAAGTGCGACATCACCAAATGTTTGTGAACCAAGAACTTGACATTCTCTTTTTCAAGCGGTGAGAGTCGCAATCGATCAGCCAGCTTATCGGCATATCGCATCCCCACTTCGCTATGATCTTCAGCGAACCCTTTGCCAAGATCGTGAATCAACATGGCTAAATGCAAAATGCGTTTGTCGTTCAAACTTCGGTAGACATCACCTAGCGTATCGTCACGATTGGCGAAATCAGTCAAGCACTCCACGCATTCAATGCAGTGAGCATCGACGGTGTATTTGTGATATTGATTGAACTGCAACAAACAGCGTGCATGTTTTAGTCCGGGGATGATTTTTTCTAACACACGAAGTTCGTGCAAGCGACGCAGCAGTTCACCCAACCGAGCTGGTTGTGAAATCAACGACAAAAAGCGGCCACGCACTTCATCGTCTAACTCAACTTCAATCGGCTGCGATTGCATGGTTGTGCGAATGGCTTCCCAAGTCGGGTGATCAATTCGGCGAACATACAGATTGGCCAAGTCCATCAGGCGTAAGATTTCCGAGACATCGCCACTGTAGCGTTCTTTCCACTGCTTACTGGTGCTGATATGAATGGGGCCTACGCGAAAGTCACGGTCGACTTTATGCGTAAACAGCGGAGCAAACATCCCGACCATGGCCGAACGTGGTCGTTCAGATTCGACAAAATGGCTGACCGTATCACGCACTGAAATAGTTTTCTTGAAGTACTTTTGCATGAACTGCTCGACCGGCAGCAGACCTTCGGTGCCTTCAAATCCATACAGTTCAGCCATGCGAAGTTGTTCGCTACGATCTACCAGATCAGTCGCCCGGCCTGCGTAGAACTGTAACTCATTCCGAATCCGTAGCAGATAATCTTTGGTGTCTCGTAGCGTGCGGCGGTCTTTTTCGGTCATCACACCACGTCGATACAGGGCGTCAATTTCTACTTCGCCATATTTGGCAAAGCCAATCCAGCGAGCCATTTGAATACCGCGCAAGCTACCGCGAGAGCGTTTCACATTGGGCTCTAGCAAATAGACAATCTCTCCATACTGGACTCGTTCTTCTTTGCGAGCCTCAATGATCCCATAGTAAAGTTGGCGATAATTGCGTTTCGCCTTCTTAACTAACTGATCAGCAAAATTGCGAAACAGGCTGACACTGCCTGCCAAGTAGCGATTTTCAGCCAGCGAGGTAAAGATCATAGGGTCCGCAATGGCCAACTGCACCGCTTGCCCGGCGGTTCGCAAACTGTGCCCCAGAACGAGCCCGACATCACTCATGTCTTGTTGTAATCTTTTCGCCAGCGCAGCCGCACGAGAATGGGCCCCTGGCGCGTGCAACAGCATCAGGTCAACATCGGAGTAGGGAGCCACGTCTCGACGACCATACCCACCATGCGGCACCAATGTGATTTCTTTCAGCAGACCATTGGGTCCAGACTCGCCTAAGTCATCGAGTGCCGACTCAACAATGTCCATCACCACGGCATCAAACAGATCGGTCAGACTGGCACAAACCTGAACCCCTGGCGAACCAGCGTCATGTTGTTGACGAAGCTTGCGTCGCCCTTCGGCCAAAGTTTCCTTGGCCCGAAGTACACTTTCTCGCAAATTCAAACCACTGCTCATACCAATTACTTCGCCACGAATAAGAATCTAAAAACGAACCACGTCAGAAAACGACACTGTCGAATATGCATCAATACCGCTTGATTCTATTGTAAACGACTAGCCGAAATATCACAGACCGGTCTTCGGGCGCAAACCTGCACATTAAAGCCGTAATTAGGGCTGCGAGTTAAAGAACACCGTGATTTCAGGTTGATTCATCACAAAAGTGAAACAGCCCCGCCTTGTGGATAAGAGGCTCCAGTGCTTTGACAGCAGTCTTGTTTTTATGCCACAAAATGTAGGTGTAATCCCAATCTTCGGATAGCACACAGTCAAGTTCGGGAATAATTAATGTCGTGAATCGTGACGCATCTTTTTCCATCGACATCGAATAGCTTTCAAGGATCAAATTCACATCTGAAATTAGCGAACAGGATTCGGTCTCATAATCAACAACATGAAGTTCATGTTGCTCAGAAACCAACTCCAACAATATGTTGAATTTCCCCCATTCTTGCTCCGTAACCTCATCAAGTTTATGAAGATTCTCCAAACCTAACCAACCCTTAAAAATTGAAATGAACTCCATTTCAAATTCAGGTAGGACTTCCCAGTCTTTGCAATATGTTTGGAACATTAAACCATCTGATTTCAGCTCGATACAATCACTGCCCAGTCCAATAGCTCTGGACTCTCCGTTTACCACAGCTAATGATCATATTCCTCCTTGATCTTTGAAACAATATGCTCTGGCGGGTTTTCGCCCCAACCAGAGTAGAGAATCTTGCCATAGTCTTCTAAATTCAACGATCCTTGATGGATCATTGCTAAAAAGATGTTCATTTTTAGTCGGTCGACAAGCACGTAATACCATGCTTGTCGACCTTGATCTTTTCCTCGAACTAAGTGAAGTCGCTCACCCAGTTTGGCGTTGATGCGTTCTGTCCACGACATTGAAAAAATACCTTGAGATCATAATGTGAACTAGCGATTAGGCATTAGGAGACGCAGGACTGGGAGCCGGATGTTGACGCGAAATGGTCCCTTTACCTTTCTCAGGTCGATTGTCTTCCGTGTGATAGGGATCGATATAACGAGGATTAGGGTCAAATAGCCCGGCAAAAAATGCATCTTGAAGATAATTAACTCGTTGGCAACATTGAAATTCGCCATTGAGAATTAATGCCTGCTCTTGGGGCGTTTGTTGCAAAAGCTTTTTAGCCGGAATACCATAGATTCCCGCAAGTTCGGTTGCCTGAATATAGTTACTGGCACCTAAAATTCGGATCACATTGTGATTATTAAGTATGGTCTGCCAGTCAAAGAAGTTGTTTTTGATCTGGCTGAGATCTTGCCAGTAGCTATGGCAAATCACTCCCTGGCCGCGTCCGAGAGTCAACAAAGTCCGTAGTGGCTCAAAAGTTCCTAATGCGGCCGCTTCGTCTAGCTGGATGAGTGTTTTATGGGTAGGAATAAATTTCCGAGAGAACAAGGCCAAGATTAACGACCCAAACAACAAACAGACCAACCGGGAATGGGAGACTAATTTTTCAGGTGGAATCGTGATATAGATGGTTGTCGGCTTTGTGCCGTTGATGAAGCCTTCTAAATCAAACGTGGTTTTCTCCAGCATCTTCATCACCCCGTCTCCTGAAAAGCCCCGGAAATAAGACTGTGATGTCGCCAGAACGCCGCTTCGAGTTGTCTCGGTCAACTGAAGAAATGCTGCAATTTCACGATAAAATGCTTCACTCGGTTTATTGGTATCCAGTAGAACTGCCAAGTTATACGTGACGTCATCGGCCTTGAGGATTTTAGGAATGGCATTGATAGAGACCGATGAAAGTCGTTTCTCCATCGCTGCGCCGATAACCCCGGTTAGCAGGTTAACGCCCCAGTTTTGCCAAAATTCGTCATTCGTACTCGAACGCGAATACGACGATGGTTGGCTAGAGCCACCGATAATGGAAGCCAGGGAACTCGCAAAATCATAGTCCGAGTCATCCACAAATTTTGCCAAATCAAAAGGGTTAAAACCGCCATCTCCGTTCGCAAACGGGGCTAAAACGGCGATCTGTTGGCCTAAAATTTCCTCTCGATATCTGCGTGTGACCTGGGCAATTTCTCCTTTGGGGTCAAAACAAATTAAACTGCCTTGATATGAAAGTGCCTGAGGTATGGCCGAACTGACCGCTTTGCCACTGCCTGTAACACCTAATGTGAGTTGATGCCCGGTTCCAGAATACCAAATAGGTTTGGTTTCTGCCGTGCCTGTAAAACCAATATGCCCTGAGTCTCCGGTGTCCCAACCGAGCAAATGATCTGACTTTGATTTAGGGAAGTGCGCACGGGATTTCTTCGAGTGAGGTTGCATGGAGAGTGTTCCTGTCGTTGGCGAGTTCGCGAAGAACTAGATGAAGGGGAGAGGTGAATTAGGAAGCATTGTTACAATCAGAATTCAAGATTCAAGCAAGATAAAAATAAAACAGGAATTAGGTCTCTTGTAGATTGGTTGGCTAACCCTTTTTCTGTGTGTGAATTCTAAAACTCAACTATCGATTGAGATTCACTTCTCTTCGTTTGTTCCAGATCTTGTAATTCGATCAAGCGTGTAAACGAACATCGAATCGGAAAAACAAGGGTGGAACCAAAATCCAAGATTCAGTACACCAATGTCTTATATAGAGCGATCATATTGTCGGTCGCTCTCTCTTTTAAAATTGTCCGATACGAAGAGTAACTTGAAGTCATAGAGATTGTTTTTTACTGGACACTTTGTTTTTGAGAATGCCAAAAAACCGAGATGACTTCGGGAAATTTTTCACAGATTCCAGACGAAACGAAGTGAGAATCAATCGTCCGTCTTCTTATTCAGCGAAGCCATGCTTGTGAGATAGACCTTGAGTTCGCGGCGGTGGCCATTCCTCAAAATACTGATTTGCACATGATTATGCATGGGCGTCAGCTTGACCACGTTCACAAGATGCGTGTCATTTACGATTTCGATTCCGTTAAATTGTAAGATAATATCACCCGTTTCGAGACCTGCTTTTTCAGCCGGAGAGTTGGGCTCAAGTCGATTGATTCGGGTTCCATGTGGATTAGCCGCCTCCTCGTTATAAGCGGAATCAAGCACTACCCCCAAAAACGAACGTGTGACCGTACCGTGATCAATCAACTGGGTAGCGATAAACATCACCGAATCCATCGGAATGGTGAACCCTATGCCATCGTTGCCGCCAGAGTTCGAAGCAATCGCGGTGTTGATGCCGATCACTTGGCCACGCATGTTCAGCAGTGGGCCGCCTGAGTTGCCAGGGTTAATCGCAGCATCGGTTTGCATAAAGTTTTGATACTTGAGCCCGCGCCTGCCTAGTTGCAAGTCGAAACGCCCTTTGGCACTAATAATACCATGGGTGACCGATTGACTTAAACCAAACGGACTGCCAAAGGCCAGCACGAAGTCGCCAATTTCTACCTTAGAGCTATCGCCCAGCTGGGCAGGAATTAGTTGAGTTCCTTCAATTTGCATCACCGCGATATCAGTTTCTTGATCGGTCAGCAGTTTGATTGGATTTAGAATTCGACCATCGTGCAACTGAATTTTTATGTTTCCGTTTTCTGCCTGATCAATGACATGTCGATTGGTGACAACATAGAACTTCTTTTTGTACTCAACAATTACGCCTGAGCCTGCCTCGTCAATCGAACCACTGTTGCCCGTATTGTTTTTCCTGGCTTCGATATGCACCACCGAAGGTTTCACATACTTGACAACCCGCTTCAACAAGTTGCCTTGGGCTTCGATTCTGGCAGCGTCAACCAAAATCTGTTGATAAAGTTGATCGCGTGAGGTCTCTAAAGATTCTTTGGTGCGAACTGGCTCGGCCAGTTTCTCCTCAGCCTTTGATTCCTCCAAAGGCAACATCGGTTCCTGGGCGATTACCGATTGGGTAATAGCAACAAGCAATAGCAAAGCAAAGAGGTTGAGAAAACGGCTTGGTAGAGTTCGCATATTATTTCGGTCCAAACTGACGGCTATAAGATTGGAGATGATATCGGGTTGAAAATTATTAGCTTTTAATAATCTTAACCCGAAGCGTAAGCGAGGAGGAAGTTTAATTGCGACTCCTCCTCGCTTACGCTTCGGGTTGAAATTGTGAATACTCGGCACACCCTATATGTATAAACTACATCCATACAGGCAGTATTCAATTATACAGCGGCTGAGAAATTGTAGAACCTTGTATCGCAAACGCAATTGAATCTAGTATTTCAGAGCCCATTATATAGAAAAAGACCGATCAGATTTGATCGGTCTTTGCGTTGTATCGATAATCTGAGTTTCAGATCAAAACAGGTGAATTGGAATCTAGTCCAATCTGACTATTTGGTTGACTTAATCGTTGAATATTCTTCTTCGGTGGCCCAACTAACCCCGGTAGGTCCAAATTCTTCGAGCTCTTGCTGGCACTTAATGCACAGCGAGGCATACGGTAAAACCTGTAATCGAGCGATTGGAACTTTGCATTCGCAGCCCTCGCAGGCTCCAAAAACACCGGCCCGAATACGTTCAAGGGCTTTGTTGATTTGAGCCAGTTCGCGGCTTTCCACTTCAGCCAGCTGTGAACTCAGTTCGTCTTGAGCCGAATCGAGTGCGATATCAACGACATCGCCCGCCGTTGATTCCAACTCTTTTAACATGCTTAAGTCGCCATCAAGCGCCTTACGAAGCGCGTCTCGACGAACAAGAAGAACTTCTTCAATCTTCGCAACAAATTCTGTTCTCGATTGTGCCATGATGTCACCTTTGAATCAGCAAGGCGATAGTTTTGTGTTAGTTTACATCAAACTATCGCAGCCTGATAATTTCTCATTAAAACCAAGTGATTATGTGTATGTTTCAACAGAAGACAATCCCCTCAAAAGGGTTGCTCTGTGAATGAATACTTTCGTAACGAAACTATAGTACGAGATCTGGCCAGTGCTAGCTGTAATCTCGAAATATGGCCCATCTTCTTGATAATTAGGGTCTAATTACCGCAAATAGTGAAACAATAACGATTTACATGCCCCAAATCGGCTCACAATGCTACAAGATTTGTCGTAATCTCTGGTTAAAAAAAATTGGCGGACACTTTATTTACTGAGAGAATACACTAATTGTTCTCTCAAATTCTATCGATTTGAGATTGAAAGAACAGTAAGATTTAATCGAAAATAGCTTTTTTAAGGAAGTAGGGTCCGCTATTTCGGACCAGGATGTGCAGGGAAATTTGATTGATAACAAAACGCTGCTCACTGGTCCGCAATAGCGGCCTACTGGGCTACGGCTTTGCATGGTTTACATATTTGTGATTTGTCAAAAAGATTTATCACGGAAAGCCGCCAAGAAAGGCTGTAATTTAAACACAAAGATACAGAGGGGCTAGATTATTGGATTCACACTCTGCTTGGTGTAAAATGGTTAGATCGGCCCTTTGTTGCTCGATGTTTTCAACTGCCTAGCATCTTTTCACTGCTGCCATATTAGAGAGATTTTCCAGATGAACTACTTCTTGTCTCGATTCACGGCCATCGCGGTCCTGCTTCCACTATTGAATTTGGTAGTTTTGACAACTGCCGGTAATGCTGCCGAAAAGCCGAATGTGGTGCTCATCTATATCGACGATCTCGGTTACGGAGACATCGGCGTTTATGGTTGTAAGGACATCCCGACTCCCAACATCGATCAACTGGCAGCCGAAGGCGTGCAGTGTACTGCATCGTATATCACCAACCCGCCTTGCTGCCCAAGCCGGTGTAGTCTAATGATGGGCCAATACGGTCAGCGGTTCGGGAAGTATGGCATGTCTCGTGGGCTGCCGATTCCCGAGGATCGACCCACCTTGGCCAGGTATCTAAGTGATCACGGATATGTCACAGGCCAAATCGGCAAATGGGATATCGGAACTCGCCTGCAAGGGCCACTCAATGTCGGGTTCACCGAGGTGGCCAAAACGCCTCCAAAGAAACAATATACAAAGAGTCAACTTGAAAACGTGCCAGAAGCATTACGCAAGCAACTCAACGCTAAAGATGGCCAGTCAAAGTATTACTGTGTGAACAAAAAAGGCGAAACCGTTTGGCTAACCGACTACGATGGCGATTCAATTGTGAATTTTGTTGATCGTCACAAGGATGAACCGTTCTTTCTCTACTGGTCGCCCGAGGCCATTCATTCGTTCAATACCGAAGTGCCCAAGAGTCTAACTAGTCGAACGACTGCGGATAAGAAGCGTGAGAAATTAGCCGGAGCGATTGTTTCGGTCGATGATCAAATTGGCAAGCTGTTGAAAGTGCTAGACAAGCATAACCTGCGAGAGAACACCCTGGTCATCTTCTCTAGCGACAACGGAGCCAACGGCGGTGAAGGTGGCTCTTCAGCTCCGTACACAGGCGGAAAGGGACAAGGAACTCAAAAAGAAGGTTGGGTCCGGGTGCCGACCATCTTTTCCATGCCGGGCGTTCTGCCGCAGGGAAAACCGTACGATGGTTTGATCGCAAACTTTGATTTCTATTCGACCATTACCGCGCTCACTTGCAATGCAATACCCGACCATTGCGATGGCGTTGACCTGGTCCCTTATCTCCAGGGCAAACAAACTGAGCCTGCACACGAGTATTTATTCTGGCTCAACAATCAACCAGACGACGCACCACGCCGGCATCTCGTCGCAGTCCGCTGGCAAGATTGGCGGCTCTACAAAATGCACGAAAAAGATGCGTGGCAGTTGTTCGATCTCAAGTCAGACCCTAGAGAAGAAACGGATCTTGCCGCGAAGAACGCAGAGGTTGTTAAGCAAATGTCCGGGCAGTTTGACGCTTGGAAAAAGACTCTTGTGCCGCTGGGGGAAGTGCCCAACGTTCGAGCCGGTGTGCCGATTATCCCCAAAGGTCACGGTTGGGCATTTGCTGAGATTAAGGGTAAGAAGTAGAGGAAGAGGGCATGAAAAATTCCGGATTATTAGTTTGAATCAATAATTGTATTTTACTGCTGATTGAGAAGTTAATCTGATGAGTCACTACATTAAAGTTAAATCATGTGATCTCGAATTAATAAAAGAACAAATTGTTGAACATGGGGCTTTGTCGACTGGCGAACCTCGGACAAAAATTCCTGTTGAGATATGGAACGAAGTTGGATTCTCTGTAATAAAAGTTCCAGAGGCGACTCATGCTTACGAAGTTGCGAATTTAATATGTTGGTTAAGTGATATTGCTGAATCATCTGGTTGGTATCAAGGTGTTGTTAAGTATTATTTTGAGATGGATCCTGATAATCCTTGCGGTGATACATTAATCGGTGTGTCTCAAAATAACAAATATGTAAGTCTCTATTTGCCTGAAATTATTCTGTCAGAAATATCTGCAAAGAAAATTGAGTATAGTTATCCACCTCAAGTATCAAATAATGAAGCTGATCTGACATTTGAATTTGACTGCGAAGATTTGCTTGAAGATATGAACCCAAGGTTAGAGCACTTTTCACCTTTGGCAGATATCCCAACATTTAGTAGCGATCCTGTGTCAAATGCGAAAGGTTGTCTTGGAGGGCTTGTAGTCCTGTTGGGAGTTGCGTGTTTTGCAACTGAAATAATATCTAACCTCTGATGGCCTAGCGGCCACACCGACGACGTTCCGAATGTGTATTTCCCGAAGTCTACCCAACTCCGGAATCATCATCGGTGCCACCCGGTTTTCTTTTTCTCTCTTGCGTGACTTGGCATCTTCGGTGAGGTATATTCATATCTTATATCGAACTTCTTACTATTCATGATTTCCGAAGTTCACATCTTAGATTATTACATCGAGAGAGACTGTTGTGAGTAAATTACATCATATTGGATTGGCTTTGCTGTTGGTGTTCCCTGGCTTCTTGTTGGCGGAGGAGTTGCCGCAGGATAACTCGGGCGGGGTCTATTTTTCGGTCGAGTATGGGCCCAGTGTTGAGGCGGGTAAGTTGCAGGTTGGGGTCACGCATACGGTTTGGATACCGGATGGGGTGAAGGTGTTGCGTGGGATCATTGTGCATCAGCATGGTTGTGGGGTCGGTGCTTGCAAGGGTGGCGAGACGGCCGCATTTGATTTGCATTGGCAAGCGTTGGCTCGCAAATGGGATTGTGCGTTGTTGGGTCCATCGTATCATCAGGCGGCTGAGCAAAATTGCCGCTTATGGTGTGATTCGCGGAATG
>NVWB01000268.1 GCA_002733575.1 Blastopirellula sp. | reverse complement strand
AGAACTGACAATGGCCATGAGTTCCAAGCCAAATTCCACTGGCATGTTGAGGATCTTGGGATCAGACATGCATACATCAGACGCGGCACGCCGTAACTAAACGGCAAAGTCGAGCGCTCACATCGCTCTGATCAACAGGAGTTCTATCAACTGCTGAGCTATAAAGATGCCGTCGATCTGGAAGCAAAACTGGCTGAATGGGAACGGTTTTACAATTTCCATAGGCCACATGGTGCATTCAACGAAAAAACACCTTACGAAGCGCTCAGAGAAAAGCTATAATCAATCCGGAGAATGTCCCGCGAGTACCTGCAGATTACAATCAATGGAAAGTTGATCTACTACTGCCAAAATTCTGACCGCCTAGGTATCTAAATATGACGTTGATCTAATCCCCAATAGGCTTTGGTCCCGGGTCATTTGAAAGCGAAACCAGAGAGGTGCGTATCCGACGCAAATATTCTTTCACGGGTTCCGGCTTTCGGCGTGCCGTTCCTGCGGCCAAAACATCCACAATCGCCATATAGGCAAGCCTTGATGCAGACGGTTTGTAGATATCATGATCTTCCGGGATATCGATTTCAATTGAAACATCTGTTGCATTGGCGAGCTCGGAATCGCGTTTGGTGAGGCTAATGGTGCTCGCACCATATTGTCGGGCAATCGCAACGCTATCCAAAAGTTCTGCCGGCGTACCGCTGGCAGAAATTGCAAACACCAAATCACCCTTTCCAAGGGTTGAGGAAATCATCCGTTGAAGGTAGCCATCCGAATGAGCTTCTGCTGGAATGCCAAGACGAAAAAATCGGTTGGCACCTTCACGCGCAACATTGGCAGAACCGCCACCAACCCCGAAGAAAACAATTCTCTTTGCATCGACCAATATATCAATGGCCGCATCAATTGCATCGCAATCCAGTTGAGAGCGAACCAAATTCAACGTATCAACCAGTGCTCCAAAAACCTGGAATATCAACTGATCAGAAACCGAGCTGGCATCGCTCGGCCCGCCCAGATATTGCAAGCTAACGGCAACGCTTTGAGCCAGTAAAATCTTGAATTCCTGAAACCCGTCACACCCAAGTGAAATGCAGAACCGGTTTACGGTCGCATCAGAAACCCCTGCCGCTTCGGCAATTTCTGACTGACGCAGATATGCAATTTTCTCAAGATTTTCCAGAACAAAATCAGCAACGCGTTGCTCGCGCTTTGGAAGTTCACCCTCCATCAACCGCATCTGCGAGATTATATCGATAACCTTGTTTATCATAGAGCCACGCGCTCACCTTGTTCCGTTGTGTTTCATTCTGGTTTGAATGCAATCACATCCATTTCAACCTTGGCATCGACCATCAAGGCAGACTGCACTGTAGAGCGCGCGGGCGGATGGGCAAGGAAATGTTTTTCAAACACACTGTTAAAACTGGAAAAGTCACGGGGGTCGTCGAGCCAGACATTGACCTTGATAACATGCTCCAACCCGCAATCAGCCAGAGCCAACACTTCGATAATATTGGCCATGACCTGTTCGCTCTGAGCAATGATGCCACCTGCAATAATTTCACCGTCCTTGGCCGGAACTTGCCCGGATACATAAATAAAATCTCCAGCGCGCACTGCTTTTGCAAATGGGCGAGGTTGCCCACCCGCGGCCAAATCGGCAGTTTCAAAACGTTGGATTAAGTTGGTAGTTTTCGGCATTACTTCTCCAAATGAAAATTATTTTCATGATTAAGTGGATATTTTAACGATTATGAAAAAATAATTTGACAGAATTCATTATAAATGTAAATTATTTTCTTAATTTGATTGTGCTGTGTTGGCACATTTACACTATGGGAGAGTGATATGAATCTAAGAAACTGGATAAGATCTACAGCTCTTGCTAGCTCAATGCTGGCATTGAGCAGCGCCGCATTTGCGGATGGCGTGTTGCGTTACGCAACCGTTGGCGAGCCGCCAAGTCTCGATCAACAGGTTGTAACATCCGATCTGGCAACAACCATTGCCCACCACATGTTCGAAGGGCTTTATACGTTTAATGCTTCCAACTCACCGGTTCCTCTTTTGGCATCTGGCGACAAGATCAGCGATGACGGCAAGACAATCACCATCGCTCTGCGCAAGGGTGTAAAATTCCATAATGGCCAGAAAATGACATCTGCAGATGTATTGGCATCCTTGAAGCGCTGGGGTGAATTCGGTTCGCGCGGTAGCTTGTTGTTCTCCAATGTGGAGAGTGTGGATGCCAACGGTGATTATGAAATAACCATCAAGTTGAAGACGCCATTTGGCCCGTGGAAAAACCTGATGGCCTTTATCAATGGCGGGCCGGCAATCTATCCAGCGTCCGTTATTGAAGGAAAAGGCAAAGAGCCAATCGCTCCGAAAGACTATATTGGCACCGGCCCATATAAGTTCAACGAATGGCTGCCAAACCGACATGTTGAGCTGGTCCGATTTGATGACTATTCATCACCCGATGGAGAAGCCGATGGCTATGCGGGAAAACGGGTTGCTGAATTTGATGCACTTCGTTTCATTCCCGTATCAGATGTTGGCACGCGCGTGGCAGGGGTTCGCGCAGGCGATTATGATTATGCCGAAAGCATTCCAGGTGACCTGTTTGAAGAGCTTGATAAGGACGCTTCCATTGCGACGATCCTGAATGGCGGTCCAATTTTTGGTCTGGTATTTATGAATTCCAAAGACGGCCCTTTGAAAGAAAATTTCGCCCTTCGCCGTGCCATTCAATCAGCAATCAACAAGGTTCCTGCTTTGCAAATTGCAATTGGTCCGGAAAAACTATGGCGTTCCAACGGATCATTCCTGCCTGAAGGCAATGTCTGGTACACAGACGCCGGAATTGAGAACTTCTCCAAGGGTGATGCTGAGGGTGCAAAAACCATGGCCGCTGCCGCTGGCTATAAGGGCGATCCCATCAAATTCATGGTTTCGACCAATTATCCGTTCCATTACGATACGGCGATTGTATATACCAAGCAATTGGCACAGGCAGGCTTCAACATCGACCTGCAAGTTTATGATTGGGCAACTCTGATCGAAAAACGTGCGCAGCCTGACCAATGGGATCTGTTCTTTACCCATCACGGTTTTGTTCCAGATCCGATTCTGATTTCGGTGATGAATGACAATTATCCCGGCTGGTGGAATACTCCTGAAAAAGCTGCTTTGAAGGCAAAATTCACAGCTACTTCCGACCCCGCTGAACGTAAAGCAATCTGGTCTGAAATTCAGGCGCTGATCTATGAGCAGGTGCCAACGATGAAAACTGGTGATGTATATACCTACAATATTGCATCATCCAAATTGAAAGGTCTGGGCGAAGCCACCCTGATTTGGCCTAGCTTTTGGAACGTTTCCAAATAAACTACGACATGGCCTCCCCCATTAACAATGGGGGAGGCCGACACTCCAACCTCGAGTCATCCAATGCTTGCCTACACATTTAAACGGCTCCTGGCCCTAATCCCAACGTTGCTCGCAGCTTCGGTTTTAATATTTCTGTTCGTTCATCTTATTCCCGGTGACCCAGCGGCAATCTTGCTGGGCGACACAGCTACACCCGAAGAAATAGCAGAGCTGACCCATGCCATGGGTTTGGATCGATCTCTAATTACGCAGTATTTTCTCTGGCTCGGTAATGTGTTGCAAGGTGATTTTGGCACCTCTATTTTTTTTCGCATCCCCGTCCTTTCAGTCATTGCTGATGGCGCAGAAACATCAATTCTGCTCGCCTCCATGACAATGATCTGGATCATGTTGATTGGTATTCCAATCGGAATATTGGCCGCCACCCGCCACGGCAGTTGGGTAGATCAAATCGCCTCTGGTGGAGCGATGCTCTTTGCATCCATTCCCACATTCTGGCTGGGGCTATATTTGATCCTGATTTTTGCCGTTGGGCTGGGCTGGTTCCCAAGCTCCGGCTTTCCGTCAATTTCCGACGAAGGTGGTTTGTGGAACATCCGTTATTTATTATTGCCCAGCCTGACGCTTGCTGCACCTAATGCAGCACTCATCATCCGGCTTGTGCGAGCTTCCATGTTGGACGTGCAGCGGGAAGACCATGTGCGCACGGCTCGCGCCAAGGGCCTGCATCCAACCAAAGTGGCAATCCGCCATGTATTTCGAAATGCGATGATTTCGGTAGCCGCTGCTTTTGGCTTCACCTTTGCAGCACTCATCTCTGAGGCCGTGGTCACCGAGACCGTGTTTTCCCTGCCCGGAATTGGCCGGCTGGTGGTGCAGTCCATTTTGCGCCGTGACTATCCGGTTATTCAGGGTGTTATTCTGGTGATCGTATGCCTCTACATGATCATTAATCTGCTGGTAGATTTAACTTATGCCCGCCTTGATCCAAGGGTGTCATTGAAATGAATTTTATCAGCACCATTCAAAACGTGTTTCGAGGGCGAACCCTTGCAACCATTGGCATGATTTGGTTGTGCGTGATTTTGGTCGCTGCCCTTGCTGCTCCGATATTCGCCCCCTTTGATCCGCTTGATATTGATCCGATTGGACGTCTTCAGGAACCTAGTTGGGCACACTTTTTTGGCACGGATCATTTTGGGCGCGATACATTTTCCCGAAGCATTTATGGTGCACGAATGACTGTGGTGATTGGGCTGGGCTCGGTGGTATTTGCCTTAATCATCGGTGGGCTGATTGGCATGTTGTCAGCATACTTCACCCGCCTCGGTCATGTTTTGATGAGAATTGTAGATGTGCTGATGGCCTTCCCGGCGCTGTTGCTTGCTTTGGTTCTCATGACCCTTCTTGAGCGAAGCGTGACCAACACCATCATTGTAATCGGCATTGTCTACGCCACCACAACCGCACGCATCTTGTTTGGGATGACATTAAAACTAAAAGGTGAGGTATTTGTTGACGCGGCCAAATGTTCGGGAGCCGGACACAGTTCCATATTGTTTCGTCACATATTGCCAAATTTGATATCCCCGCTTTTGGTGCAGGCCAGCTTTATTTTTGCATTCGCCCAACTTCAGGCGGCCGCTCTTGATTTCCTCGGATTGGGCTTACCTCCAGAAATCCCGAGCTGGGGAAACATGCTTTCTGAAGAACGCATCTATGTCACGCGTGCGCCATGGTTGCTGCTGTTTCCCGGCATACTGATCATCATATCGGTGTTTTCCATAAACCTTGTTGGAGATGCGATGCGCGACAGCATCGATCCTCGCTTCAAAGATGATATTGCGGGGGTATAGGTCATGGCATTGCTGGAAGTATCCAATCTATCCATTGCCGTTGCTGCTGGCGGAAAATTACTGCCGGTTGTGCAAGGGATATCCTTTCAGGTGGAAGCCGGCAAAACACTGGGCATTGTGGGGGAATCCGGCTGCGGAAAAAGCCTCACCTCTTTGGCAATCATGGGATTGCTGGAAGGAAGTCAGGTTCGCATCATCGGCGGAACAATTCACTTTAATGGCCAGAACATGCTGACGCTCTCCGATAAGAAACGCCGTGAAATCATGGGTGCCGAGATGGCGATGATTTTTCAGGAACCCATGACCAGCCTCAACCCCGTTTATCGCGTTGGCGACCAAATCATTGAAGCCATTCGCCAACACAAAAAACAGACAAAACAACAAGCCCGTGCCAGAGCGATTGAACTGCTGACGTTGGTGCGTATCCCGGACGCAGAAAAACGGATTGAAAGTTATCCTCATCAACTCTCTGGTGGCATGAGGCAGCGAGTGATGATCGCTATGGCACTTGCCTGTGATCCAAAACTGCTGATTGCAGACGAACCCACAACCGCACTGGATGTGACCGTTCAGGCGCGTATTCTGGAATTATTAAAGGAGCTGCAACAGCAAACCGGCATGGCCATTGTTCTGATCTCCCATGATCTCGGGGTGATTGCAGAAACCTGCGATAGTGTGGCCGTCATGTATCGTGGAAAGTTCGTCGAGGTGGCTCCGTCTGCGGAACTTTTTTCGACTGTCGCCCACCCTTATACAAGTGGCCTTTTGTCTTCTATTCCCGTATCTGATCATGAGATTGATCGCCTTGATGCAATCCCCGGGCGTGTGCCCATGCTGGGCGAAGATGTGATTGGATGCGCCTTTCATCCCCGATGTAATCTGGCGCAGGAATGTTGTTCGCTTAAAGACCCGGAGGAAGTGTCACTCACCCAAACTCACTTTACCCGATGCCATTTTCCAATTGGGAGCAACCTATGACCCAGCCTGCTCCATTGCTCCAAGTAAATGACCTAAAAACGTATTTCACAATCGGTACTGGCGGCCCGTTTGGTTCTGGAAAACAGACGCTAAAAGCGGTTGACGGGATCAGTTTTGAAATTCACGCTGGCGAAGTTTTGAGCCTTGTGGGCGAATCTGGTTGCGGCAAGACCACCGTCGGGCGAACCCTGACGCAATTAGAGCCTGCGACAGATGGCGAGGCATATTTTAACGGCACGGAAATATTGTCATTGCCCAATTCTCAGTTCAGGCCGTTGCGACGTGAAATACAAATGATCTTTCAAGATCCGTTCGCATCGCTTAATCCACGCTTGACGATTGAACAAACGCTGGCGGAACCTTTGCATATTCACAAACTGGCAAAGAATCGTAAAGAAGCGCGCGTATTAATCTCCGAGACCTTGCAGTTGGTGGGACTGGACCCAAAAGTAATGGATCGCTACCCCCATGAATTTTCAGGTGGGCAAAGACAACGCATCGGAATTGCGCGGGTAATGATATTGAAACCAAAGCTGGTGATTGCCGATGAAATGGTGTCAGCTCTGGATGTTTCCATTCAGGCGCAAGTGCTCAATCTGATCAAGGACTTGCAGCGTGACAGTGGCGTTTCAATGTTGTTCATCAGCCATGATTTAGGTGTGGTGCGCCATATCAGTGACCGGGTGGCGGTAATGTATTTGGGTAAAATTGTTGAAATCGGCAACCGCCTTGAGATTTTCGAAAACCCGTCTCATCCTTATACGAAACTGCTATTGTCCTCCATTCCGCGCATAAAGCCGGGGCGGACCAAAGTAGAAGATTTGGGCGAACCGGCGAGTGCGACATCGCCGCCAACCGGTTGTGCCTTTCACCCACGCTGTGCGATTGCCACTGAAATTTGCAGATCGGCCCAACCGGAAATGAACGAATTGAGTGAAACTCATGTCAGTGCCTGCCACAATATTTCTCAACTGCTGGGAGGCCACGCATGAAAACCGCTCCAAGAAGAGTTTTTATTGGTTCTCTGGCAACAGAATCCAACACTTTCTCACCACTCAGAACTGATTTGCAGGATTTCAAAGACAGCTTTTATGCAAGCCCTGGACAACACCCGGTCACGCCAACCTTATGCAGTGCAATTTTTCCGGTTGCACGTGCTTGCGCGGAGGAATTCAACTGGCAACTGATCGAAGGGACCGCAACATGGGCCGAGCCCGGTGGAATTCTAAATCAGCAAACATGGGAATTTTTACGAGACCAATTGCTGCGAGAAGTCACTGACGCAATGCCGCTGGATGCGGTTCTTCTTGGCCTGCATGGCGCAATGGTTGCGCAGGATTGTCTGGACTGTGAAGGGGAGTTATTGGAACTCGTTCGCCAGATTGTCGGGCCGCGGGTCGTTATTGGTATAACCTTTGATCCGCATAGTCATCTCAGTGAGCGCCGGGTTAAGAACGTTGATATTATTACCGTGTTCAAAGAGTTTCCCCACACAGATTTTGTCGCAACGGCTGAACAGCTTGCCGGCATTGCCAATCGCACGATCAACTTGGAAATCAAACCGGAGATTTCGGTGTTTGATTGCAGAATGATTGAATTGTTGCCAACCTCTCGGGAGCCGATGCGCAGTTTTGTTGATCGTTTGAGAGAGCTTGAAAAAAATGAAGAAGCTTTATCCATATCAGTGATACACGGATTTATGGCGGGAGATGTTCCAGACCTTGGAACCAAAGTTCTTGTGGTGACAGATAACGCATCTGCAAATGGAGATGCTCTTGCTCAAAGACTGGGTGAGGAACTTTACAGTTTTCGCGGCAAAACTCGCCCTGAATTTCTTTCGCCTGTTGAGGCGTTGAAGCGGGCAACCAAAATTGCCAATGGCCCGGTTGTCATTGCGGATGTTTGGGATAACCCCGGTGGCGGCGTTCCTGGAGATTCAACCATATTGCTAAGATCTATGATCGAGCGGGAACTGCAAAATTCTGCACTGGCATCGATTTGGGATCCAATTGCAGTGAGAACCTGCATTTCAGCGGGAGAAGGCGCCAAATTGTTTCTGCGGTTTGGTGGTAAGATGTCATCGGCTGGAGGCGAACCGATCGATGCCGAGGTGATTGTTCACAAAACCCAATATGCAGCAATACAAAGTTTCGGCGACAGTATCGTTCCGCTTGGTGCCTCGGTCTGGATTGAGGTGAGCGGCATTGACGTGATCCTCAACACTGTTCGGTCACAGGTTTTTAACCCGGATATTTTTTCCAACTTTGGTATTGATCCGAAAGAAAAATCAATTCTGGTGGTAAAGTCGACCAACCACTTTCAGGGGGCTTTCTCGCATATTGCATCTGAAATACTGTATGTTGCAATCGATGGACCATACCCCAATGATCCGGTCACCAATGATTACAAAAACCTAAAGCGGGCCATCTGGCCTCGAGTGGAGAACCCCCACGATGTTGTCAGTTAAGAACTTTGGCAATCTGGATACGCCAGCTATCGTCATTGATGAAGCGATTGTAAATCGCAATCTTCAGTCTTTCAAAGCCCATCGTTGAGGGTAACCCGCGCATTGGACCTTGTGTCGGCAATGTTGGCAAGTTTATCTGTATTGGTTTGAATTACGCTGATCACGCCGCCGAAAGTGGCATGGCTTTGCCAGACGAGCCAATCATTTTCTTCAAGGCGACATCGGCAATTTGTGGTCCCGATGACACTGTGGAAATCCCTCGAGGCTCGGTCAAGACAGACTGGGAAGTCGAACTGGGCGTTGTGATTGGGAAGCACGCGAAATACGTTGGTGTTGAGGAAGCTTTAGACCATGTGGCGGGTTATTGCGTAGTAAACGATCTTTCCGAGCGCGACTTCCAGCTACACCGTTCCGGCCAATGGGTCAAAGGCAAGTCTGCGGATACATTCGGGCCAATCGGACCTTGGCTGGTCCGAAACCTTGCGACCACCTCTCCTATCGAGAATAAAACGACCCGGTAGATGTATTTAGAAAACTGTTGAGTGGGACATCTTCCTGTTTTAAAAAACCGCTGTTTGGCAATTTGCCATCGCGCACCATCTCTATGATCGCGACAACAGAGCCTGCAGTTGTCCAGGAAATTGCAGTGCGTCTCTTTCCAGCAACTTCGATTGGTCGGTACCCTCGGACAAACTCTTTGCGCTGCAGGCGACCGTCGATTGTTCCTTCAGCTGCAACATGGACATAAACAACATCATCCTCAACCGGGGGTTTGGCTTTGACGAGTATTTCTCCTGCCTCAGTACGGTGATCGCGCATTAACAGTTCATGGAAAAAGAAATTCATCAACGCAACGTGGCCGGGATAACGCATTGTCTTATAATCTATGTTGTCGACCTTCCCCAAATAGGTGTCGCACATCGTTCCAAGGCCGCCCGAAGTGGTAAAAGCCTCCAGTTTGATACCATCTATATAAATATCTTCCAGCCATTCCATGGCAGAGACCCACTTACGTTCGCCACCTTCGATGACCTCACAATCATTCAGGTACTCATTTACAACTCCCTCAGGTGACCAGTTGAAAGCATAACCCATCAAACCTGTGGGGTTTTGTGGCAATGCCCCAACCCGCATCCTGCAACTGCGGCAGTCATCAAATTGCTCAATGAGATCAGCGCCAACAATGCCAACAAAGCCAGGTGCAAGGCCGCACTGAGGCGCCATCAACCCTTTGGAGGTTTTGCTGAGATCAATGATTGCCTTGGTTGTCGGTACATCCTCGGTCAAATCAAAATAGTGAACGCCAGCCTGGTGAGCCATTTCTGCCAATTGTACATTGAGATGAAATGGCAGACACGAGAGCACTGCATCATGAGAGCCAAACTCGACAGCGATACCATCCGTTGAATTCAAATCCAGAATTTTGGTTGTAAAAGGTAGATTTGAATTCGACTGTTTTAGGTCAATCCCCGTCACTTCAAAACCAGAATCATGCAGAAGTTCAGCTGCCAGTGTTCCAACTTTGCCCAATCCAAGGACGATTATTTTTTTCATTCACCTGTTTCCTTAACTCATATGTTGGTGCGATATTGTCGTATAAATCATTCCTTGCAAAATTCGATGTAATGATTGGTTGAGGAATATTGCAAAACAGTTTTTACGTAATAGTCAAATACATCTTTACTAATTCAGGCGGGTTTTCACAGGCACCGTTTGGAAAGTTTTTCGATCCAACAGACAAAGACGCCACGCTCCCTCAAGTTAAAGACAAATACTTAGGTTCAACCTACAAACAACAGGCATGCGTTTAAATCAATCGATGCGCATCAATTCATGAGTATATGGAATACTTAAAGAGAGGGCTTCCCAATTTGTTCGATTAGCCAGTTGCAGAATGCATTGGCATTTTTGCTTTTCTGACTGGCTGGTGTGACCACGAAGTAGCTGTTATCGGTTGTTATCGCTTCATCAATGAGGGTTTCCAGTGTTCCTGTGCGTATCTCTTGTTCAATCAAATAACGAGGAATGAGTGCAGCACCCAATGAAGCAACCGCACCTGCGATGACCATAGAAAACTGGTCAAAATATTTACCGTTAAGATAGGTTTCATCCTCAAGAGATTGTTGTTCAAAATATTTCTGCCAGGCAGTTGGTCGCGTTGACATATGGAGCAGCGGGGAGTTTGCCAGATCATTTATGGTGCTAATTTTGTGGTGTTCCCTGAAAGCCGGTGAAGAAACGGGGATCATGGTTTCGGAACAGAGCAATCGCATATCGGTATTGGGCCAGTTTTTCTCTCCAAAATGGATTGCAACATCGAAATGTTCGACCTCCATATCGAAAGGTATAAGCCTTGTGGATAAGTTGATTTCCAAGTTTGGATGTAATTCCGCGAATCTCGGCAGGCGAGGAATCAGCCACCGGCTCGCAAATGTTGGCAGTGTTGCAACCCGGATAGTTGAATTCATATCGCCCGCTGAAATTGCCCGCATCATTGTGCGCCGAATGTTTTCAAGATCTATGGCCAATTCGACTGCGAGGGTTTGTCCTGCCCTCGTCAATACAACCCTTCGTCCAACACGGCGGAATAAATCGGCACCAACCACCGCCTCCAACTCTTTTACCTGACGGCTAATCGCGCTTTGAGTGAGATTTAATTCTTCTGCCGCAAGCGTAAAACTTTCGTGCCGCGCGGCGGCCTCAAAACTTCTCAAAACCGAATGTGAGGGTAAAAAACGCCTTTGAAACTCATTCATCGAACACGCCTAACTCATCAGTTCTATCCATTAATGACGTGCACCAGGCCAGCTGGTCAGGCACACAAACACTCCTATCATGATTTTTATGCATATATTAGTGCAAATTCAACGTTTGTGGACATCTGCTAAAACCATCACTCTTCGATTGAAATCTTCTGGGGCTTGAACGTTCCAATTTATAGCTCAGATCAAAGACTCTAAATCGTTGAAAGAATGTCACATGACTCGCAAAGAAAAATACGTGCCCTCCGCAACGGAGAGTACTTTTTTGGCTACTGTTACAAATGGCAAATATGATAGGGACATTATTACCGGACTTAAAAAGTTCTTCGAGGGAAATGTGCCCCAGGATATGCAGGGGTTTTATTCTGAGGAAGAACTGGCAGCCATTTTGGAGTTGGATGGTACAGAACGTGACCTGCAGGCCCGCATGCCAGTAAAGATAACCCGTCATTATTTCGAACGGGCCAAAACATCAAAGGCCATTCAGACACTGGTCAAAGCCAGTCCGAAAGAAACCTATGATCTTGATGGAGCGGAAGATCCTGGCAAACAGATGACGTATAGTCCTGTTGAAGGATTAATTCACAAATATGAACTGGGACTTATTTATGTTGCAGCAACTTGTTCTGCTCATTGCAGGTTTTGTTACCGCGAGGAATTAATTGCCAAAAAAGATATCACCCGTGAGGATGGTACCGTTGCACCCAAAGGGTTGGCTCAGATCAAAGATATTGTTGATTATATAACTGAACATAACCGGTTGGTGAAGGAGAATGATGGCCGACATCCCGAGACTAGTCGGGAGTTTCTGCGCGAAATATTGATGTCTGGCGGTGATCCGATGGTGTTGGGCAATAAAAATATTGCTCAATGGTTGTCGGCCCTTGCTCAGGCCGGAATAGAGAACATCCGCATTGGCACAAAAGAGTTGGCCTTTTATCCCAAGCGTTTTGATGAGACTTTCTTTTCTATGCTGGATGCCTTTCACGAAGCCTACCCTAGAACCAATCTACGCATGATGGTTCATTTTAATCATCCGGATGAGTTTTTACTTACTGATCCTGATGGAGATTACATACCTCATCCAAATGGCGGCTTGGAATGGGTGCCGGAAACTCGCACAGCTATTCAGGAATTTGGCCGACGCCCATGGATCAACATTGATAACCAATCTCCAATTATCGCTGGCATTAACGACGATGCCGACGCATTGCGGATTATGCAACGTGAATTGAAACGTAACGGTGTTGAGAATCATTATTTTTTCTGTGGTCGCGATATTGTTGGACACAAAGCCTTTAATGTTCCGATTGAGCGCGCCTGGTCAATATTGAACGAGTCCCAAAAAGGTCTTTCAGGGGTTGAGGCTCATGCCCGCCTTTCTATTACACACTACAAAGGAAAGACTGAGGTTGCCGCAGTTACTAACACGCCGTTTCCTGGTGTGAAGGGTGGAGAAAATGGCGTTGTGATTTTTAAGCTCCTGCGTTCAGCAGCAGATGCTCCCGATCGATGCAAGGTCACGATCGTTGGGAGAAATGAAGAGGCAATCTGGTTTAGCGGTTACGATGATCGAGTGATCCTAGATGAAGCAGAACTCTATGCGATGTATGACATACCGACACTAAATGCCATTGCGGCAGAATAGATGCATTAATCGAGAGTTTGAGGATATAAAGTTGACCTATATCGTGACGGATAACTGCATCCTGTGCAAATATACAGATTGCATTGATGAGTGCCCTGTTGATTGTTTTTATGAAGGCCCAAACTTTTTGGTTATTCATCCGGACGAGTGCATTGACTGTGACGCATGTGTCGATGCCTGTCCTGCAAATGCGATTTTTAGTGAAGACAATTTGCCCGATGAGAAAAAAGAGTTCTTGCTACTTAACGAACAGTTGTCACTTATTTGGCCTCAAATCACAGATACAAAAGAACCGCTTCCAGATGCAGAAAAATGGGACGGAGTTAGTGGTAAGTTGCAATATTTAACGAAAACAAGTCTGGAGACTTGAGATGCTGCAAATGACTAAAAGTGCTGCATTGTATGAGCGTGCAAAGGCTGTAATGCCTGGCGGTTGCAGTCGTAATACAATATTGCGAAAGCCGCACCCTGTTTATGCCGCGTACGGCAAAGGGTGTTACGTCGAGGATATCGAAGGCACTAAGCGAATCGATTTTGCCAATAATGTAGCCTCTTTGATCCACGGACACGCACACCCACAAATTGTCGATGCTGTTCAGTCTCAATTATCCAAAGGCACTGCATTTACTGTTGGTACGGAAATTGAAGTTAAGTACGCTGAACTACTTGTCAATCGCTGCAAAAGTTTTGAAAAACTTCGGTTTGTAAACTCCGGAACGGAGGCCGTGATGAGTTGTATCAAGGCCGCCAGAGCGCATACGGGACGTCCAAAAATTGCGAAGGCGGAAGGGTCCTATCACGGACTTTATGATTATGCAGAAGTCAGCCAGACCGCTAACCCGTCCAATTGGGGGAGCAAAACGGCTCCTGCTAGTGTTCCGGTAGCGCGAGGAACGCCGCAATCGGCACTCGATGATGTAATAGTCATTCCATACAATGACCCGGAACGGGCCATTGAAATCCTGAATGCACACAAAGACGAACTTGCGGGTGTGTTATTGGATTTATTGCCACATCGTATCGGTTTGATACCTGCCCACGCTGATTTTGTGGCGGCATTGCGCGAATGGACGCTACAAAATGGAGCCTTGTTGATCATCGATGAGGTAATCACATTGCGCACTCAATTTGGCGGGGCACAAGAACCCTACGACTTCTCTCCCGATCTCACGGCAATGGGAAAAATGATTGGTGGTGGCTTTCCGGTTGGAGCAATTGCAGGGCGTGCTGATGTTCTTGAAGTTATGAATCCCTTAAACGGCCCAGCTGCATTTCCGCACTATGGTACATTCAGCGCCAACCCTGTTACCATGACCGCTGGTTCAGTGGCGATGCAAATGTTTGATCATGCTGCGGTGGACAAATTAAATAAGCTATCCGAAAAGGCTCGAACTGGAATTGCTGAAGCTATCAAAATTTCTGGTGTTCCGGCATGTGTCACAGGTGGCGGCTCTATGTTTCGCATCCATTTCAGGGAAACTGCGCCAACAACTTACCGCGATGCATATGTTGGTCCCGAAGAGCAAGCCTGTATATCGAGCCTTCTTGATCACTTTTTTGCAAATGGTTTCCTAATGATCGAAACTTGTACCGGCGTACTCTCAACACCAATGACGCAATTCGAAATTGATCGGCTTTGTGAAGTGACCCTGGAAGGCCTTCGCAAAATCAATCCAAAACATTGAACAAATCAACAAGAGATAACATTATGACCTATAGCAATATCTTGACCGCATGCGGTTTTAGCGAAAATGAAATAAAGGGTGGAACCTTAGCAGTAACAACGCCAGTTGACGGTTCTGAAATTGCGGTGGTCAGAGAACACAGCGCGGCTGAGGCCGAGGCAATGATCTCATCAGCATCGCAGGCTTTCAAAAAATGGAGACTAGTTCCGGCTCCTCGCCGTGGAGAACTGGTGTCCGTCGTCAGGGTTGATGCAATGATAGTTTTTTCCCTAGAATCGTTATGTTTCTCTTCTTGTGCCTAATCTTATTGCTAAGTGTCCAACCCGAAACTAATTGAATGATATCAGTCCTTTATGGTTCATTCGGATTGTCTAACGATTCGAAGGAGCTCACCATGGTTTGGACT
>NVWB01000267.1 GCA_002733575.1 Blastopirellula sp. | reverse complement strand
CGACTTCGTCGACCCCGATAGCCGAGCTATCGGGGCTACCCGGTTCTTATTGACTAGGCGGTGTGCCTTGGCCTTCATCAATGTAGCTACTGCGCATTGCTGCGTACTGTTCAGCGGTGGGTATGTCTTCGACGATTTCCCCTTTAGCGGCCGCTTGATCAAATAGTGTTTGCAGAAACGGACGACACCAACCACAGCCGGTGCCTGCCCCAAAGCAATCGCTTAGTTGCCCTACGCGTCGTGGTTTTTCAATCCGAATATAGTTGACCACTTTACGCTTTGTCACGTGAAAGCATAAACACAGTTCTTCATTAAGTTCCACCGTTGGCCTCCTCTCCTGCGGCAAGGTGTAAGGCAATTTGGCAAGCGGCCAAGTACCAAGGAATTTCTAACTGTTCGGTCACCATGTGCTGGTTCAGTTGCCCACAACCGAGTGACACGGTAGGCACCCCATGTTTAAACAACCAGTTGGCATCGAGCCCTCCGTTGGCAATCGTCCGCACCGATTCTTCACCCAGACCTTGAATCATTCGCTCAGCGGTTGCCAGAGACGGATCAGAGTCTGGTAGTTTGAATGGTTCGTAATCAATCTGGCCTTCAAATTCGACACGGCCTGATTTGCCATTCGCGTTTTTCACTTGCTTGGCGGCCCACTTAAATTGTTTTTCAATCTCTTTCACAATGCGTTTCATGAACTTGATATTATGGCTTCGGGCTTCGGCCAACACTCGCACGTGATCAACGACAACATTGGTTGCAGAGCCACCAGAAATCACGCCGATGTTGCTGGTGCCTGTTCCTTGTGATTTTTCCACCTTGCCAAGCCAGCCCTCTTCATGCAGTTTTGCAATCGCCAGCGCTGCAATGGAAACCGCACTGGCTCCCTTCTCAGGTGCTACACCAGCGTGACTGGCAATTCCGTGAATATCAATCGACATCCGATAACCGCCGATGGCACCCACGGTTAGCTTATAAGGATTTCCACCATCCCAATTGAACGCAAGTTTCGGTTTCTTCAGTTTTGATAATTGAATATGCCGGGCCCCTTGCAGCCCTACTTCTTCTTGCACGCTAAACAGAAAGGTGAGCGGAGGGTGAGCCAGTTTCTTCTGCATGATCTGCTTGGCCGTATTGAGAACCACTGCCACGCCTGCCCTGTCATCGGCCCCTAAGCCGGTTTTTTCGCCTTGCGAAACAAACTTGGTCCCTTTTTTCACCGGCTTACAGCCAACACAAATTGGCACAGTATCCATGTGGGCCATCAGCATTCGGCGTGGTGCTTTGACTGTGCCGGGGAAATTCACGATTAGATTGCCCGTGGTCGAGCCTTCAATTTTACATTGGCGATAGGCTTTGTCACTCGATATCCAACCGGTTGGAACGCCAGCGTCGATCAGATGTTGGCGAACAACCTGCGCTACTTCGGCTTCTTCGCCACTTTTACCAGGGATGGCCAGCAGTTGCTTTACGAGCTTGGTGGCTTCCGTGCGGTTTACTTTCAGACTCTTTGGATCGGTCACAGACTCAGTTTCCTTGCTTGGTTATCTAGTCGACAAACACCTAATAGTTATTGTACGCTGTATTGCCATAGAAATAACAGGCGGGTCTTAACAAGGAAACTTAACCGAATGCGTTTTTTTATTGCTGGCATCATGCAAGGATCTCACCTGGGTAGTGTTGTACACACGCAAGACTATCGCACCGTTCTCAAACAGGCACTGCTAGAAGAATTTCCCGATGCCGATGTTTATGACCCTTGGAACGACCATCAGAATTCGCTCGAATACGGACACGAACAAGGCCGCGATGTCTTTTTAAGACACAACCAAATGTGTGGAGAAGTCGACGTCGTGGTAGCATTCGTGCCAGAAGCATCCATGGGAACCGGCATCGAAATGTGGGAAGCATTCCAACACAACAAAGTAGTTCTGACCATTAGCCCCTTGAAACACAATTGGGCCATCAAATTCTTAAGCAACCATATCTATGCAACCGATGAAGAGTTCCTAGCAGAATTAAAATCCGGCCATGTTGCCCAATTATTGGCCGAGGCTGTGAACTAAGAGGAATGAAGATGGAAAAACCTTGACGCGGGGGGGGCATATGCGGTTATAATCGGCAGCATTCCGAGCCAGGAGTAGTTCCAAGCAATTCCAAATGGAAATCCCGAATTATCAATCCAAACAAAGGCCCGATCATGAAACCGATTCTCGCTTTAGTGTTTTCGCTCGTTTTACTATTGTGCGGCTGCGGGACTGAGTATACACCCACAGCCACGGAAAGGTTGCCAATATCAGAACAAGCTTCCGCTGTCACTGAAATCGAAAAGTTAGGCGGCCAGGTCATGCTCAACAAATCAGGCGAGGTGATTGAAGTCCGTCTCAACGAAACGAAAACTACGGATGCTGGACTGGAACATCTGAAAGAGCTGACCAGTCTGAATGCCCTGTACCTAAACAACACGCAGATCACGGATGCTGGGCTGGAACACCTGAAAGGCCTGACTAGCCTGGATAACCTGCAACTCGTCGGAACGCAGGTCACGGATGCCGGGCTGAAACATCTGAAAGGCCTGACCAATCTGAGGTTCCTGAGACTTAGCGACACGAAGATCACGGATGCTGGACTGGAACATCTGAAAGGACTGACAAGTCTGCTCTACCTGAACCTCGATAACACGCAGGTTACGGATGACGGGCTGCCAGAAATTAAGGCAGCTCTTCCCAAATGTAGCGTAATGAAATCACAGGAGCCGTTGCCAACATCAGAACCGGTTGATGCTATCGCGGAAATTAAAAAGGTCGGCGGAAGTGTCTTGCTCGACAGCCAATCAAATGAGGTGATTGCAGTATATCTCGGCCTCACGAAAATCACGGATGCCGGGCTGGAACATCTGAATGGGCTGACCAGTTTAACACATTTGGACCTCCACGGCACGAAGATCACGCATGCAGGGTTGGAACATATGAAAGGCGTGACCAGCCTGATTAGCCTGGACCTCAGAGGCACGCAGATCACGGATGCCGGGCTGGAGCATCTGAAAGGCCTGACTAGTCTGAATTTCCTGTGGCTCAACGACACGCAGATCACGGATGCTGGACTGGAACATCTGAAAGGTATGACCAGTCTGAAAACCCTATACCTCAACGACACACAGATCACGGACGCCGGGCTGTCAGAACTCAAGACAGCTCTCCCCCATTGTAAAGCATTTAATTAATAAGGCCCACTTCGCTACCGCAGAGGGAACTCATGGGTAATACTGGATAAATGTCATCGCCGGAAATTCACCTGGGACCACACGAACGTCTTATCTCGATTATCAATCCCAAACAAAGGCCCAATCATGAAACTGTTTCTCGCTTTAGTCCTGTAGAATGGATAGCTTCAAGCATCCGCGATCAAGAGCCAAGCTACTCTGCGGCATCACTGACCAAATACTTCGCTAACAAACTCTCGATTCCCAAACAGTTCTTAGCGGTGCGGCCGGTTTCTGTGATTTCTGGATCGATGGCAATTGCGGAGCCACTTTTTTGCATGCTGTCTAGGAATTCTCGAAGGCTGGCCATGTCTGCATATTCTTCCAAGTCGCCTGGTTCATCGGCCGCTTTCAGAAATTCGTTTGCCTTCTCTTTGGTGGTGAATAAGTTGAGCACGATCACATCTTTACCATCGGCACTTTGTCCGAGGATCGATGAGTAGCCTGTATCTTGATTGATGAAGTAGACGGGATAATTCCAGGGTGAGTTGTCCATGCTTAGGTGCTTCTCTAACATGGTGTCAATCGAGCAAGCCCAGGCTGCGTTGATTTCCTTTTCAACGGGGTTTGGATCAAACGCAATGCTGGTGACTGGCGGCTTTAGGCTTTGCAGCAACCAACCGAATTCACGATCATTGTTCAGCATTCGGGGTGCGCCCATGATTCCAAAGTCGCCCATGAATTGCAGGGCCAGGGTTTCTTCGCTGATCACTACCAATTGTTGTAGCGGCGGTTCGCTTTTGGAAGTTGGATCAACAATCGAAGCATAGCCTCCGCTGTGGGCAATCAAGTAAATTGGGTAGTTCCATTGAATGGTCATTTGTGTACCTGCTGTTTTATGCCGGATGAGTTTCTACTTGGCATTCTCTGCTTCACTGCGTTCAAGTGAAATTAATTCGCGACGGTCGGCGGCGATCTTTCGATTTTCTCCCCGTACCAATTGACCACAAGCGGCTGCGATATCGGCGCCCAGCGAATAGCGAATCGTTACCGTGTGCCCCAGTTGCTTGAGTCGTGTGCTAAAACTTTCCTGCCCAGCTTTCGCGGTTCCTGTGAGATGCGGTGCATCCTCAATCGCATTGTAGGGGATCAAGTTGATGTGAACTTTCAATCCTTTCAGGAACTCATGCAATGCATCGCACTCGGCTTCGGAATCATTGACGCCGTGGAGCATTAAGTATTCGATCATCAGCGGTTGTTTTTGAAGTTTGTCAATCTCGACTAGCGCCGCGCGAATTTCCGCTAGTGAATGTTTGGCCGCCAGCGGAATGATTGACTCTCGGGTCGCTTGCACGGCGCTATGCAAACTCAGGGCCATGTTCACTTGAGGAAAACGATTGGCGAAGCGGATCATGGCGTCAGGAATACCGACGGTCGAAACCAGTACGCGACGCGGCGTGTGAGCAAAACCGTAAGGATCGATCAATTGAGCAATCGCCGCCGAGACTTCGTCTTCATTGTGCAGTGGTTCGCCCATGCCCATGAACACGATGTTGCGTACCTTGCGATCTTCTTTGAGTAGTATCTGATTCGCTTGAACAATTTGGTCTAGGATTTGCACACTGGTCAACTGCTTGGCAATTCCCATTTTTCCGGTGGCACAAAAATCACAATTGGCCGCACAGCCAATTTGAGACGAGATGCACAACGAGGTCCGCCCCGTCATGACGCGCAGGATCACGCTCTCGATACGATATCCGTCTTGGGTTTGAAACAGCAGCTTCGAAGCACCATCAAGCTGAGAGTCATGACGCTGGTCTAATTGTAGATGCTGGAACTCAACCTGGCTGGCGAAGGATTCACGCAGATCTTCTGGGATTTCGGCCAAAGCGTCTGCGGCAGACCACTGTTGTTTAAAATATCGAGTGCGTAAACGGCGAATCGGATGCGGCTCAATGCGCAACTGTCGCGCCAGGGCATCAATTTCTTCGGTTTGGAGAATACTGGGCATAAACTGGAAAATTGGGCGTATTGAACGGTAACAACGAAAAAGAGCGGTTTTGAGGCTGTTATTGTATCGCACACCCTCTCAAAACAGCGGCCAGACAGTGCAGGAGCCGATTGAATCTCTGAATTTGAGCAAAAAAACCGGAAAACGTCTGAACCACACCGGTTTTTGCTCCGTAGAGCTTGTTGGATGAGGATTTAAAGAAGGCCAAGCAGCCCGAAACAGATGGTTTCAGATTGCTTGGCCCTCTTCTTTTCTTGTATACTAGTGCTAACTTAATAGAGGATTAGAGGAATTGATCATCTACAGGTCAACTTTGTCTTCGTTTATTACCACAACCCGCCACTTTCCTAGTGAAAGTCAAATACCTACCCGAAATCAGGAGCTATTGGAAATGTCGTATCATGCACGTACCTGGATTGTTTTCTCATGTCTGTTTGCCCTGGTGGTGACTTCACTTGGGCACAGTCAAGAAGCGGCTCCCACTGCAGAAGCGACTGCAGCAACTGCTCAGTTCGATCTGCTCTACAAACAGTGGACAAATGAACTCGCCGGGTTGCGTGACCTGCAAGAGGAATACAAAAATGCGAAAGATGAAGAGCTAGAGGCTATTACCAAGCAGTACAATACGAAACTAGAAGCGGCACTGGCCACATTCCCCGCACTTCGAAAAGCGGCAGTCGTTGCCTATGTTGCTTCTCCCAATACGAATGCAGGTGTCACCGAACTTTTAATGCGAATGACATTCGACGATTTCCAGAAAGACCGCTACGAAGGTGCCTATGCACTGGCGAAGGTGTTTATTGACAACAAAAGCACGCAGCCAGGAATCTACTCCATTGCCATAGAATCAGCGTATGGATTAGATAAGTTTGAAGATATTGCTGAGCTAAAAGCACGAGGAACTCAAGCCAATGAGCGGTTTTCTCCAGGCGCTCTTCAAGCCGCGAGTGCTGCCAAGCAGTTAGTCATAACCTACCAGAAAGAACTTGCCATCCGCGCAAGAGAAACTGCGGCGGGTGATTTGCCACTCGTAAAGATGGAGACTTCCAAAGGAACCGTTCTGATAGAACTATTCGAAAACCAAGCACCAGATACGGTCGGGAACTTTGTTAGCTTGGTTGAGGAAGGGCACTACGATGGGCTGACATTTCATCGAGTGCTGCCAGGGTTTATGGCCCAAGGCGGCTGTCCTGATGGCACAGGCGGTGGTGGCCCAGGCTACAACATCTTCTGTGAATGCGACGAACGCAACTTCCCCAACTTCCGACATCATTTCCGCGGAACACTCAGTATGGCTCATGCCGGTAAAAACACGGGTGGCTCGCAGTTCTTCCTCACATTTAAAGCAACCACACACCTTGATGGGAAACACACCGCATTTGGCCGTGTGGTCGAAGGGCTGGATATACTAGAGAAACTGCAACGGATTGACCCATCGAAGAAAACTCCCGGTGTTGAGCCAGATAAGATTATCAAGGCGGAAGTCATACGCAAGCGTGATCACGTGTATGCTCCCAAAAAATCTCGATAACTGAGGCTCACCTCAGCCGAAGCCCTCAGGTCTTCGGAAACCCGAATTCAAATAATGAACCGGCTTGGAATCATCAGAGATTCCGAGTCGGTTTTTTTGTTGGATAAGGCGAAAGTGTTATCACGCCCTGCTGTAGTTCCAACATTTTATCCACCTTGTGAAAAAATTCACAACCGCGATATCTGAACGACACAATCATCCGTAACATACTTGTGTGTAATTGGTTACAGTGATTATATGTCGATCCATAACCCGACAAATGGCACCACCACATGAGGGTGGCTCCTTGCGAGAAGACCCTATTTGCGATAGGCTGACATTTCGTTTTTTAATTATCCAGAGCAACAGTATTTCATTTTTGAATAGTCGTTAGGGTCTTATGCACGTTAAATCGCTCAAAGTATTTTGCGATGTTGTCGGAAAGCGAAGCTTCTCGCGCGCTGCCGATGAGAACGGCATTTCCCAATCTGGAGCCTCACAAGTGGTGCATCAGTTGGAAGAGCGACTTGGCGTCAAGCTGATTGATCGATCCAAACGCCCTCTGGTTCCCACGGCTGAAGGCGAGGTCTATTACCAAGGTTGCCGCCATTTGGTGCAGCGATATTATGCCTTGGAAGAAGATGTTCGTTCGCTCCATCAAGATGTGGCCGGTCAAGTGACGATTGCCTCGATCTATTCGGTGGGCCTCAGCCACATGAACGACTATTTGCAAGAGTTCATGTCTTTGCACCCCAAAGCCAATGTTCGCTTGCAGTACCAGCATCCAAAAACCGTGATGCGGATGGTCGAGACCGATCAAGTTGATTTTGGCTTGGTCAGTTACCCTCGCAACAACAAAACAATCAAAGCCGACTCCTGGCGTGAAGAACCGATGATTTTGGCTTGTTCTCCACGCAGCCCCTTTGCCGACCGCACTTCGGTCTGGCTCGATGAACTCGACGGCCAAAAGTTTGTCGGTTTTGATAATGAACTTCAAATACGACGCGAAATTGATCGAGCGCTCTCTTCGCATGGCGCCGAAGCCCATGTGATCATGGAGTTCGATAATATAGAAACGATTAAACGGGCGATTGAGATTGATGCTGGCATAGGGCTGTTGCCTGAGCCAACGGTTGCTAAAGAAGTAGCATCCGGCAGCTTGATCTCAATTCCACTCGATGGGCAACCGCTGATGCGTCCGTTAGGAATCATTACCCGTCAAGGAAAGGAACTGGGGAAAACGGCACGTCGTTTTATTCAGTTGCTTCACGATAAAGCAGAACTGATAAATTCTGCCTCCGTACTTTCGGCCCGAACGGATTCTTTGGCCATATATTCCAAAGCAAAATCTTCTGCCGAGGAAACTAAACTCCAGGATGGAGTTGCCACCCGAATTTAGGTTCCCAGATGCTTGCCTCTGCGGAACACACGCTTCGCGGTCGCGGTATCGAAAAACCAAACACCACCCGACAGATTTTAGATAAGATAGTGAAGACGAAGGTAAAGCGAATGACTGCTCAAAACGCAAACTCGCCCACGAAGTTCCGTAAGCAACGCCCTGGCAAATCAGGTTTGTACGACCCTGCCAACGAGCACGAGAACTGCGGCGTAGGTTTCGTTGCCCATGTAAAAGGCAAACGCTCTCATCAAATGGTGTTGGATGCCGAAACCATTTTGATCAACATGGATCATCGAGGGGCTTGCGGTTGTGAACCAAACACCGGAGATGGTGCCGGGATTTTGACTGCGCTACCGCACGAATTCCTACAAAAAGTAGCCAAACAAGACATCGGTGCCGACTTGCCTGCGCCTGGGAAGTTTGGAGCCGGTATCGTTTTCCTTCCACAAGACGACAAAGAACGCGCACACTGCAAAAAGCTGGTTGAAAAACAAATTGCCGAACAAGGGCAATCATTCGTCGGCTGGAGACCTGTGCCGACCGCTTCCGAAAACGCCGACATTGGCCCCACCGCCAAAGCGTGCGAACCCGTGATGGAAATGCTGTTTGTAGCAGCCACCGGAGACTTAGAAGGCGATGCGTTTGAACGCAAGCTCTACATGATTCGCAAGATCGCCAGCCATGCTTTGCGTGAAGACGAGAACTTGGCCGAAGCCAAAATGTTCTACGTTTGTAGTCTTTCGACCAAAGTGATGATCTACAAGGGAATGCTCACGCCAGAGCAGTTGGTGCCTTACTTCCCAGACCTGTCTGACGAAGATTACACCACACACTTGGCCATGGTTCATTCGCGGTTTAGTACCAACACATTCCCTTCCTGGGACCGCGCTCAACCGAAGCGATTTATGTCTCACAATGGCGAAATCAATACGCTACGTGGAAATAAAAACTGGATGACCGCCCGACAAGGGGTTGCCAAAAGCGACCTGTTTGGCGACGACTTAGAAAAATTGTTTCCTGTGGTTGAGTCCGATGTTTCAGACTCTGGTACTTTCGATAATGTGCTTGAATTCCTGCTCATGTCTGGCCGAACTCTACAAGAGTCGGTCATGATGATGGTGCCAGAAGCGTGGCAAAAGCATGAATCGATGCCAGACGCCAAGCGTGCTTTTTACGAGTACCACAGTTGCTTGATGGAACCTTGGGACGGACCCGCTTCGGTGGTGTTTACCGATGGACATTACATTGGTGCCGTATTAGACAGAAATGGTTTACGACCTTCCCGCTACTACATCACGCACGATGACCGTGTGATCATGGCCTCCGAAGTAGGCGTTCTGCCAATCGATCCGAAACTGGTGAAATCCAAAGGCCGTTTACAGCCAGGGCGTATGTTCTTAGTCGACTTTGAAGAAGGACGTTTGATTCCTGATGAAGAATTGAAGTCGACTTTCTCGAAGCAACGACCGTATGCAGAGTGGCTCAAGAATCAACGCATCGAACTGAGTGAACTCAAGCCTAAAGACGAACCGCATGGGTTCAATCCTGAGACCTTGCTGGATCGCATGCAAGCATTTGGGTTCACTGCCGAAACATTGAACTTCATGCTGTTGCCACTGATTGAACAAAAACGTGATCCAATCGGTTCGATGGGTAATGACTCGGCCTTGGCTTGTTTAAGTGATAAGCCACGCATGCTGTACGATTACTTCAAACAATTATTTGCTCAAGTGACCAATCCTGCGGTCGATTCGATTCGTGAAGATGTCGTGATGTCTCTGGAAGACTACATCGGACCGGAAGCGAACCTGTTGGAAACCACCGAACAGCACGCCCATCGACTGTTGATTCCGCATCCAATTCTAACCAATGAAGAATTGGCCGCGTTGAAGCACATGGATCATCGTGGTTGGAAAACCAAAACGATTGATATCACGTTCCCACGTAGCGAAGGCAAAGATGGTCTGCTGCCTGCACTCGATCGCATCTGCCAGGAAGCCGAACAGGCCATTGAAGATGGTTATAGTTTGGTCGCTTTGACAGATCGTGCCATCAGCAAAGACCGCGTTCCAGTGAGCACCTTGTTAGCTTGTGGAGCCGTTCATCATCATCTAGTTCGTATCGAAAAACGTACACGAATCGGTATCGTCATCGAATCAGGTGAAGCACGCGAAGTCCATCATCACTGCTTGTTGATTGGCTACGGAGCCGATGCCATCAATCCTTACTTGGCCTTTGAATCGCTCTGGCAAGCTCGCAGAGATGATCTCTGTGATCCAAAAGAATTCAAAGACGACGATTCACTTGTCTCCGCTTATCGCAAAGGGGTCGCCAAAGGCATCCTGAAAGTTATGGGCAAGATGGGCATCTCAACGCTTCAGTCGTACAAAGGGGCTCAGATCTTTGAAGCCTTAGGTTTACAAACCGAAGTGATTGATCGCTGCTTTGCTGGAACTGCCAGCCGAGTTCAAGGCGTCAATTTCCAAGTGCTGGCCGAAGAATTAATTCGCCGCCACGAACTTGGTTACCCTGAACGTGCCGATCAAAAAGAGCATGCTCTGAACAATGCAGGCGAGTTCCACTGGCGAACCGATGGGGAACGTCACGCTTGGAGCCCTGAAACGATCACCAGTATCCAACTGGCTGCACGAGACAATAATGTTGACTCGTACAAGCTATTTGCCAAGCAGGTGAATGAAGACTCCCGCAACCAATGCACACTGCGAGGCTTGCTCCGTTTCAAGGCGAATCCTAGCGGATCGATTCCACTCGACGAAGTTCAGCCGATCAAGGAAATCGTAAAACGCTTCTGCACTGGTGCCATGAGCTTTGGGTCCATTTCAGCTGAAGCCCACGAAACATTGGCGATTGCCATGAACCGCTTAGGCGGCAAAAGCAACACCGGCGAAGGGGGCGAAGACACGGCTCGCTTCCAACCGATGCCCAATGGAGACTCGAAGCGGTCGGCCATTAAGCAAGTCGCTTCTGGGCGATTTGGTGTGAACATCAATTACCTGACGAATGCCGATGAATTGCAGATCAAAATCTCGCAAGGGGCAAAGCCAGGTGAAGGGGGCGAACTGCCAGGCACCAAGGTCGATGACACCATTGCCCGCATCCGTCATTCGACGCCAGGCGTCGGCTTGATTAGTCCTCCGCCGCATCATGATATTTACTCGATTGAAGATCTTTCGCAGTTGATCCACGATTTGAAGAACGCCAATCCTTCGGCCAGAATCAGTGTGAAGCTGGTTTCGGAAGTCGGTGTCGGAACGGTTGCTTCAGGCGTTGCCAAAGCCAAAGCCGATCATATTTTGATCGCAGGCGACACAGGCGGAACGGGTGCTTCTCCACTGACAAGTATCAAACACGCAGGGCTTCCTTGGGAGCTAGGGATTGCCGAAACGCATCAAACGCTTGTCATGAATGACTTGCGTAGTCGTGTGGTACTACAAACTGATGGCGGACTTAAAACCGGTCGTGACGTCGTGATTGCGGCCCTGCTGGGTGCCGAAGAAATGGGCTTCTCGACCGCTCCATTGATCACACTCGGTTGTATCATGATGCGTAAGTGTCATTTAAATACCTGCCCTGTTGGGATCGCCACGCAAGATAAAGAACTGCGAAAGCAATTTTCCGGCAAACCAGAGCATGTCGTCAATTACTTGTTGATGGTGGCCGAAGATGCTCGCGAAATCATGGCCGAACTTGGCATGCGTACCATTGATGAAATGGTAGGACGTGTCGATCTGCTAGAAGCGAACGATGCCATTAATCACTGGAAAGCAGACGGGCTCGATCTTTCGGCCATTCTGTGCCCAGCAGAAAAACCGCATGAAGATGTCGGCACTTACAACCAAATGAAGCAAGATCATCGGTTGGAGTTGGCCCTCGATAATAAATTGATAGCCGATGCAACACCTGCATTGGAAAACCAAGAGCCGGTTGTTATCGAAACACCGATTATCAACACGAATCGAACAGTCGGAACGACTCTCAGCCACGAAATCGCCAAACGCTACGGCGAAGCAGGACTGCCTGATGACACCATCCATGTGAAGTTAAAAGGTTCTGCCGGACAAAGTTTCGGTGCCTTTTTATCGCAAGGTGTCACGCTCGAACTTGAAGGCGACGGCAACGACTATGTCGGCAAAGGTCTCTCAGGCGGGCGTATCGTGATTTACCCACATGCCGAAAGCACATTTGTTGCCGAAGATAATATGATTGTCGGCAACGTGGTGCTTTACGGAGCCGTTCGCGGACAAGCATTCTTCCGCGGACAAGCGGCCGAACGCTTCTGTGTGCGTAACAGTGGTGCCCATGCAGTGGTCGAAGGCGTAGGCGATCATGGTTGTGAATACATGACCGGCGGTCGCTTGGTTTGCCTTGGTGCTACCGGTCGTAACTTTGCCGCAGGTATGTCTGGCGGAATCGCTTACATCTGGGATCACGATAAAACGTTGTTACAAAATTGCAACCTCGGCATGGTGGAACTCGAAAGCTTAGAAGCAGAAGAGGACATCGCCGAAGTTCGCGAACTTATTTCTCTACATCACAAATACACGAACTCTTCAGTCGCCGAAAAAATTCTGGCAGACTGGGACACCTGTGTCGGGCAGTTTGTCAAAGTCATGCCGACCGATTACAAACGTGTGCTGCTAGAGCAAAAACAAAAACTACAAGAAGAAGACGCACAACTGAGCGGAGTACAAAGCAATGGGTAAGCCAACCGGCTTTATGGAGTTCGAGCGTACCACGGTTCCTTATAGCGATCCGAATATACGCGTCGAAGATTTCAACGAATTTTTAGTCATCGTTCCCGAAGAACATTTGACCACACAAGGCGCTCGCTGCATGGATTGCGGGGTTCCCTTTTGTCAAAGTTCCACAGGCTGCCCTGTAGACAACTTGATTCCTGAGTGGAATGACTTGGTCTATCGCGGTCGTTGGCAGGAAGCACTCACACGACTGCACAAAACCAATAACTTCCCAGAGTTCACCGGAAGAGTTTGTCCGGCACCTTGCGAAAATGCGTGCGTGCTTGGCATCACCAATCCGCCTGTGACGATCAAAAATATCGAGAACGCAATTATTGATCGTGGCTTTGAAGAAGGCTGGGTTGTTCCTAATCCGCCGGAACACCGCACCGGCAAAAGTGTGGCCATCGTCGGTTCTGGGCCTGCTGGATTAGCGGCTGCCGATCAACTCAATAAAGCAGGTCACCAAGTCACCGTGTACGAACGTGACGACCGTATCGGTGGTCTGCTGATGTACGGTATTCCGAATATGAAGCTCGGCAAAGAAATCGTCGAGCGACGTCTTGATGTGCTGCGAGCCGAAGGGATCGAGTTCGTCACCAATGCCAACATCGGGGTCGATATCGAGATTTCCGATCTTCGTGAGAAAAACGATGCCGTGATTCTGGCAGTCGGTGCTACCAAGCCACGTGACTTGCCAATCCCTGGTCGTGAACTCGAAGGCGTTCACTTCGCCATGGAATTCCTCAAGGCGAACACCAAAAGCTTGCTCGACTCGAAACTAGAAGATGGCAACTACATCTCAGCCAAAGACAAAGATGTCATCGTCATCGGCGGTGGAGATACCGGAAACGATTGCCTGGGCACTTCAATGCGTCATGGATGTAGCAGCTTGGTCAACTTCGAACTGTTACCGCAACCACCAGAAGATCGAGCTCCTGATAACCCGTGGCCACAATGGGCTCGCATCTATCGGGCCGATTACGGTCATCAAGAAGCCGAAGCCAAATTTGGCGACGACCCACGCGAATTCTGCGTGCTCAGTAAAGAGTTCATCGACGACGGCAACGGCAAACTGGCCGGAATCAAAACCGTGCAAGTCGAGTGGACCAAAGACGACTCAGGCCGCTGGAACATGAAAGAAATCGAAGGATCGGAAAAAGAATGGAAAGCCGATCTTGTCTTCCTTTCGATGGGCTTTCTCGGCCCCGAAGCAACCTTGGCTGAAAAACTCGGTCTGGATACCGATCAACGCTCGAACTTCAAAGCCGAGTACGGTAAATTTGCCACCAATATCGATGGCGTATTTGCCGCTGGCGACTGCCGACGGGGTCAAAGCCTGATCGTTTGGGCAATCAACGAAGGACGAGAAGCGGCTCGTGAGTGTGACCGATTTTTGATGGGTGTGACTCAACTTCCTTAATCGCAGTTGGTCCCTGTTGGTCTATTGATTCGCGGGAGTCAGATCTGCCCTTTGCTTTTTCGAAGAGAGAGCAGGGGGCGTTTCGACCGTAGAATTTGGTGGCTGTTTTAATTGTTTGATCTTTTCAGCAATATCTTTGTGTTGAGCTCTTTTTGTTAGTTGGTTCTTTTTAGCTTCTTTTTTCTTTTCCAAAAGTCTGAGGATCTGTTCTTCGTTCAGAATCTCGTTGAGTGAACGTTGACCATTTTTTTGAATGGCACGCAGCCAAATCGCTTTTTCCTTCAATTGATCATAGTCCCGGATCAGATAAATAATCTTGGCGGTTTGACCACTTGCAATTCCATCTTTATTTCTGGTTTGTCGTCGACGACCTCGAACCAGCAAATTACATCTCAGATCCAACATTTCTGGAGGGTCTGTTTTATTGGTAATGATTTGTTCGACCATCAATCCATTGTTTTCAAGCATGGCTAAATTTATGGCCATGTGGACATCACCTAGGCCCACGAGATAAAGGCGATGTGTTCGAAAGGGGAAGCTGACCCCGGCTCCTCCTAAGTCAAATTCAATCATTATTTTTTGGCTTGCCAATTCCGGTTTGCGTAGGCAATTTGATCGAAATCGGTAGCGAGACATCTTTATTTGCAGCAACTGATATTGGGAATTCACGAGGATAAACTTCCCAGCCATAAGCTGGTACAACGCTGACTTTTCCCTGAATATTCCATGGGAAAGAATTGTGGACAATGAGACTGTCTTCATGCTCAGCAGAAGAACTGGCAATTCGCCCAATCTCAAAATGAATTCCCATTCTCCACAAGGCAAGTTCGCGTGAACATCCCGTCAATATCAAGGGGACTTCACTGACTTGAATTTTTTGTCGCCCGGTTTCAGGGGAGCCGAGTAAACGTGATTCATCTCCCCA
>NVWB01000266.1 GCA_002733575.1 Blastopirellula sp. | reverse complement strand
GGAAGTGGTCAACACATTTTTTGGACCCATGCGAGTCTCTGTTCTGTTTGATGCTAATGGCGCCAACACCACAGCCGCCGCCGCAGTAATTGCGGCAATGCGACACACCAATTTAAAAAATGCAGAAGCCGTTGTACTGGCAGGCACCGGCCCAGTTGGTCAACGAGCGGCCTTGTTGCTCGCCAGACAAGGGGCCAAAGTTCGCGTGGCATCACGCACGCTTGATAAAGCAACCAGTGTGTGTCAAACGCTACAGAAACGGTTGGAACAAGGTGTATTTCAACCCGTTGCGACCAGTGACGCAAGTTCGACAGCGGCCGCCATTGAAGGAGCCGACATTGTAATTGCCGCTGGTGCCGCTGGTATTCAGTTAGTGAGTGAAGAACAACTTCAAGCCAACGGTTCTTTGAAAGTGGCAATCGATTTAAATGCAGTGCCGCCTGTGGGACTAGCAGGAATTCAACCGCAAGATAAAGCCGTTGATCTAAACGGAGTGATTCGATACGGAGCACTCGGAGTTGGTGGCACCAAGATGAAAATTCATAAAGCTGCACTCAAGCAACTATTTCAACAGAATGACCAAGTGTTCGATGCGGAACAAATTTTTGATCTCGGTTTGTCTTTGGAGAGCAACGAAGCGTAACCGGTACAATCGATAAGATCGGAAAACGAATTTCTCTATTCTTGAATCAACTTGAGTAGGGGAATTCGTACTGGTTAGTTGGGAGTTAAGTTTTCATATTAACCCCACTTTGCACTCTTATTGAAATTTTCGAGTTATGACCCGCTTCATTCAATTCGTACTGATCGCCTTCGTGTTGATTTTATCGACATTTACTTCGACAACCTCAGCGGCTTCGCCAAGTTACTTGATCTTGCAGCCACCCAGAGCTACATCTGGAGCTTATCAAGCTGGCCGTCGTTATTCTGTCCGAACATCGAGCTATAGCTATGGATGGTTTGGGGCAACTTCAACCACCAAATGGTCAAGACATAAAGCCTATTATGGCAATTATGTACAATGGCGAACACGTTAGATCGCAACCAACATCTATACCAACGCACTTATCTGGCGTAACCAATGAAGAAACTGAAGACTTCGGTTTGGTCGGTATCTGCATGATTGATGGGAAACGCAAAGTCTAAAGCAATTGGTGCCTGACCCAAAGCTGGAATTGAGACTCGCATACCAAATCCTGGGGATACTGCAAAGTCTTCCCAGACGATTTTGGTTGACTCTTCCACGGCACCCAAATCGGTAAAGATCACACCTTTGAGCATATCATCGGCAGTGATGGGAAAGGAGTATTCAACCGAACCCAGTATTCGGAAAGGTCCACCAGTGTATACATCACTATCGACCGGACCCGTTCTTCTAAAATCAAATCCTCGCAAGGTGGAAAAACCACCGGCAAAGAAGTTTTCAAAGATCGGCGTGTCATCGCCAGAAAATCCTACCTTGGTAGAAAATCCGAGCGTGTGGCGTCCAGATCTATCTGGCCGTTCCGATAGTAAAAAGTATTTGCGATAGTCAATTTCTAATCGCGGGTAAGTAAAACTACCAAAAACTTGCTCAAACGAGAGTTCTAGCAAATGTCCTTCTGTTGGTTGAAACACTAAATCTCGGGTATCGTGTGAAATCTTGAACTGTCCACTATAGAGGCCATGTTTTCCAACCGCACTATCAAGGGCAGGCACGCCAGACACTCGTGCATCTGAGATCCGTACATTTTCCATTCGCAGACTGAATGTAGTCGAGATATCTGGAGCGAGTCGATAACCTAAACCAAATCGACCGCCGACTCTACGTTCGTCCCAGTCTCGATAGATGCGATCAAACAGGTAGCCGCTCGCATTCAAACTAACACGTGTATTGAATAGATAGGGATTGGTGTACGTTACCATATAACGCTGCACTTGTGATCCTGGCATGGCTTCTAAGCGAAATCCTTGCCCGGCTCCACGGAATGCTTGTCCATTCCAAACATCAGCCATGCTTGTTGGATAGCGACGCCAATCAAAGTTGCGTTCATCAATCACAACATTCATTGTGACACCAGCATCGGAGTTCACACCCATACCAAACTGAAAACGTCCAGTCTGTGCTTCTCTGGCCTGTATCATGATGTCTGCTGTACGGCCTTCATCAAAATAGGTGTTCGTCGAAATGAAGGCATCTGGCCCCAGTGGAGGATTGTAAAGCGGCACGCCTCCTAGTGGCCGACTGACTTGTTCAATCGTGGTGATCGGAGGAGGAAGAGGTGGTTGTGTAAATCCTGATCCTATCGGGGCAGGGGCCGTGTAGGGAGAATTGTTGTTGTATTGACTTGGAGGCACTTCGTATTGTGCTGGAGCAGCAGGCGATTGCCCAACGATAGTGGGAGAACTATTAGTGAATCGAGATAATTGAGCCGATGGCTGAACAGGTTGTTGATATTGAACTGGTTGAATCGGAGCCCCAGACACTGGCATCCCTTGGCGATATTGGTTTGTCGTACCAGGTGCCTCTTCTGGTTTATGTTGCGAGGTAACCGCGACTTGCTCAGTGACAGGCGTATTGGCGCCTTGTGCACGAATCACCACGTCTTGGTTCTCGCTGGAAGCCACTTTACTGTATTGGTTATACGAACCTGGATTGGATGCCGTTTGTTCTGGCCAACTTGCGCAACCTGTGGTCACAACAGCGGCTAATAGAATCGACATTATTTCGAGTTTGCCGTGAATCAACACCAACTAATCCTTGTTCGTCAATTTACAATAATGAAAACTATACGTTCCAAGCAAGCATACCGCTTGGATACAATTAATACCGGTTGCCTGTGCTACCTGGTGTACTCCATCGAGATGGAACTGGCGTAGTGCTTTGGTTAGGCACAGGGCGGTAACTAGGTGTAGGGCTTTGTCCACGATAGGTGGAGCGTGAAGGTCGGGAGCCAATTTGTGGTCCCAGGTCTTTTAGTTCCGGTGGTTTCACTTGAATCGTCGGGGTGATCCCTCGCTGTGGTTCATTCACAAACAGTCCTGATCGTTTGATGCGAATTTCACTCTCACGGATTTTGCGAATATCAATGATCTCACCAGGGACTAAATCGAGGCGGTTTAAAATCACATCGCGTGAAGTATGAGGATTGTCGCCTGAAATCACCACATCGATTTTACCGACACGATATTGATCTCCTTCGCTAATATCGTAAACCAAATCTAGCAGACCTGGCTCTTCTAAAAATCGTGGTTCTGCTTTGATATCGGCATGTATATAACCCTGTGAACCGTACAAGTCTGTCAAGGACGAAACATCTTTATTCATCCGCTTCAAATCAAAGAAGTCATTTTGTGCCAACGACACTTGCGAATCGAGATCATCTCTGGTGAACAAGGTTTGACCTATAAACGAGACTGTTCTGATCTGGTAGCGAGGCCCTTCATCGATCACAAATGAAACGGTAGCCCATTGCCCCGACTCATTGTATTCGAGAATTCGATTGATTTCCGCTTTGAAATAACCAAGTCCTCGGTAGTACGAAATCAAGGAATTGACATCGCTCGCTACCTGTTCTTTATCAACGATACCTTTGAAGTACCACAGAATACCTGGCTTTGATTTAATTTGAGTTTTCAGTCGCCCATCCGATGCGATTGAATTGCCGATGAACTCTGTTTTCCAGATTCTAGCCAAAGGGCCTTCATGAATCATAAACGCAACACCCGCATCATCCTTCTTGTTGCCTTCAGCGATGGAAACGGTTGCTTTACCGTGTCCACGGGTGACATAAAATTCCTGCAAGCGAGACCGGGCTTCTTCTACGAGAAATCGATTGAGTGCGGTTCCTGGTTCGAGCCCCGATTTTTTTTGCAAAGTTTTATCTGGAACGGACTCGTTGCCGATGAACCGAATGAATTGAATCGTAGGACGTTCAATTAATTGAAATGTGAGAATCAACCCTTGCGGAGTTTTTTTGGTGACAGGTTTCACATCTCGAAACATTCCAGACGATGCCAGTTTTCGAGTATCTGACTGCACCATTTCAGGATCGAACTCTCGACCAGCACGCGATTTAATCATGGAGCGAATTTTTGCTTCAGAAACACGTTTGTTCCCAGTAATCCGCACATCCACCAATGGCGGGTGTTGCGGGATATTTTCAATCGCTCGGCCTGGTGCAATCGTCTCAGGAAAGCTTACTTGTGCTTGAGCTACCTGCGTTGAAATCAAAAGCAGGAATGCCATTGAGAACGCGGTAGTTGCAACGGTGGTTTTTCTTTGTTGTAATTGATCCATTCACTCATCCTTGAGTCAAAATTGTCGCATCTTCCAAAAAATCGCACTTCTGCGCGATCAGCGACAGTTGAAGGTCAGGTACAAATACTGGAACTCGCGTTTCACGGCAAGACGAATTCAAGCATTAATGGCCGAACTTCGCAGATGTCTGTCATGATACGAACTAAAACCAGAAGGGTTCGAGAAATCTCTACCAAGTTTCTCGCAAGCTATGCTAGCGATTACCGTTCAAAAGTAATCCACTGGCCATCAATCAGCCGTTGATGGGGCAGATAGTTGGCTTTGTAATTCATGTGAGAGCAGTCGGCAATATAAAATCCAAGATAGAGAAACCGGATATCATAATTTCGGCAGTACTCAATATGCTTAAGTACAGAATACGTACCGATATTGAGATCCGAATAATCGGGATCGAAGTAACAGTAGACCGCTGAAAGAGATTCTTTCCCAAGATCGGCAATCGCAATGCCGATCAACTTGCCTTCAACCAAGTAGCGGAATTCTAAAGTCTGGCAACAAGAGCTTACCAAAAAGCCTTCGTACTCTTCCAGGTCCACAAGACTACTGCCCAGGTCTCGCTGAACTTTATGGCGATTGTAAAGATCAACGCGTTGCTGATCCGCAATCGGTGTCCCGATCTCTACAGTCACTCTATCCGAACATTTTTTGATCACCCGCTTGTGCCTTCTGCGGGATGAAAACTTAGCGATTTCAAGTCGAATTGATTCACATGCTTGGCACGAGGGGCAATTGGTCACGTAAAGATAAGGGCCAGTTCGACGAGCCCCGCGTTCTAGTGCCTGATCAAAAGTTGGTCCATCGACCGGCCCCATCGGAAGATAAAGTGGAAGGATCGAATTATGATCCTCTAAATAGGGACACGCCTCTTCGTATTCGGCTATTTTAATTCCCAACAGCGGGTCAATTTCAAACTCTTGCGGCAAAGTTAAAACTCCGCCCCCTCGTTGAATTCAGAGAAGTCATCGGGTTCGCGGTCAAACGCATTTTCAAAGCGGGTGAAGTCTTTGAGCCAAGTGAGTTTGATATCATCAACCGGGCCATTACGTTGCTTGGCCACAATGATCTCGGCCTTGCCTTCGTACTGTTCACGATCTTCGGGAGATTGGTAGTACTCTTCACGATGTACAAACATCACCACGTCGGCATCTTGCTCAATCGCACCTGATTCGCGCAAGTGACTTAACTTGGGTCGGTTGTCTTTGGAAGCTTCGGCTTGCCGATTCAACTGGGCTAGGCAAAGTACAGGCACTTTCATTTCACGAGCCAGCCCTTTTAATCGCCGGGCAATCTTGGCCACTTGTTCCTGTCGCGGATCATTCGCATTGTCTGGCTCGATCAACTGCAAATAGTCAATTATGATCAATCCCAAGCGACCCTCTTTACGAATAATCCGTCGTGCTCCGGCCGCTATTTGAGAAACCGTTCGGCTAGGTGAGTCATCGATAAACAGCGGGGCCTCGCCCACTATCGCCGATTTTTCAACCAGTCGTTTACGATCTTCATTCGAGATCGTACCGTTTCTCAGGCGATGTCCGTTCACCCTAGCCACTGAACACAACAGACGATCACAAAGTTCAACGGCACCCATTTCAAGACTCACAAACATCACAGGTACTTTTTCTTGAAGCACTACGTTCTCTGCGATATTCATCGCAAGGGCCGTTTTCCCCATGGCGGGCCTTGCGGCAAGAATCAAGAGTTCTGAACCATGAAATCCTCCCAATAAATCATCTAAATCGGTGTAGCCTGTGGCGACGCCATCTTCGTTGGTTTCACCCCGCAGTCGTGCGTCGATTCGCTCCATCGACTGAGTCACCACCTCGTTCATCGTAGCCATCGAGGTGTCGCCCTCGGAATCTAAGATCGAAAAGATACGCTGTTCTGCCCGGGCGACCAACTCAGAAGACTTGCCTGACTCTGAGTAAGAATCTCGTAGAATATCAGTTGCCGCTGAAATTAAATTTCGATTGGTTGCTTTCTCTTTGACAATATCAGCATAGTAAACGGCGTGCGCTGCATTGGGAACACTCTGGGCCACTTTGGCCAAGTAAGCACTGCCGCCGATAAATTCCAAGTCACCAGCGAGTTTTAATTGCTCTCGTAGTAGCATCATATCGATACGTCGACCCGAATCATGAAGATCGAGCATATGCTCGTAAAGTTTCTTGTTCGATTCATCATAAAAATCATTGATTTTGATGACCATCAATATATCGTCAATCACATCAGGCACTAAGAAGATACTTCCTAGCACGCCCATCTCTGCCTCTAAATTACAAGGAGGCTGGCGGTCGAGAATCTCGGATGACATTTGCTGAGCAGGCGCTGATTTTTCAACAGTTGACATTCGAGAGGTTCTCTTTCGTAATGAAGGAAGAAGAGTTTCGTATTTGCTTTATCTTAGCGAGAAGGCGAGCAAATGGAACGGTAGACAGTTTAACCAACATGGAAATTAAGACGCAAAGTCTTGCCATCAAATAACTTAGTTCGCTTATTCGATAGTGAATAGACTGTCAATAAAAAGAGAGCCGTTTTGAACATATCAAAACGGCTCTCTTGAATTATTTTGTATTTTCATCAGGAACGGATAACACACTGCAAGTGCTATCTCTTACCTGATCGAAAGACTCTAGTTGTCTTCAGAAACAGTTGGTACTACCCAGACCTTCAATTCGGCATCGATATCGCCGTGAAGATGGATTTTAACGGTGTAGAGTCCAAGTTCTTTCAATGGACCTTGAAGGCGAACTTGATCGGGCGTGACCGTGAAATTTTGCTGCTTGAGGGCAGACACAATTTCAGGAGCTCCGACGCTACCATACAGGTGACCTTCGTCGTTGGCGTTGGCTTCGATCGTAACGCTCTGACGATTCAACAGGTCAGCAATTGCTTTAAGGCCGGCCAATCGTGATTTTTCAATCTCGATCAATTTGGCACGATGCTTCTCAACCATTCGCTTGTGATGCTCAGTGGCGATCGTGGCCAAGCCTTGAGGAATCAAGTAGTTGTTGGCAAAGCCAGGGCGAACTTCAACAACATCGCCTTGCTTGCCTAAGTGATCGACCGATTGAATTAGCAAAAGCTCAATGCCGCCGTTAGGGCCTTTGGGCAATCGTTTCCAAGTACTTTGTTTTTTTGTTGCAACTGTGGACATAGTTTTGATATCCTGGCCACTTTTATGAAGAAGGAATCTTCAAAAGCAGCGTCTGTGTAAAATATGGTATTTGTTTAGTTTATAAGTTGCTGAGTCAGAATCCACTAAAACGGGATATCGTCTTCAGGTATTTGACTTCCGCCGCCACCACCATTGTCGTAGGACGAGGAAGGTTGATTTTGTTGCTGACCACCCTGGTACGACTGCTGCTGACCGCCGCCCTGCTGACCGCCACCCTGATAGGATTGGTCACCAGAGGTTTGTCGGCTTCCGCCACCACCGCCGCCGCCACCTTTTGCACCGAGCATCTGCATTTTTTCGCCAACGACTCGTAGTTTCGAGCGTTTTTGACCATCAGTTTCCCAGGTGTCTAGTTTCAGCCGGCCTTCAACTAGTACCGATGAACCTTTGCTCAGGTACTCACCAGCCACTTCTGCAGTACGTCCCCATAAGGTGACATCGACAAATGTGGTTTCATCGACCCATTCACCCGATTGGTTCTTTCTGCGGTCATTCACAGCAAGGCCCAATTCAGTTACTGCAGTTCCGCTCTGTAAGTATTTGACATCGACGTCACGAGTCAAATTGCCGACAAGGATAACCCTGTTGAAACTTGCCATAAGTTGTCTCTCCCAAAATCAAAGCAGATAAACAGTCATCGTTAAACACCGGGGACGATGTTCTTTACAAATCTAAAAGTAGCCATCCAAACAAAGCGAATGAATTATTCAGCTTCAGTTGTTTCGGCTTCTTTAGAGCTGGCAACTTCTTCCACGACTTCGCTTACTTCAGCATCAGCATCCTCAGCTTCAGGCTCTTCAGCCTCATCACCACCGGCATGTGACACTAACATGTCAACAATACGAGGATCATGCTTGATGAAGAGAAATCGCATTAGATCGTCATTGATATTGCAGGCATAATTAAGCTCAGTCATCTTCAAGCTATCAATCCTGAAGTAGGTGAGCCAATAGGTACCTTTGCGCTGACCATTGATTGGGTAAGCCAGCTTTTGCTCGCTCCACAATCGACTGACCAAAACTTCTCCACCGAGTTTTTCGATGAGTTGGTCTACTTGCGATGAGATTCCACTTGGATCTCTGGCATACTTGTTCGAATCCAGGATTAACATCCCTTCATATACGTTTGCCGCCAATGTCTTACTCCTGTTGGCTCAAATTCGTGACTGGCTCAACATTTCGTTGAATTACCAGAAACGAGATCAATTATGTTGATTCATACTGTGAGTCAAATCGTGTTCAATCCAGTCTATCACGGCATTTCTTGCACGAAATAGGACTTGTTCAACATCAATCCGCTCGTTTTTGGAAAATTTCCCCAACACAAAGTTGGTGACTTCCATCTTTTCGGGCAACGGCCCTATTCCAATTCGTAATCGAGGAAAATCCTCGCTACTTAATTTTTGAATGGCATCTGCCAAACCTTTTTGTCCGCCTGCCGAACCATTGGCCCTCAGGCGAAGTTTATTCAACGGTAAGTTGAAGTCGTCGCAGGCAATCAATATATCGTGCAGAGAGATTTTATAAAAATCGACCGCTGCCCGAACAGAGTTACCACTGTTATTCATATAGGTTTGGGGATAAAGGAGTATCACCTTTTCTCCACCAATCGAAATATCAATGAGTTGTCCATTGAACTTCGTGCGGGGACTTCCGCCTCCGTACAGTTCTGATAACTGATCAAGTAGTTCAAACCCAACATTATGTCGAGTTCCTTCGTACTTGCGACCAGGGTTACCTAGGCCAACAATCAGTTTCATTCAACCAGTTCCCGCTTAAAACACTACAAAGCTAGTTCGCAGCACGGAAAAAATCGATATGAAGGATATCGGTTCCGAAAGTATCCCATTGCACTTCACGCATCACAACTTCGCCAGTTGCATCGCCTTGCAGTTCAAGGTTTTTGGCACCTTTACGGACCAGTTTGCCGAACTCATCAGCACAAACTTCTAAACTCAAGGAATCTTCTTTGTTGCCATAAAGTACGGCAGGAATTTTTCCAGAATTTCGAAGTCGTTGGTTATTTTTCTTACCAACAAGTTCGCGTTTAGTAACATTAAGGACTTCCGACATCGGAACAACCTCGACTTTGTGTTGTAAAAACCGTTATATTAAATCTTTGAATCCTATATTCAGGCTTCAAAGTGTAAGCAAACTACATTGTCCACTATCCGATGTGAATCGGAAACAGGCTATTTTGCCAGATCGTCGGCTGTTTACAAGGCCAAGCAGCCCACATTTGGCAGTTTCCAAGCGTCTTATCGTATCAAGTGCCTTTTTTTTTGGAAGGGGCTAGAGACTCTTCGTATATTGGGCCAAGAAAAACAACGCTAAGTTGTTTGTATCAAATGTCTTGCGATTTGCATCGGGTGAATCCATCGAAAAGTCAACCCATTACCCCTAATCTGCATAAATAGTAAACTTTTGTAATCAGCGAAATGCTGGGGGATTGCTTTGCCGATCTCTTTAACAACAATTGGCTGTCGAATCATCGTTCCAATCAATACTCTTTGATCAGAATTTCCCGAGTACTAATGGCTGCAAAAACTAGAAGTAAACCGATTGAATACGTAGAACCTATTGGTTTAAGGGTCTTGGTGCGTAAGGATGAACCGAAACGCGAAACCAAAGGGGGCATCGCGCTGCCAGATCAGGCCGAGATTCCAACGATTACAGGCAGAGTTGTCGCAATTTCAGCGCAAGTCGATAAAGACGAGGACTTCCCGCTGCGTCGCTACGACAAGATTTTATTTCACCCTAAAGAGGCGATTCCCGTCGATTTTGAATCGGATAATCACCTGTTTGTGATTCCAATTCAAGATGTCGTGGCCGTATTTAGACGTGAAAAAATCGAAAACAGTGAGAGCCAAGACGACGATTGATCAAGATCGCAAGTGGTTAGCGATCTTCGCGAAAGATCGCACTGATCGATTCATCAGCATGGATTCTTTTAATCGCTTCACCTAATAACGGTGCCACGGTCAGCACTTTGGTGTTTGGCAAAAGTTGCTCTGATTTCAGTGGAATTGTATCGGTCAGCACAATCTCTTTGATCGGTGCGGCTTGCAGCCGGGCAATCGCCGGACCACAAAGCACTCCGTGCGTGGCAGCGATATAGATCTCTTTTGCACCTTCTTTGTGAACCGCTTCAGCCGCTTTACAGATAGAGCCAGCAGTGCTAATCATGTCGTCAAAAATAATGGCCGTTTTGCCTTCAACTGGCCCACCGATCAGGTTTTCCTGCGTGGTTTCATGCGCACTATGCCGGCGTTTATCACAGATGGCCAATTTGCCACCCAGTCGACTGTGATGCCCCACGGCACGTTTGATACTACCAGCGTCAGGACTGACAACTACTAGCTGATCAGCAGGAATTCCCATTTCAATGAAGTACTGATTTAAAATAGGCGCTGCGTACAAATGATCGACAGGCACATCAAAAAAACCTTGAATCTGTGCCGCATGCAGATCCATGGTTAGCACGCGGTCTGCCCCGGCCCGAGTAATAATATCGGCAACTAACTTGGCGGTAATCGGCACACGGCCTTCGTCTTTGCGATCTTGTCGGGCATAGCCAAAATACGGGATAACGGCCGTGATTCGCTCGGCACTGGCCCGTTTGCAACTGTCGATCATGACCAATAACTCCATAATGTTATTGTTCACATGAGGACAAGTTGGCTGAATTAAAAAGACATCACGCCCACGCACATCTTCATCGATGCGACACGAGATTTCCCCATCAGGGAAGTCGGCTAATGAGACAGCGCCTAGTGAAAGATTTAAAAAGCTGCATATATCTTCAGCAATTTTTAGATTAGCACGTCCACTGAAGATTTTGATTTCTCGCATTTGTCGCTATCAACCAATTAGGTGTATAAATGACTAAAAATTTCAAACACTAGGCGAATTGTAACCTAGAGACCGCATTGCTTCTTCTACGTCAGCCAAGTGTTCAAAAGTATTTATGCTTAAAGCTTCGCACGGCTTTAATACCGGAACTGCTTCAACTGCTTTGCCCAACGACAATAGAATACCAGGACAATCGGTCAAATAGTATTCGTTTTGCTTGTTATCGTCCGAAAGGTGCTCCAGCGAAGTCAGAAGTTCCTTGTTTTCAAAAACATAGGTACTCATATTCACTTCTTTAACTTTTCGTTGCTCATCGGTCGCATCTTTTTCTTCGACAATCCCAACGAACTTCTTTTCGTTATTCCGCACGATTCTTCCCAGCCCTGTCGGATCATCTTTATTGAGAGTTCCGAGCAGGCAAGCATACTCATTTTGCTCGAACGTGGAAAGCAACTCGTTGATTGAATCGGTCTGAATCAGCGGAGAATCACCGGCCAATACTACCACGGTTCCGTCAAAATCGGCCAACTTCTCTCGGCAGACCATCACTGCGTGCCCTGTGCCTAATTGTTTGGTTTGTTCGACGAATTGCACGTTATCGAGGTCACTCAGTTCGGCACGTACCAGATCGGCTTCGTGCCCTACCACAACGATAATCTCGTCAATTCCCACGGATTTAAGCGCATCAATGACATAGCGAATCATCGGACGGCCCAAAACGGGTACTAAGACCTTGGGTAAATCAGAATTCATTCGGGTGCCTTTACCGGCTGCCAGAATTACTGCAAGTCTTTTCTTCATCAATAGTTGCAAGCTTTTAGGGTGGTAAACTCAGTCATCAGACGCCAAAACACTATCTTCCCATGTTTTCAGAACTGGTTCTAGAGGGTTGGCGGTCGTTGACAACCGGAATTTCTAGTACCTACAATGGGAAGTTTCCCTTTCGGGCCCAATCGTGGGCAGTATGTAACTAATTTATTCCTTATCACTTGAGAACTTAATCCGGCCCTATTTTATCTGGCGGTTGAATTTGAGTTCTCACTAAGTGACAACTGATATCGATTTCGGAGAGTTCGTTGGAAGAAGCGATTCAAAAAGCAGACGTATTAATTGAGGCTCTCGGCTGGATTCGTCGGTTTCGTGATAAAGTAACGGTCATCAAGCTGGGTGGCAGCGTGATGGAGAACCCTGACGCACTGCGTCATGTGCTGGTCGATATCGTGTTCATGGAATCGGTCGGCATGCGTCCTGTGGTCGTCCATGGGGGCGGAGCCGCAATCAGCCGGGCCATGAAAGAAGCCAAGATCGAACCCAACTTCATCCAAGGCCGTAGAGTCACCGATGACGCCACGCTAAAAATTGTGGAAGAAGTATTGGCTGGAACCGTCAACGAAGGGCTTACTCAGCGGATCGAAGAAGTTGGCGGCCGGGCAATGAACCTTAGTTTCAAAACCACGAATGTGCTCTTCGGCGAAAAAATACAACTACCAAACGTCAACGGTCAACCGATTGACTTAGGGCATGTGGGAACAGTGACCCGAGTCGACAGGGCCATTATCGAAAACCTGTGCTACGCCGATCAAGTTCCTGTGATCCCTTCGATGTGTATCAACGAAGCGACCGGCGAAAAACTAAACGTCAACGCCGACACCGCTGCCAACGCAGTGGCCGAAGCCCTTGGCGCTGAAAAACTAGTCTTCTTAAGCGACGTCAACGGTGTTCGTTTAAATAAAGAAGACCCTGATTCGTTGATCCATTCGTTAGATGGCGATGCTTCTCATAAAATGATCGAGAGCGGGCAAATCGAATCGGGCATGATTCCCAAAGTGGAAGCTTGCCTGCAATCGCTGGATCGAGGCGTGGGCAAAGTACATATTATTGATGGCCGACTAAGGCATTCGTTGTTGCTAGAAATCTACACTAATAAAGGGGTCGGGACGCAAATTGTAAGATAGTTCAGTTCTATAGGGCTCCCCTGCGATTCAGGCGAACCCAATTTCAGTGCAAACTGTCCTGACACTTTGGCCCGTTTACTTTGACAAGGAAAAAGATCGTGTCTACTACCCAAGATTCCTCAGCAGGCACTGCCTCAACAGGCAGCCTAAGTTCTGAAGCAACCGTTGACCTTTTCAGCCAATATGTGGTGCCCAACTACGGTCGTTATCCGATCAACTTAGTGCGTGGCGAAGGCTCTCAAGTTTGGGACGCCGAAGGCAAGCAGTATCTCGATTTCTTCCCAGGCTGGGGCTGTAACCTGTTAGGTCATTGTCCTGATTTGGTGGTCAAAGCGGTGCAAGAACAAGTGGCCCAGTTGATTCATGTACCCAATAGTTGGCACATGCAATCGCAAGGCCAGTGGGCCAAAATGCTTTCTGATCGAAGCTTTGGCGGGCAAGCTTTCTTCTGTAATTCTGGAACCGAAGCTAACGAAGCGGCCATCAAGTTAGCCCGGCTTCATTCTTCTGCTGATCGATACAAGATCATCACATTCCAAGGCGGTTTCCATGGGCGAACCTACGGAGCCACGTCTGCCACCGCACAGCCCAAATATCACGAAGGCATCGGTCCTTTAATGGCCGGGTTTGTGTACGCACCGTTTGGCGATTTAGAAGCGGTCAAAGCAGCAGTCGATGAGCAAACCTGTGCCATCATGATCGAACCCGTTCAAGGCGAAGGCGGCGTTCGCATTCCGCCCGAAGGCTTCCTGCAAGGGCTGCGAGCAATTGCCGACGAGAACAATCTGTTACTAATCTTCGACGAAGTACAAACTGGCTGCGGACGAACAGGCCACTGGTTTGGCTATCAACACTTTGATGTAACGCCAGATATTATGACATTAGCCAAAAGCATCTGCGGTGGCATTGCTGGCGGAGCCCTCTTAACCACGGCTGAAATTGCTCCGAGCCTAAGGCCAGGCATGCACGCCGCCACGTTTGGCGGTAATCCCATTGCGGCCAGAGCCGGCATTGCAGCGTTAGAAATGATTGAACGCGATAATCTATTAGAGAATGTCGCTGTGCTTAGCGAGATCTTTAAGCAGCGATTAACTACGCTGCAAGAAGAGTGTGACTTCATTAAAGAAGTCCGCGTGATCGGCATGATGATTGGGCTAGAACTCACCATCGACGGCGGTCCCTTTGTAAAAGCCTGTATGGAACAAGGGCTGCTTATTAACTGCACCCAGGGCAATGTGATTCGTTTTCTGCCTGCCATGAACTTAACCGAAGCCGAAGCACACCAGGGCTGTGATATTTTGGCAGAAGTCATGAAGCAAGCAAACAACGCAGAATAATTTGACTGTCTTTATTTATTGACAGACCATCTAAATACCGGAACAACTTAATGCGAAACCTACTAACACTGTTTGACGTATCGACTGCTGAAATTGAGCGGATTTTTTCCCTCGCCGAAGAAATTAAATCGGACTTAGCGAAAGGGATTCGCAAACCACTGCTCGAACGAAAAATAATGGGCCTGTTGTTTGAAAAACAATCGCTGCGTACCCGTGTTAGTTTTGAAACCGGCATGGTCCACATGGGCGGATCATCTCTGTTTCTCGGCGAAGATGTCGGCTGGAATGATGGACGTGAAACGCCCAAAGATTTTGGTGAAGTGATTAGCCAATATCTAGACGTAATTGTTTGTCGCGCCAAAAGTCACGGAAGCGTGCTTGATTTAGCCGAACACTGCACCTGCCCAATCATTAATGGTCTCACCGACCTTGCACATCCTTGTCAGGCACTTGCCGATTTGTTGACAGTCAAAGAACGATTTGGCTCGCTCAAAGGACGTAAAGTTGCATTCATCGGAGATGGCAATAACGTCTCGCGTAGCCTGGCTCTCGCTTGTGCAAAAATGGGCATGTCATTTTCGATTGCTTCGCCTGAAGGTTATGAAATAGATCAACCCTATTTAGTACGAGTCGATCAAGATTGCCCAGGAGCCGAGTTCGAACTAACCAATGA
>NVWB01000265.1 GCA_002733575.1 Blastopirellula sp. | reverse complement strand
CGTTTTTCGGTAGGCACAGATCAATCGACTGGCGAAGGGTACGATGCTTCTCAAGCCGTATCGGCAACCAACGACAATCTCGGAGTGATTACTTCTGTCACAGACAAAGGGGTGAAAGCTCAGGGTTCATTAAGCTTTTCAGGTGGAAATAATGATCTGATTTTATCTGCCAATGAAGCTGGCATTGATTTTAACAATGTAACAATTGTCATTGATTCCTCGACCAACATCGGCGATGCAGCGAGTGCTAGTTATGTTGATAATGGATCAACCCGCACTTTAACGATCAACATTGACAACACTGATGAGACATCACTTCAATCGGTCATGGATGCCATTATTGAAGAGGGGACTTTCTCTGTTCGAGCAGATGATTCGAATGGTAATACTTTTAACCCTGCGTCGTTTGTATTAAGTACAGATCAAGGGACTCGAGGTACGACTGGCAACACTGGAGGGGATCTTAGCACCATCTTTATCCAAGTAGACAATGGTGCTACCACGGCATCGGATCTGGTTGTAGCCTTGAATGGGAATAGCACATTTACCGATAGTTTTACTGCCAATATCGATGGCAAGGATACATCGAGTGGTTCCTTTGAAGGAAGTGGGATTGTTGATCTTGAGACAACAGGCATTTTGTCTGGTGGTAGCGGAGTTCCCTTTGATAAATCTTCGGGACTACTGATCAATAATGGAGGTGAACAATTCGAAATCACTTTTGAAGATGCAGAGACCGTTGAAGACTTGTTGAATATCCTCAATGGCTCAAGTGCTGGATTGGTTGCAACCCTCAACGATGATGCAACTGGGATCAATGTACAATCGGTCTTAAGCGGGGGTGAGTTCACGATTGGCGAAAATGGTGGAGAGACTGCAACTCAACTCGGAATTCGTACATTTACCACCAACACACAACTATCGCAGATGAATTACGCGTTGGGTGTCAGCACAACGGAAGGGACCGACTTCACCATTACCCGAAATGATGGAGTGGAACTGGAAATTGATCTCTCGACAGCCAAGACGGTGGAAGATGTTTTGACCCTCATCAATAACCACCCTGATAACCTTGGTTCAGACGGAGTCGTGGCAAGACTCAAAGCTTTCGGAAATGGGATTGAAATTGTTGATGATAATCCAGAAGGATTTGGCAGGCTCAAGATTAAAAGAGATATTCAGAGCTATGCCGCAATCCACTTAGGGCTCATGCCCGATGGAACACAGGAAGTGACCGTGTCAGATGCGGCGGATGCTTTGCCAGCAAGTGCTGATGTTCAATTCGATAGCCCGGACAACCTTAACAACGCATTCTCAATCGAAGCAACCGCACCAGGCGAGTTTTACAACAATATTCAGATCGAATTTGTCAACTCTTTAGCCACGGGAAATCAGGCCCTGGTTTCATTTGACCCTGTGCAGCAGAAATTAATCATTGATGTCGACCCCACAGCAACCACCGCTGAAACCGTGATGAATCAAATCATCGCCGAGGGGACATTTACAGCGAAACTAGATTTCAGTGACGACCCTACCAATAACGGAGTAGGCTTGATCACACAAACTGGAATCATGGCTGCGACCGCAGGGGGAACACCCATCGCTGATGCAGAGCCCGCCTCGGTGAACATCAGTTTTAGTTCACCTGACAATATGAATAGTGCTCTAGAAGTGACGGCCCTGATTTCAGGGACTCGATACAACAATGTAGATATAGTGCTCGATGATTCATTAAGTCCAGGAGGAACACCAGAGGCCCAGTATTTTGCAAGTTCAGGCAGATTGGTTATTTCAATCGAAGGTGGAGTGACTACAGCTCGAGATATCATGAATGCCATCAATGATGAAGGCAGCTTTGTTACAAAATTAGATCGAAGTACCGACCTGACAAATAATGGTAGCGAAACGATTACTTCAGGCGGATTTCTGGGAACCACCTCAGGCGGAACCGCAGAGATTTTATCTGGCAGAGATGTCAATCCGGCTGAAACCGAAGGGATATTTAACTCTTTGCTAAAATTCTCGGCTGCTATCCAAGCAGGTGACCTAACGCAAATTGGAAGAGCGGCTGAATTGCTGGACATTGATCTTAAGAGGCTGAGTTTTGTGCGAGCAGAATTAGGAGCGCGAGACCAGAATGTAGATCTGTTAAAATATCGCATGGAAGATGAAACGATCGAACTGAAAAGTGCGTTATCCTTAGAAATCGATGTCGATATTGTGGAAACCATCTCTAGCCTGACAGCCAAGCAAGCATCGTTTGAAGCATCACTGCGGGTCATTGGACAAATATCGCGGCTCTCATTATTAGACTTCCTCTAAACAACCATCAATGCTCGGCCTGCTTCTAAAGGCGTTTCAACTTTTGAGGCATTGAAGAAGATATTCCGATTGTGCAGGTATTGTTGGATATTCTCGCAGGGATTTGCCGATAGTTGACGATAAGGACATAGAGTCGCAATCCGTTCCGATTGCGCATTCACAAAATCGTAGCTAAAGCAAAGACTATCGGGATCAAAAATGGACATCTCAACTTCAAGATTTGGTAACGTCGAAATTGATGCACAAGATATCATTCAATTCCCAGAGGGTTTGATCGGTTTTGAGAATGCTCAAAACTGGGTTGTTTTGTCAGATGAAAGCAACGATGCGATTGGTTGGTTGCAGTCTATTGATGAGCCAGATCTTGCGATGGCAGTCGTCAGTCCTCGAAGATTTTCGACTGAATACCGAGTGCGAACCGGTAAGTCTGAGATTGAAGCACTCGAATTGTCTGACTCAGATGACACTTTTGTGCTGGCAATCGTCAGTAAGCACGAAGAGCAACTGACGATTAACCTTCGAGCCCCATTGATCATCAACCTCTCCAAGCAGGTTGGCAAGCAGGTGGTTACAACGGATGAGCAACCTTTGCAGTATGTAATCGCTAGCCCTGCTGCTGCTTACCGAAAAAGTGCCTGATATATCCGGACTTGCCGGTACATAGCCACCTTTTCAACGTAGATTGCAATCCGAGAACCTGGTGGTCGATATTTTCTTTTGTTGATACATAGATGCTATCTATGCTAGTTCCAATGCGAGAGCAGATTGCCCCACAATCGCTATCGCATTGATCCCCCCCCAATGAATTGAATTTATCGAATAATCCTTTTAACGAGGATTATATGGAAGGAGTCTTCGATGCTTGTGCTTTCGAGACATCGTGATGAAAGTATCATGATTGGCGATAATATCGTTATTACGATTGTTGATATTCGTGGTGACAAAGTTCGTCTAGGAATAGATGCCCCCCAAGAAATACCCGTGCATCGCCAAGAAATCTACGATGCCATTAAAAAAGAAAATGGCCAAGCGACACGGATTCGGCCAGCAGAAGCTGCCGCGTTGCGTAAGCCAACTAAGTAGCAAGCATCGGGTTCTATGGAATTCGAGTTTTTTATAATAGAGAACGCTGCTATCAAATTAATTGCATGCACTTGAGAATTGATATCTCAAGTGTTTTTGCATTTCTTGGGGTGAACCATCAGTCTATTTTCACCCATTCCCTGAATAGCACAGGTGGCTAACCGCTAAAGCATCTCAAATCCAGGTTCTATGTCGAGTCTGCTCATGTTGTCAAGTAATTTTTGTCGATTATTCAGATGAAAGCTATTAAGGCTATTGGCACACCATTGCAGGCTGACTATTACGTTTGATTTGGTTGTATCCATTAGGGACAGTAGTCTCTTAAACCGGATCGGCTAAACCAGGAAAACTTAATGATTTATTTAAAGCAGTCTAATAAGGGTGTCGATAGTTGTGATAGATGATTGATAGCAGGAGATGTTGCGCAGACTCCACTGCTAGCAATTTTGTTAAATGATTCAAGTGGCAAACTCTTCTTGAGTTTGTGAGGCGAGAATCAAAGATTGAAACATTTACCGTATTGTCGTTAGTTCAAAAAATGAGGGCTGCGTTTTCTGCAGCCAAACCGATTTGGACGATCGACTCCCCAGAGTCCGGTCGGATCAAACGTAGTCCTTAAACTTTAAAAGGGGTGTCACACAATGACCCGTATTAATACTAATGTAAGTTCGCTTGTTGCACAAACCACACTGGCACGATCGAACGCAAACTTACAAACATCTTTAGCTCGATTATCTACTGGTTTACGAATCAACCGTGGAAAAGACGATCCAGCCGGTCTGATCGCTAGTGAATCACTTCGAAGTGATATCATTAGTGTTGAAAAAGCCATCACGAATAGTGAACGTGCTAACCAGTTGATCGCAACGGCCGATAGTGCTCTAGGCCAGGTTAGTCAGTTGATCAATGATATTCGGGGTTTGATCTCTGAAGCTGCCAATACGGGTGCATTAAGTGAAGATCAAATTGCTGCGAACCAACTTCAAGTTGACTCCTCTCTTGAAGCCATTGATCGTATCGCTCAGATTACCTCTTTCCAGGGTAAACGTCTTCTGGATGGTAACTTGGACTTCATTACTCAAGATGTTGATTCAAGTGTCATCGGTGGGTTGCAAATCGATCAAGCCAACTTTGGTACACAAAGTGAGATCGGCGTACAAGTCAACGTGGTGAAACAAGCCACACGTGGTGAATTGAATTATTCCTTCGGTGCGGTTGCTGAAGATGTTGTCTTGGAAGTTGCTGGGGGCAACGGTACCGAGGCTTTCAACTTTGCTGCAAATAGTACAATCGAAGAAGTTGCTGCTGCGGTCAACTTGGTTTCGGATGCGACAGGTGTTGAGGCAGTTATTGAAAATGATGCCACCGCCGGTCAATTATCTGTTACTAGCTTCGGCGGAGACAATGATATTGTCCTGACCGCAGACAATGCAGGTTTTGACGAAGGAAATGTCCGCGTCAAATACAGCCTGGGTAATTCTTCCGGTACAACCGTGAATTACACCGAAGCGGTTGGTAACAGCCCTGCAACGATTGATGTTCAACTGCAAACCACCGCTGCCGCTGGTGCATCTGGAACTCAAATCGATGACACAGATCTGGCAGCCACAACTGCTACTTACGAACTAAACTTCGGTGGGGCTCAAGATGCGGGTGCTGCAGATGACGTAGTTAGAATTACCTCAGCAACTGAAGGTGATCTCAATGACGTCGAAGTACGTTTTGTCTATGATAGTTCGGTTACCAATGCTACAGCGACTTTCGATGCGGCCACCAATGTGTTAGAGGTTAAAGTCGAAAATCCTGGGGCCACAACAACAGAACATGTAAAAGATGCCATTGATGGATTGACTCAATTCTCGGCCACAGGTGGTAGTACAGACAAAGTTTCAGTGGGTGGTAATACTCTAACTCAAACCACCCGTGCTGCTTCAAGTGCAGACAACAATGCTCTTGATATTAGTGCCTTGATCTCGGGTTCAGATTTCAATGGAACTGATATTCACATCGTGCATGGAGATGGAACAGAAGCTTCGACTGGGAGCAACAATGCAAAATCAACGTTCTACGGAACTGGTGAATCTTCGTTCACAGTTGCCGTAAAATCTGGATCTGCACTGTTTTCCGGCGATGGTGGTAGTGCTGTCACCGTAAAATTCTCCGATAATAACGGAGATACAGCAGTCACTTTTAATGCATCGACTAACGAGCTTACGATCTCTTACGATGCTGACAACGGCAGTACAACGAATGTGTCAGGGTCCGATATTGTCAATGCCTTTAATAGTACAGACACTTCGTTTACCGTCGATGGCGAAACCTACAATATCAATGATGTATTTGAAGCCTCGGTCGGAAATGCTTCAGGTACACATTTTGGTGACGCAACTGGACAAGATGGCACATCACTAGGTGAAACAGCGACAGCTGCTCAAGCAAGTGTGGATAGTGGGAATGTCATCGTTACTGCGAAAGCAGGAAGCAAGTATTCCGGTGCAGCCGGTAATGGTATTTCGCTACAAGTATTAGATGCTGCCACCGGCGTAACGTTTGATAAAGCAACTGGTGTTATTGCATTCAGTTCTAATTTCGGAGCTAGTACTGATACAGTGGCAGATACAATTTCTGCTTTGACAACATTGGCCGCATCGGATGAGGATGTTGCGTACATTTTACAAAACTTTACTTTTACGGATGACTCAGCCGGTGGTGATGATGCCGTAGTTACTGCTGCTGCAGCACTGAGTGGTGGAGACGGTGACATCCTTGCAGTATCGGGTGCCGGTCTTGAAGAAGCGAAGATCGAGTATCACAACTCGGCATCCAAAGCAGAGGCCGCTATTAATGGTTTCTCTGCTGGTGCGGATACTTCAATCAAACTTGAAGCAACGGCCGCTGGAACTGATTTCAATGATGTGAATATTAAGTTTGCTGTTGATAATTCTCTTTCAGGCGATACTGCGACAGCCGCTTATGATTCAGCTAGTAAAACATTGACCATCTCAGTCAACGATAACACAACCACTGCTGATACCATTATTGCTGCTATTGATACGGAAGGTACCTTTGATGCCAGCCGTGATGTCAGTGTTGACACTGGAAACGATGGTACTGGCGTGATCTCAACCGCTGACTTAACTGACATTACAGGGAACACACGTAACAGTGGTACAGATGCTGGTGCGTTAGTGATTCATGTCAACGAAGGTCTGACTTCGGTTGATAATATCATCTCCGCACTTGGTGCATCCGGCAACGAGCGTGCCGCAGCATTGTTCTCCATCGCTTCAAGTGAAGACAACGATGGAACGGGCGTAGTGTATGCACAAACCCATGACAACTCACTCTCGGGTGGCCAAACTGCTGGAACGATTGTTGCCACTGGACAAGATGTGATTGATGCGATCAATGCTTCTGGTGCCGGAGACATTGTGACTGCTGCACTAGCTGATGGTAACAGTGGAGTGGGAACGGTATCTGAATTCCAAGAAGCAACTTACGTCGGTCAAGCAGAAGCGAACAACCGTTTGCAATTCCTCAGTCCAGAAGAATCGCCCAACATTAAGTTTGTGACAACCGCTGGCAGTTCATTAAGTGTGGACCTAACAACGGATCCACGTGTTGAATCACGTGCCACTGCTACATTGGCCGCTGAAAATGCCAATGCTAGTTTGAACTTCCGTGCTGTGGAAGCTGGAAGTGACTTTGACAATGTTCAAGTTCGATTCACGGCAACCGCTTCTGGTACTGATAATACTGTGACGTTTGATCAACAAGAATCACAAGCTCAGGCTGTGGTTGAATTTGCGGCTGCTGGCAATAATGCTGATCTCTTGTTGACTGCCAATACTCGTGGAGCAGACTTCAACGACTATACTGTTGTCGTTGATACAAGTGGATCAGGAACAGCAGTAACTGCTGTTGTAGATAGTACCGCTAAAACATTGACAATTACCGTGAATGGTGATGACGCTTCGGCAACAGGTGCCGCTGTACTGGCTGCGATTAATACCGAAGGTACTTTTACCGCTGAACTCGATTACGCAGACAGCGATACCAATACTGGTTTGGCAGTCATCGCTACAGGTGATGCCTCGGCTTCGGCTGCAACATTCAGCGGGGGTGGTGCTTCAGGCGGTGTGCTTGAGTTTAACATTGCCAATGGGTCAACCAGTGCTCAAGATGTCATCGACTTACTGGCGAACGATGACTTGGCAAGTACCAAGTTCCAAGCAATTGCATTAGGTTCACTCGCAACGGGTAATATCGATGTCCGAAATGACTCGAATAACGCCTCGACTTCCGGTGGTATTGAAAGCAATGGTACCATCATTGTCAACTTAGAAACTGATGCCAATGGTATCGTTCAAACCACTGCTGACGAATTGATTGCCTTCTTTGATGATTCAGCAAATGCTGCTGACTTGGCTCAGTTCGGCGTAAGTGTCTCGAACGCTGAAGGTAGCGATGGTTCTGGTTTACTCTCTGCAACCGAAGAGGATCTTACTTTCTCCACCAGTGGTACGAATCTGGAAGATGCCTTTGCATCGGGTGAAGTCGATGCGGTGAATGGTAAAAATGCTCGAATTTCGATCACTGCGGTTGAAGCTGGTGCTGAATATGACGGCGTGACCATTGTGTATGAAAGTACACTGGCATCTGCTGGAACTGAAAGTGCTGCTTACAACGAAACGACCAAGACTTTGACCGTTTCGGTGAAATCTGGTGCAGGAGCTTCGACTGCTGCTCAGGTGAAAACTGCAATCGACAATGATCTAGGTGACAAATTCACCGCTGCATTAGTTGGCAATGGATCAGGTGCCATTGACTTGAACGACACGGGAACACTTTCTGGCGGGGTGGTTGATGCCGGTACGGAAGATGGTGCTTCACTACAAGGGAATAATGACCTGGAAAATGGTGGACTGACTTTCCGTGCCACTCAGTTTGGATCAGACGCTTTTGTGAGTGTGAAAGCACTATCGGGTAGCTTTAGCTTATCTAACATTGCTGGCGATAAGGATGTTGATCGATCTGAAGGAACGGATGTTAATCTTCGGATCAATGGTATTCAAGCCATTGGTGATGGTCTGAAAGCATCCATCAATACTTCATCGCTCGACTTAAGCTTCTCACTATCAAGTACAGCGACTGACGACTCGCAGTTCAGCTTCACCATCTCTGGTGGTGGTGCACTGTTCCAACTCGGTCCAGATGTTGTTAGTAACCAGCAGGCTCGTTTGGGTATTCAAAGTGTGAGTACCGCGACACTCGGTGGTGTTAGTGGTCGATTGTTTGAACTTCGATCTGGTGGTGCCAAGAGTTTGAGTAACGATGTCGGTGGTGCAGCTAAGATTGTTGACGAAGTGATTCGATCGGTGACTCAACTTCGTGGGCGATTGGGTGCGTTCCAGAAAACGACCCTAGAGTCGAACATCTTTACTTTGAACGATACGTTGGCCAACTTGACCGATGCTGAAAGTTCGATTCGTGATGCTGACTTCGCTGAAGAATCGGCCAACTTGACGAGAGCACAGATTCTCGTTCAATCGGGTACATCAGTCTTGGGTATTGCGAACCAAAACCCTCAAAACGTCTTGGGTCTGTTGCGATAATTCGCTAACTAACTCAGTTCAATATAAAAAAAACTCCCAGTCGTCTTCGACTGGGAGTTTTTTATTTCTTGGCGAGACAATCCATTTGCCTTAATCGTTACAGTCACTGCTAAACTGCCCAACCCGAACAATTGCTCATGTTTGGTTCATAAGATGTCGATAAAAAGATAGACAAAGATGTAGTGCGCGCTTGTGGCGTGTTTTACAGGGTTTCAATGCTTCCGTTAAGTGACTTCCATGGCTCGTATCCAATCCAACGTCGGTTTGATATCGGGAATTCCCATCACGGAAACCGTTGCGCAGTTATTGGCTGTTGAGGGAAAACCACGGACTAGGCTAGCTGCCCGGACCCAGCAAATAAAAAGTGAGCAATCTGCACTTACTGAACTCACCGCTTCGGTGCTGGGTCTTCAGTTTTCCTCCGATCGACTCGGCAATACCGATATCTACGAGTCGAAAAAAGCATCTAGCAGTAATAGCAGTTCGCTTTCGGCCACGGTAACAGGCACGCCTCAGGCAGGCAATTATCAGTTTACCTCGATTCGCCAGGCTTCATCGCAACAGTTGTTGAGTTCAGGCGTGGGCTCAACTACGGAACCATTGAGTGCTGGCGAGATCAGTTTTTCGTTTGGCCCTAGACTTGATGACTCGGTTTCTCTCGATCAACTGAACGCAGGTGAAGGAGTAGAGCGAGGTAAAATTCGCATTACCGACCGCCGTGGTGATACGGGCGTCGTTGACCTGCGATTCGTCCAGTCGATCGACGATGTGATAAACGCCATTAATGCGAATGATGATATTGATGTCACTGCGGTGGCAGACGGAGATCGAATTAAACTGGTAGATAATACCGGCCAAACTGATTCAAACCTGATCGTGCAAGATATTGGGGCAGGCTCTACCGCAGCGGATTTGGGACTCTCAAATATCGATGTCGCAGCGGCTGAAGCTACGGGTAATGACTTACTCTCACTGCATGAAGATACCCGATTGTCAGACTTGAATTCAGGCAATGGAGTCAACTTTAATGGAGAACTTGAAGACCTTGAAGTTACTTTTCGTGATGGATCAGAGTCTCTGAAAATTGCATTAATGCAATTCCCTGCCCCTGAAGGCAACGCAACGACTACGACAAACGGATTCGATGCTAAAGTAGAGTTTTCCTCCGTTACTAAGGGAACTGCCTATGATGGAGTCGTAATCGGTTTCCAAGACAATCCGGCGATAACTAAGGGAAATGAAACAGTCGTTTACAATGAAATCACTAAAACCCTTACTTTTCAAATTGATGCTGGTAACACAACCGCTGCCGATGTAATTGAAACACTGAATAATGATGCAACGGCTAAAAACTTCTTTACTGCTGCTCCCGTAAATGGTGGCTCGGGTGATGGACTGATCGATGTGTCAGACTCAAGCATCACCGCAGGCGGAGTTGGATTTGCGAACACTGAAACCACATCACTCAATGCGAATGCTTCGTTTTCCATCACTGCATTAACTGAAAGGAATGTGTACGACGACGTTAAAATCGTAATTGTGGCTGGGAGATTGACTACCAAAGGAAATGAAACCGTTGTCTACAATGGCGATGATCCCGAAAATAAAACCTTAACGATCACCATCGATCATGGCGAATCGACTGCGGCTGATGTAATCAACGCAATCAATGCTGACGAAACTGTCAGTCAAATCTTTAACGCCGACAATGCATCAGGAAACGACGGCACAGGGCTTGTTGACCTCTCAGATACAGGCACAACCTCGGGTGGATTTCGGAGTGCATCGTCAATCACATCTGGTTCAATTAAAGATGGATTGGTAATGATTACGGCTGCCGAACCAGGGGCTGAATCGGATAACGTGACGCTTCAATACCTACATGACGAAACCATAACCACGGGAAACGAAGTTGTTGAGTACGACAACAGTGATCCTGAAAACATAATTATCACGGTAAGAATTAATCAGGGCACGACCTCTGCAAACGATGTCATTGACGCGATCAACAACGATGCCACCGTGAGCGAACTGTTTACCGCAGGTACGGTTTCTGGGGGCAATGGGGATCGTATTGTTGATGCTCGCAGCACTGGCATTACCCAAGGGGGAGCAGAAAAAGAAGAACGGACTCCCCAGACGCTAGGCGATGTCATCGAGATGTTAAATGCCGCAGATCCGACCCGGTTGCAGGCAAGAATTAGTGATGACGGCGATCACATTGAAATCATCGATTTAACCACTGATGGTGGTTACGATTTTGAAATCACAAGTTTTGGCGGCGGAAGTACGGCCGAAAACCTCGGGCTAACTGGCCAGTCAGTGAATGGCGAACTGACCAGTAAACGCCTTCAAGGTGGATTAAAAACAGTCGCTTTATCGACACTCAATGGCGGCAGAGGCCTGGGCGAGTTGGGTCTTTTAGATATCACCGACAGATCGGGCACCACCAAAAGCATTGATCTCTCGGCGGCTGAAACTGTTGAAGACGTTATCCATGCAATCAACGAAGCAGGGCTAGGCGTTGAAGCAAGCATTAATTCAGCAGGCAACGGCATCCGCATCAAAGACAACACCGGAGAGTTTGCCAGCAATCTAGTCATTGCCAACGGCGATGCTACTAACTCGGCCGATAAATTACAGATCACGAATGATTCTTCTCAATCGAGTGTCAACTCAGGATCGCTTCATTTACAGTTCATCAGCGAACAAACCACACTAGATTCACTAAACGGCGGACAGGGAATTGATCGCGGCAAGTTCTTGATCAAAGACACCAACGGCAGTGGTAAAATTATTGACCTTGCCGACGAAAGTATCAAGACACTCGGTGATGTCATTGACATGATCAATATCGAGTTCAGTATTGATGTTACCGCAAGAATCAATGACAACGGAGATGGGCTGGTGTTGTTCGACACCTCGGGCGGAGACCAAGCCTTTTCCATTTCCAATATCGGGACATATAAGACTGCCTCCGACTTGAAAATTGTTGGAACTGGAACCTCGATGGAAGTCGATGGAGAAACCGTCAAGGCAATTGAAGGCTCAAACGTCATCACGGTAGAGATCGAAGATGGCGATACGATGGAAGACTTGATTAATCAAATCAATGATCTTAACGCAGGATTCTTTGCAAACCCCTTTAATTCAGGAAGCGGGCTAAACCCTTATCGGCTTTCGATCATTAGTAATGTGCAAGGGGCAAGTGGAAGGATCAATATTGATTCCACCAGCAGTTCCTTTGACTTTGAAGAAATCGTGAAGGCACAAGATGCTTTGCTGCTGTTTGGCTCCTCTGCCAATGCATCGTCTGGTGTGTTGACTTCTTCGTCAACCAATGCCTTTCATGATATCATTGACGGAGTCGTATTAAACCTGGGTGCTCCTTCGGATACACCTGTCACAATTTCGATCAACAATTCCGATGTTTCATTAATTACCACCGTGAACGCGTTTATTGGCCAATACAATAAGCTGAGAGATAAACTGGAGTCGTTTACATTTTTCAGCGAAATTGAAAATACCACAGGTATCTTATTCGGGTCCAACGAAACTCTGCGTATTGACACGGAGCTTGGTCACTTGATGACAGATCGATACTTTGGGCTCGGGAAATTTCAATCATTGCAACAACTGGGAATTGAAATCTCAGACACCGGTGAATTGCGTTTAGATGAGGCAAAACTGAAGAGTTCGTTTGCTGACGATCCAGATGCGGTCAAAGAATTCTTTTCAAAAGAAACATCCGGGTTCGCTGCCAAGATGAACCGTTTGACTGAACAGTTTGCCGGAAAAGATCATTCCCTGTTGATTAGTCGTGTGCAAACACTTCAAAGCAAAATTGAGATCAACTTTCAACGAATCGATCAAATGACCGCTCGACTAGAGAGAAAAGAAGAGAGCCTCTTCAGAATGTTTTACAACTTAGAACTTACACTCGGAAAACTGCAATCGAATATCGATTCAATCTCAAAGATACAATACATTGACAATAGTGGAGGCACTAGCTAACCAAAACTAGTGATGTTCTGAATATGTCAAAACTATTCTGTTTGTGTTGCCGATAGACTTTATAGAATCCCTAAGTACCAAATTTTTGAATGTTCGTATCAGCATAAGACTCCCGCTTCCTGCTGATCGTAATTAACTAGAATCAAACTGAGACCCAACTATGCAATACGATTCCCAAAACAGTTACTTAGAAACCGAAGTTCTCACCGCGACTCCTCAAAAGTTGCAATTGCTGTTGCTCAATGGAGCCATTCGCTTCACTTTTCAAGCTAAGCAGTTAAAAGAAAACGGCGAAGACGAACAAGCCTGGGAAGCACTGCTCAGGTGTCGAGAAATTATCGCCGAGATATTGTCTGGCATCAAGCACGAAGGCAATGATGTCATTCGACAAGTCACTGGAATCTACCTCTTCCTTTTTCGTGAACTCAGCGAAATTCAAATCAATGACGAATACGAAAAACTAGAAGGCGTTGCCAAAGTCCTGGAAGTCGAACGTGAAACGTGGAGCCAGTTGTGCGAACTCGAGCCAGAGGCATTAGATCGACCCGTTGAAGAAGTCAAAGAAATCACAGCCGCAGACATGCCTGTTGATATGAATGCAAACGCATCTGGACCATCTATCATCGATAGCCCAACCTATAGCAGCGGCTTTGACTCCGAATCTTTCACATCTGCCCCACACTTCAATCAATCAATTGATTCGACATCCAGTGTTGATTCCAATAATACCAGCAGCAGTGGCGGCGGTATCTCTTTTGATGCGTAAACATCGATACACTTCTTGAATTCTGTACGGATAGCGAATTATAATAGTCGGTACTACTTCCGATTTCGATTATCCGTACTCTCAAGAAGAATGTCCATGCTATGAACAGCCACCCAGCCTCCGGTAATAACCGAATGACTAGCATCCTGGCATGCTGTGTCTTTAGCTTCGCGTGTTTATTTTCTGGTTTCACGAATGCCCAGTCGTTCGATCTAAAGATTCAACAGATCACCTCTGGCCCCAAGCACCATTTTTTTGGATACATTGGCCAGTGCCAAACGGTGCCTTGGAATGCAAGTGATCGTTACATCTTGGGCATGGAGATCGAAACCATTGATCGCATGCCGCTGCCTGAAGAGGCCGCTACGATCATTCTGATTGACACACAGAACAACAATAAGATCACCCGAATTGAGAAGACGCACGCCTGGAATCCGCAGCAAGGCACAATGTTCTATTGGAATCCATTAGCTGCCGAGACGCAGTTTTTCTTCAATGATCGTGATGTGAAGACCGGCAAAGTATTTACCGTACTGTATGACATTGAAAAAAGAAAACGCATCAAGGAATACCGAAACGAGGATGCTCCGATTGGAAACGGTGGAGTCGCCCAGAACGGAGGAGCCTTCCTCGGTTTGAATTATGGTCGCTTGGCCCGGCTGCGTGCAGTCACCGGTTACCCTGGCACAATCGATTGGTCGAAAGAGGTGAACGCCCCAGCCAACGATGGCATCTTCGTGGTCGACGTCAAGACAGGCAACCGGCGGCTATTAGTTTCCTATCGTCAACTTGCCGATCTATTGAAGAATCGCTACCCAGACATCGAAGATTATCCGTTGTTCATCAATCACTCTCTTTGGAATCGGACCGGGGATCGAGTTTACTTCTTCGCTCGGGGGAACTGGACTGGGAACAAGGTTAAAAACAAGCCTAAAATCAACACTCCTTGCTCGATCCATATCGATGGAACTGGACTGACTTTGCATGACAAACATATTGGCGGGCACCCCGAGTGGGCCGAAGGAAGCTTGCTAATCGGACGAGATGGAAAAAAACAAATCCTTTACGATGTGGATACCCAAAAAGTGGTCGAGCAATGGGGAACCCCCGAAATATTCCCAAACCCTGAAGGCGACATTTCGCTATCCCCTAACGGCAAGTGGTTTGTCAACGGATACAAAAAAGGTGAGGCGAATTATTACACTGTGTATCGCCGTAGTGATGGAAAATACACGCGTAGTGAAGGACTAAGCAAAGGCTCATACTCTGGCGACATCCGAATCGACCCTGCCCCACGCTGGAACCGAACCAACAACACAATTCTGGTGCCAGGTCTCGCCAAAGATAACACACGGCAAATGTTTATGATTCAGGTGGTCACTGATAAGTAACCCTAGATTTCCTTGGTTTATAGGAACCTTGCACCAGAATTCCGGTTATTTCCCAAAACCTCTCGCGGTTGTTACCAGTAGAGCCAGTTCCGTCCTTGCAAGGTTCGGTGGAATTGGCGAATATGGTGTGTTAGCACTATGGCAGATACCCTTGTGTAGGTCAGGCTGTGCCTGAC
>NVWB01000264.1 GCA_002733575.1 Blastopirellula sp. | reverse complement strand
CAAGGAAGGCTGTGCCAAACTGCGTCGGCTCCATCGTCCGACGCGGTTTCGACGTTGCGAAATCAAGTGATCAATGCCCGCAAAGCCCAAACCCGCCGCTTCATCGGCAGTCCCACTCGCTACAACGCCCAAAATGACCTCGCGTAAAATCCGCCAGCAATGCCACGTCGATGAAATAGGCATGGAGTTACTCAAACAAAGCATCGAAAGCTTCGGCCTCTCGGCCAGAGCCCACGACAAAATCATGCGAGTCGCACGCACCATCGCCGACTTGGAAGATAGTACTTCGATATCGTCAGATCATATCAGCGAGGCGATTAATTATCGGCTGTTGGATCGGGGGTGAGAGTTACTGATCAATCTTATTTTTAAAAACGCCGTGCATTTTAATCCTCTGTTACTCAGGCACTTTTTCGTTGCTTCCAAAGCGTTTGTTAATATCGTTGTAAACCTTTTCTAACACTTCTCTGTGTACTACTCGGCCTTCACGCATCATTTTCGACAAAGAGGTGCGTTGTAGTTTGGGATCTGGCGGCACCAGTGCGATGGGAGAGGGTTGCGGCCAGATTGATTCTTCCACAGCGGCCATGCGGACCTTGATATCGTCTTTGGTGACGTTAAAGACCATGTAATCAAGAGCGAGCGCCAGTTTGCCATCGTAAGTGCGGCGGACATCGCGGAGGATGGCTGGAACCGTGTCAAAGTCATTAAAGAAGTGATAAGCGACTGCCAAACGGGGCTTAGTTTCGGCCATGACTTTACCAAACTGCGCAGGTGAAGTATGAATCTGTGTACCGACATTCAGTGCGGCCTCGGGTGTGAAATTCTGTTTCTCAATTAATGATTCTGGAGCGATAAAACACTCGTGGATAGAGATGTCGGCGTTCTTAGTATGTTCCATCCACCACTTATTCGGGAACGTATCTGAACTGTAGCAGAATTTCAAGCCCTTCCACTCAAGGATGAAGCTGACACAACCATCGAAGATGTGAATTGCGGGGATGGTTCGAATCGTCACCCCGTTTTTCTGATAGATCACATTGTTGACTGAATCGTAAGGAAACTCGGTGACCTTTAAAAACGCTCCGCGTGTGTCGGTGTTGCCCATGCGAGTATCGATATCCCAGGCCAACATTTTCTCCATCGCGTCCATGGCTGCTTGGGTTCCATATTTGGGCTCAATCGAATTGGGCCCCCAGACTTCTAGAGGAACAACACGATTGGCCACAATACCGCCGCAGTAGAGAGCGTCTAGGTCGCCGAAGTGATCGGAATGTAGATGCCCAATAAAGACCTTGTTAAGATAATTGTAGGGAATTTGCATCGCGGAAATTCGCTCTGCGGACCCCGTGCCAATGTCGAACAGAAATTTATCTCCGTTACCCAGTTCAACCAGCCAACAGGCAGCAGCTTGTTTAGGGCGGGCATTTGGCATTCCAGTTCCACAGGCGACAACACGCATCTCATTCGGACCTAAAACTTCAGTTCCAGGGTAATACACTTCGCGTGTATCTATGGCTGTGACCGGTGAAGAGGATGCTGCCAAATTTGGCTCAGTCGTGTTTTCGGATAGTTGGGTTTCTTCATTTTCCGCTGCATTGATTGGCTTTTCTGGTTGAGTATTAGAGCAGGCAACAATGTAACCAAGAATAAAACCAGCACTTAGAATGCCAAGTAAACCGATCCGAGTTGTTGTAGAACGTGTCATTGATTTAGTCCCTTTGAAATCAAACCCTTCGATGATGCTGATTCTAGCGTAACAAGTTGAAGCAAAGCAAGTCTATCGATGAAATCATAGAGGATTTGACCGATGTCGCGTGTTTAACCTTAGACGATTTTACTTGAAGAGTAGGAGGGTTCTTTGGTCCGTGGGTACCTACGGCTTCCAAGTAAATCTCCCATACTTCGTTGTCTTGGGTGGCACAATCGGTAACTCTTTCTAACCTTGTTTAGTTTCGATCATAATCATAGCGCCCCCTTTTTTCGGATCGGGAAATGACCGGGTCACGAATCCGCCGGGAGACCAGTAAAGTAGGGTGGATGGAATTCTTATTTCCATCCACCTTCAAACGGCTTTCCATTGGAATGGATCATCATTTCAGCGGCATGTTAAAATCGACCATTGGGATGAGACTTGAAGTGACGACTCACGGTTCAAAAAAGAATTCGATCAATATGAGTGATGCTGACTCTTTCCAAGGTGGATGAAAGTAAAGATTTCATCCACCCTACAAAACTAAGTGCGAGAATCTTGGGTTCTCGAACACTTTGGGCCGTCGATTTTTTCTCTCTATCCACACGGTAACAGCTCACGATTTCCAAGAAATGCATGTGCTGGTCAGGTTATGGATGACGCCCCGGGACATCATCGCCTCGGACTCAGGAAATATCCGAATGCCGCTTGGATTGGATTGATAAGTAGACGCACCCTTTTGGCTGACGTCTTGCGAGAACGTCGCGAGGGACGGCTTCCGTCCGAACGGAGTGCCGAAAGTTGGTGGGCTAGTTCACCTAACATTTTTCCGAAAAAGGGATTCTTCCGGTTGACAAAAAGAACGATCGTGCTATTATTCACTGAAACGACCGATCGTGCTTTTATGTTAGACAACCCCACATGAGTACCGGCATGCCATCAATAACAGAGCTTCGCAAGGGCGAGAAGACCCGTCAGCAGATCCTTGCCGTTGCCGCAGACTTGGCTTCTGCGGAAGGCTTGGAGGGTCTGACCGTGGGCAACTTGGCCAAATCACTCTGTATGAGCAAAAGCGGTCTGTATTCCCATTTCGGATCGAAAGAAGAGTTGCAACTCGCCGTTGTTGATTTGGCTCGGCAACGATTCGAGGCAACAGTGCTACCCGCTGCGGAGGAGTTCGGTGACGGTTTGCCGAAACTACACGCTTTGCTTATGTCCTGGGCCGACTCCATTGAAAACAGCACGTACCGAGGTGGCTGCTTCTTTGCTGCGGCTTCCGCTGAGTTTGATGACCGGCCCGGATCAGTGCGGGACGAGATCGCTCGGCTTTCGAAGGCATGGCTTGACCTATTGGTGCAGGGATTCGATTCAGCACGGACCCTCAAGCAACTCAAAACACAGGCCGACCCAGAACAAATGGCGTTTGAAGTTCATGCTTTCGTCCAAGAAGCGAATTGGGCCAAGCAACTCCTTGGCGAGAAGCGGGCATTTGGGCGTGCCAAAAGGAGTATCCAAGCGTGCCTCGAAAGAGAAACAACGGCTAAGGGAAGAAAACTGATTCCATCAACCTAAATTTGGGAGTTCTGCAATGAAAAATCGTGATTCCTCTCGGCTGTTACGAGCGTCTCTGTTTTCCAACAGCGTGTTTTCGGCGTTGTCCGGTCTATGCTTCATTTCCGCATCGGGGCCACTATCATCGTTGATCGGCCTTAAGGTTCCGGAGATCCTAATCGGGATTGGCATCTCGCTGGTCGTGTTCGCAGCACGAATGACGCTCAATGCAAGGCGGCCGAGCGTGAACCTAATGGAGGCGTGGATTACGGTCGTTTTCGATCTCGTTTGGGTTGTCGCCAGTGCGATCGTGATCTTTACTGGATTGCTAACGACAACTGGCAACTGGGCCGTGGCTATCATCGCTGGTGCCGTCCTCGTCTTCGCCGTATTGCAGTTTCAAGGACTGCGGAAGATTCGCCATGCCGACTCCGCCATCTAGTTGAAGTTGAAATTATCCTTCCAGCAATCCGCCAAGACCGTTATTGCCCCGGCTTCGGCAAATTTATCGTCTGCCGAAAAAATCGCATTATGGAGACTCTTAAAACCATCAGAAGTGCTTGTCACAATCCAAGTTGTTTCCGCTTACTCTCAACCCTTTTCGCCAACCGCGAAGCCTGAATCACTCGCAGCTTATGCGTACCCCTGGCAATTTTTTCATGCTCATCAAACGCTTCGAGTTGAAACGAAATCACGGGCCCATCGACGTAGATCACTTTTGCGGTGCAAGTGACGTTTGCGCCCATCGGTGTTGCTGCTAAGTGCTCTACGTTGACGATCACTCCCACGGTGCTTTCGCCTGGTTCGAGTAGCGGCAGCATGGCGTTGCGGGCCGAGTGTTCTAAAAACCAGATCAGCCAGGGTGTGCAAAGAATCTGCGGCATGCCATTTTGTGCGAAGTCGATTGAGTGTTGTTCGGTTACAACAAACTTCTCTTCACCCACGGTACCAATTTTAACGATCTCTTTCATGTTCCAACTTTCGATTACTCAGGGTTCGGCGAACAGACATCGCCGCAACTCGCAGCTTTCTCATCTTCAATCAACCCGAACGCGATGCGTGCGGTTGCGCCAGTGACACCACTGTTGACTGCCGCGGTGACTGCAACCAGGGCGTTGAGTTCCTCGTCAGAAATGCCAATGCTACGAGCCTTTTCTACACGATTGCGAGTGCAAACTTGGCAGCCGCGGGTCAAGGTTACGGCCAATCCAATAAAGTGCTTCTCGCGTTCGCTCAGTAGTTCGGTACTATGTGTGCTTTTGATGTGGTCTACGATCAGTGTGTCGTCATACGCCATGTCATGTTCCTTGTGAAATAGATTTTAGCTTACAAAATTCAGGGTTACTTGTCCGAACTGCCCTGCATCGACCTTGATGCAGCAGTTGGTATTGATCGGGATTAAACTCGGGATTGATCCGGTTAGTATGATTTTCCTGGCTTCAAGTTGTTCGCCACGTTCTTGCATCACTTCCATCAGCCATTTGAGTGATGAACGAATTGTTTGAGTTAATACAGGGCCTTCGCATTGTTCTATTAGTCGGTCATCTGAATATATCGAAAGTGTTTCATTCCCATCAACCTCACTTCGTTCGACACCCAATCCTGCAACAAACCCAGCATGAATTGCGTTGTTGGCAATCAATTCCCCGGCAGATGGTTGTTCGCCTCGCAATATATGATGATGTAGCTCAATCACTGGAAAGATGCGAGCAACACACTCGGGAATGCCATCTCCCCGAAAATCATCCGCTGTTGGTTTCCGCGATAACTCGACTGCTAACTCACCCTCGATGGCAAGGTTGGCAAACTGGCTGCGAGATAGCGTTGCCCCGGTAGCATGTTTCTCTGAATCATAAAGTCGCCCGGTTACGCAGTGATCAATTCCCAGTTGTGTGCGAATGGTGGGCGAAGTACAGCCAACTTTGTACCCTATGACTTTTTCTCCTCGGGTACAACGTAACTCTGCGACAGCCGCTTGCAGTTGGTAGCCTTGTTCAACATTCAGCACAACGCCTTCGGCAAACAATGTGCCGGGGTTGTGGGCATCGTAATCGTTAAGCTGACGAGTGGCCCATTGATTGAGTTGTGTTGTCGTTATCTCGTTGGAGTTCATTTCTTTATTATAGCGGCTGTTAGATTCTGCCGCACTACGTCTACTTTGGTTGTCTACTTGCATTGAATGTTTACCGCAAATGATCCTTTTCAATCTGCGCGATGGTTTGATCAAATAATTTCAGGAATCTTTTTATCTGAGTGAAGGAGCTGTGTCGTGGCTCAGTTAATCATGTTCGTAGGCATGAGAGTCGAAACTTGAACTCAGAATAAAGCGAGTGCGATAACGCGATAAAATGTCTTCATCAATTGGGTCTCTGATAAAATTTGTCTCTAACAACATCCGCCACATAGCTCTAGAATAGTGTAGCAACCGTTTATTCTAGCGTGCTGAGGGTATCTGTTCAAACTTTACATCAAAGGGCCAAGTGTCATGTCTTTAGAATTCCTGAAAAAACTGATTGGCAAATGGGAAGGAAACTGCCAGACTTGGTTTGAACCAGGCAAGTTAAGCGACGAATCAAAAGTGACAGGAGAGATTGTTTCTGTCTTTGAGGGGCGGTTTATTCGACATCAGTACCTGGGAAGCATGCAAGACAATCGACGCCAAGGGGAAGAGCTGATTGCGTTTAACTCGGTCACTCAGAAGTATCAAATCAGTTGGGTCGATGACTTTCACATGAATTATGCGATTCTATTTTCTGAAGGAGAAGCGACCCAACAAGGGTTCACTGTATTGGGGCATTACGATATTGCCGCGGATCAGCCGCGTTGGGGTTGGAAGACTGAATATCAATTAATCGATCATCAACATCTAACGATGATTGCTTACAACATCACGCCAGATGGCCAGGAAGCGAAAGCGACAGAGACGATTTACACTCGTATTGAATGATCGAACAAGTCACAAAAAAAGCCCTAGAAGCAAGTTGTGCTTCTAGGGCTTCGGTTATATATTCAATCGAAAATCGATGCGTGACTTATTTAGCGCCCGCGATTTCTAGCAATTCGATATCAAACAATAGCACTGCATTCGGTGGAATTCCAGATCGACCTTGTGGACCATACGCAAGGTTTCCAGGAATGGTCAGTTGCCATTTGGCTCCAACTTTCATTAGCTGAAGTGCTTCAGTCCAGCCTTTGATTACTTGTAGTACCGGAAATGATGCAGGTTCATTGCGACTGTAAGAACTGTCGAACTCTTTGCCATCAAGGAATGTTCCTTTATAGTGACAAACCACGGTGTCTTCTGGTTTAGGAGTTGCTCCGGTGCCTGGTTTGAGGATTTTGTATTGAAGGCCACTCTCGGTGGTAACGACGCCTTCTTTTTTCTTGTTCGCTGCGAGATAGGCAATATCTTTCTTAGAAGCTTCTTCAGCTTTTTTCTTTTGTACTTCTTGCACGATGGCTTGAAAAGCGGTCATCGTTGCTTGTGATTCTTCAGGCGTAAGGACCGAAGGCTTACCAGCAAGGGCATCTTTAAAACCTTGCATCAATGCTTCAAAATCAATTGGAACGCTATCAGCTGCAAGACCAGAACCCATGTTTTGGCCAATTATGTAGGAGGCTTTTTGTGTTGTGGTTTCCAATTTGGGTGCTTCCTGAGACATGGCAATTGTGGGGAGCAAAATGAGGAATAGGGCGGGTACGATACGTCGCATGAAATATCCTTTCGAGGGGATGCCATAAAGGCGAGTGATAGTTTTGGCTGTTTGCCAGCAAATTTGATCTACTAGTATGATCCAAAACCGTGGAAAAGGAAATGCGGGGCACGATGGTCCCGTGTTCCTGTTTTTTTAGTGATATAGAAGTCTTAGTGTCTGCCGGAGTGAATTCGGACCAAGTTTTAATCTAGCGATTTGCCCTAAGCCATTGCGTGGCATAGCTTTCCGCGACTTTTCGATTGACAAAAATTTGCAATTCGATTTGAGCCGTGTTCTGCTGTTCTTGGGTTAGTTTATTGATTTGTTGCTGTTGCCACTGAATTGCCAGTTCTCGGCTATGAAAAACATCGGCGGTTCCATAGTATTTTTTGCCGGATCGAATCCGAATCGAAGAAACAAAATGTGCATATTCTGAAAAAGGGTGGTCGTATGGCTGCCGTTTGAGATGGGTCACCAGGTCTCGTTCAAGTTCTCCGAAATCTTCGCCAAAGTGTTTGGAGAATAACTCTTTGTTGGATTCAAAAGTGCCGTTGGAAGATTGTTCTATAGCACCTTCAAGCGGACGTAGTTGGCTCACCTCTTTAATAAACGCATTGAAATTACTACGCTTGCGGGTTGCCAGATAATGGGTCAGAGCCCAGGCAGACGCGTAGCCTGTTGATGTTAGCCTGGCCGCAACAACTGTTTGAGATACCATTTGGCCATCGACTTGCTCAGCATTTTTCGCTTTGATGTACGATTCTAATTCAAACATTCGCATGTCGTTGATTACGCCAGCTCCTTTCCATTTGAGCCGCTTGCCAAATTCGGTGGGGGCATAATACTCAGCGATGCCTTCGGACAACCACATAGGCCAGCGAGAAAGACGCTGCTGCACACCAATGTTGTGCAGTATTTGATGTGCACCTTCATGGGCTATGGTGGAAATGGCTTGCCGATAATATATCTCTTGTTTGAAGGGTGGCCGATCTGGTTTTTCGTACATCACCACATGATTCTGCTTGATGTCGTAGAAAGCTACGACTCCGTTTGGAACGTCGCTATACTCTGCGTATTGTTTTTGCGTTGCAAACATGATGACTACCAACGGAACATCTGGACTTTTAACTTTGATGCGTTGAGCTTTTGAGTGATTCATGATCCCTGGAACCATCGATTCCAGAATACGCATCGTCACATTGGCGAACTCGTCGGTGGTATTGTAGACAAAGACATAGTGGTTGGAGCTTCTAATTTTGAAGCTAGGAAACTCTTCTCGCTTACGTTGCTCTAATTCTTTCTTGGCCATTCCTGTAAATCGAGCATCTGTCTTTTTGAGTTCGGTTACATTTTTGGCAACTAAAGTTCCATCGGGCATTTCGATAATTAAATTGGTGCCAACGGTAACGTGAATTCGACCGACGACTTTTTTTCCATCGTTGTCACGTACTTCTACATTTCCCTTAACATTGTAGGAAACTAAGGCCGGGGGAATATCAAAACCAAATGCTCGTGGATCAGGTACTTTTACACGCGTTTGCGCGTTCAATGCTTGGGAGGAATAAATGAACGTGAGGCAGCAGAGAAGGGGTAGAAGCAAATTATTGATCGATTGAAACATTCAGCACTGCACTTCGTGATGGTGACCTAACACAAACGCATGTCTGCTAGGGCATCAAAGGGGAGAAGGGGATTAGTGAGAAGTAAGGAAACTATATCTTCCATTTTGCAGGGTCTGACAAAGAGAGCAAGTAACTTTTGACTACTTTTCACCCAAGAAAGTGATGAATTATGAATACCTAAGGGAGTTTGGGGGGTTAAATAAAATAATGCGGCGTGTCTGTACGCGATCTATACTAGATTATGGGTTGTTTTCAGGATGAAAAATGTAAGTGCAGAAAATTCGTTAAGTCAATATGGTACAATGCTTTGTGCTGTTTTTTGTCGCCGTTTTAAGTTCCTTTTCTTTTCAATGCTAATCAATTAAATTGCTATGAAACCTCAAATAAAGATATCCCTCTTGCTCTCGTTGATATTTATTTTTTCAATGGGAATTCGAGTATCTCAAGCAGCAGACCCCTCATTTGTCGGGGTTCTAGCGTTTGCTTTAGACGAAGAGGCACGTGCAAAGTTGGGTCTCAATGAGGCCACCCTAGAAAAACTTCAAGCTTTGGTCGATTCTCGGGAAGACAAGGCGCTTGAGTTGGCACTAAGTATTAAGGATTTATCCAAGGAAGATCGCAAAGAAAAGATGCGGCCTTTTGTTGAGGAATCAGAAAAACTTGGTTTTGCCTTGCTAAGCGAAGCTCAACAAGCTCGTCTTAAGCAATTTAAAGTTGAAAAAGCAGGCATGCGGTCTCTTCTGGGTGAGGAGTCTGAGGTTGCAGCGCAGTTGAAATTGACCGATTGGCAAAAAGCCGCGTTAGTTAATTTGCAAGCCAAAATGGATTCAGCCGCCATGCGGGGTGGACGATCTGAAAAGGACGCCGCGAGACTGGAATTTAATCGTGATGCAGTTCAATTGCTTAGCCCTTCGCAAAAACAAGGCTGGGAGCAACTGGCTGGTTTAATTGGTGAGCCAGGCGATGCACTACCCGAAATTGAAGCCCCGAAAAACCCGGCAGAGTTATTGGCTCAAAACCCGGCACCTAAACCTTCGTTGGATGTCACTCCGAAAAGTCCCTCTGATGATGTCAAGCCAGCCGTAGCAAACGAAACGCCATTAATAAACGAAACGCCAGTGAAACCGGAAGAGATTCAACTACGGTTTAGTTTCCGTTATCACCCTTGGAAAGATGTGCTCGATTGGTTTGCACAGCAAGCCGATCTGTCGTTAATCATGGATGCCCCGCCTAGTGGAACTTTTAACTACACCGATGGCCGTGCGTATTCTACCGCCGATGCACTTGACCTTTTGAACAGTGTTTTATTGACCAAAGGATACACCCTGGTTCGCCGCGAAAGAATGTTGATCGTTATCAATTTAGAAGACGGAATCCCGCCAAATTTAGTCACAACCGTTCCTCTTGATCAACTTGATGAACGGGGTGAATTTGAGTTGGTAAGTTGCCTGTTTAGTTTGCATATCATGACTTCGGATGAGGCGGATACGGAAATATCGAAGCTCATTGGGCCACAAGGATCGGTCATTGTATTGCCCAAATCAAAACAAGTTCTTGTGACAGAAACAGCCGGTCGACTGCGAACCATTCGAGATGTGATTGATGCCGTTGAAAACCCGGCTGGTGGAGAAATCCAAGCACTGACATTACAAAATGTGACCGCCGATGAAGCGATGGTCGTTATTCGTCAACTGATGGATTTAGGTGAGAATGAAAATTCCAAACCAGATGGCAGTTTACGAATTGCGATCGATACCTTGGGTAGTCGATTATTTATCAGCGGCAAAACAGAATTAACCGAAAGGGTTAAAGACATCTTGAAAATGGTTGATTCTGCTGAAGGCCTAGAAGGGGCTGTGGTTGAAGAGCAACAGCAATTAGAAGTCTATAGTGTTGGATATTCGGACCCTCAAACGACCCTGCTTGTGATGCAAACATTATTGGCCGGGTTGCCTGATATTCGGCTGGCGACTGACGAAAACACCGGCAATCTTGTCGCTTTGGCTCGTCCGTCAGAACATGCGACTATCCGTGCAACCTTAGATCAAATGCAACGTGATTCCAAACAGGTTGAGGTCATTAACCTTACGTTTGTCGACCCTTCAATCGCCGTGCTTTCAATCAGTAAACTATTCGGAAGCACAGGAGAAAAGCCCAGCCCGAATGCACCGATCATTGATGCCGACCCGATTAGTGGCCAACTGTTCATTCGTGGTACACAAGCACAAATTGATCAAATTAAAGACCTGCTTATGAAGATGGGCGAAGACCCGGAAGCTGCACTGGCTGCCGCTGCTGATCGTGGCAACATTCGTACGATTCCACTGACAGGTTCCGCTGCATTGCAAGTGCTGGATGAAATTGAGTTGCTTTGGCCTACCGTGAGTACCAATCGCATCCGAGTGGTGCATCCTTCCAAAAAGAATTCAATTCGTTCAAATCTGCGAGACGAAGAACCCGAAAGTAACCCTTTAAACGATTTCAATCTGAATGACTTGTTAAATAAGAATACCCAACGTTTTCAAAATGTTCCTTTTCGTTTTGTTGGAACTGATGGAGATCAAACCGATTCCCAAACAATCGATCAACCTGCCAAGCAAAGTGATGCATTAGTGACTCAACTACAAGATGGTACTGGTAATGCGGCTCCCGCAGCGAGAACAGGGGAGATCTTAATCATGCCAGGTACCGGAGGGATCGTAATCGCTTCTGACGATCTGGAAGCCTTGGACAAACTCGAAGAGTTGATCATGTTGCTCAGCGACCGCATTGCGTCGAGCAGCACAGATTACACCGTATTCTATCTGAAATATGTTCAGGCCGATGTTGCTTCTGATTTACTTACCAAAATTATGTCTGGTAGTTCTGGAAGTAGTGACGATGGTGGATCTCTGTTGGGTGATCTCGCAGGAGATATGCTCGGCGGTGGCGGCGGAATGATGGGCGCATTATTGGGAGGCTTTGGTGGTGGCGATTCTGGTGGTTCTTATACTGCCAGCGGGTCATTTTCGATCATCTCCGATGGCCGACTCAATGCGTTGGTCGTTCAAGCAGGACCAACTGATATCGAAATGATCGAGCAGCTGCTTGAAATTATCGACCAAGAACATAGCCCCACAGAAATTCGCACAAAACCCAAACCACGTATGATTCCGGTCTTCTACACCAGTGTTGAAGATATTTCCACTGTGATTAAATCAGTTTATGCAGATCGATTAAGTGCCCCTGCTTCAGGTGGTCAACAGAGACAACCAAGCCCCGAAGATTTTATCAAAGCATTACGCGGTGGCGGAAAAGGTGGCGGTGATACTGCCGCCAAAAGTGAGCCTGAGAAAATGACCATTGGGGTCGATATTCGGAGTAATTCGCTAGTTGTCTCGGCATCCGATCCATTGTTTGAAGAAGTAAAAGACCTAGTAGAACAGCTTGATTTGGCTGGAGACGATACCAGTCAAACGATGCAAGTATTGACCATCAAAAGCTCCAATCCTGAATCGATTCAACAGGCTTTGGAATCAATTTTAGGATCGGAATCAGTGAATACCAAGACTTCAACGTCTGGTGGTCAATCCAGTTCAGGCGGTGGTGCTTCACAAGCTGCCGCAGCTCAAAAACAGCGAGAAGAATTTATCAACCGCATCAGAAGCTCGATGCAACAAGGTGGCGGCGGAGGTCGTCCTGGAGGCGGCGGTGGACCTGGTGGTGGTCGACCAGGCGGCGGTGGTCGACCAGGCGGCGGAGGAGGTCGCTGATCTCGTTTATTGTCGAATTCAACTTTGCTTTATTAGCTGAGTGATCGTTGAATACATGGTCCTAGATAACCACCTGCATCACTATCACAAGTAGAAAAGCGGAGATGGCCAAGATCCAGATCAGACTAAAGGCCATTCCAAAAAAGTAGCCAATCCGTGTGAAATTGTAGCCCGATTTATCCATTCTTCCGGCATCCATTTCTAAGATGTCCATTGAACCAATCACCCAGGCTAGTAGGCAAAACAGCGGGCATATAAAGGTGCTGCCTAAAATCCCAAAGGTCAAGACTAAGCCTCCACGATGAGGTGTCTGATATTTTTTGGATGTCTGTTCCTTTTTGACCGTGACTCCAAAAGGATTGCCAGTGGCCATCAACTCAGGCAGGGCCAATACCGGGTAGTAGTTAGAGGCGGCCCGCCAAAGATCGCTCGTGTTCTCACGAATGTCACAGTCATTACTAACTCGACCTTGGGTAACCCACTGCTCTAATAGCAATTTATCGACAGGGCCATAAACTCTTTTATCCAACGATCTAAGATAATAATGCGTATCTTCACTCTCTGGAACTTGTGAAGGAGTTTCTGGTAAGGAGCCTGAAAGAGAATACGATTTGTCTTTTGAGCTACTTATTTCTGGGAGTTTGAAATTTTCATCGCATTCAGGGCAACGTGCCATTTTACCTGCGTAGATATCGTCTACTTCTAACAAGGTATTGCATTGAGGACAGTTCGCTTGGATTGACATTTGGGTGCTTATTTTCTGAATGTATTACTAATTGTCTGCGCGAGGGCTTTCTCTATTTTTACACTCGATCTGCCCTGATGTCGATAAAAACGTGGCTTGATAGCACGAAGATTGTTGAAAGTGAATCAAACAGGGTGGATATGAGTTGCTTTTTTTAGGTCAATGCCCCTACAATCTAGTCAGGAGTAGTTTTTCTTATTTTATCAGCCCGGAAATTGTTGAAGATAATGGACTCTCGACATTTCATCCACCCAATGTATGAACGCAAATAATCATGGGTACAATTCTTCCAGCAATTGTCTTGCTTTGCCTTTTAATGGGTTTGTTGGGTTATTACTTCGTATCTCTCATTCCAGCTTCTACAGTTCCATCGATGCCCCTAGATAAAGCGAGAGCATTGTTTAAACTGCGTCGAGAGTGGCTGGAAGCCGATTTTGTGAATCTCGCATCCAATTTCGGGAAACCTCGTGGCTTAGCTTGGAAAGACTGCGATTTTGGGTCAAATGTAGAATATGCGCGTGATCCAGAGAGCGGCGAGCTTTGTGCTTTCGTCGAGGTCACAATTAGCTTTGAGGCGATTGAGGGCGAGGGAATGGAAGATGTTGAGGCAGTTGGAAACTTAAGAGCCGCAACCGCTGTTTTCCATTTGAATGACGATGCTTGGATGACCAAAGGACGGGCAATCTTCAATTTAAATCCACTTCAAGCCATCGAGCATTATAATTTGCAACTTGAGACGGTTGAGTAGCAAATACTTCTTATAGGGTTTAGATTATACTTCCAGTTCAACCTCCATTTTTTTCTAATCGTTAATGTTTAACAAATCGAAGTGCATCTTTAGAATTGCTTCCTAAAACCATGGCTGTGGTTGTGAAGTCTGTTCGCTTAGTAATCGATCTAATAAATATAGATTACACCTTGGTACACACTATTTATTATTGAAGTTAACCAGACGATTGATGCAACAGCCTCAAGATAATTCATTAAACATTATTCATTCAGAGCATGCCTGCGGTGACTGCACTGCTTGCTGTTCGCGTTTGCCGATCTCGGCAGGTATTGTATCACCAGAACAAAAGCTGGCGGGAACAGATTGCCCGCATCAATGTAGTTCAGGTTGCTCGATCTATCAGGATCGTCCGAGTATATGCCAATCATTTGAATGCTCCTGGATTACACAAAAAAACTGGGAAGCTGGCTGGCGTCCTGATCACGTGGGCTTACTCTGCTTAGAAGAGAATTTATCTGAGACTTGCAAAGGTGCGGCGATCTACGAAATTCGACGGGGAGCGTTATCGACACCCGATGGTATCGAAATTTTTCAGCAGATCAAAAAACGAACTGACATGGTTGTGTTGATCTACTTCAACGGAACCCGGCACACCATTGTGAAAGAACCAACAGAAGAAAAAACAAAGTCGATCATCCGCCCTTTAACAGTAAAAGGCAGGAAGTCGGCTTAGTTTGTTCGCTCTACCGTGCCTCAAGATTGTTCGAGGCACGGAGATTATATTTAGCTCTCTTTGAGCAACTTTCTTAATACGGTTTGCAAAATGCCGCCGTTGCGATAGTAATCGAGTTCAACTGGCGTATCTATTCTGACCACGGCATCAAACGATGTCACTTCACCAGAAGCTGAAGTAGCAGTGACTTTGACGGTTCCACGTGGTTGAATTGATTCGTCAACGGCAATGTCGAACGATTCTTCACCGGTCAAACCGAGTGATTCTGCACTTTCGCCTGCCGGAAATTCTAGTGGTAATACGCCCATGCCAACTAAGTTGCTACGATGAATTCGCTCGAAGCTCGTAGTGATTACGGCTTTAATACCAAGTAACAGTGTCCCTTTAGCGGCCCAGTCACGGCTACTGCCGGTTCCGTATTCTTTGCCTGCCAGCACGACCAATGGTACACCATCGGCGATGTATTTTTCCGAGGCATCGTAGATGCTCATCACTTCGCCAGTCGGCAAGTAGCGAGTCACGCCGCCTTCGGTGCCCGGTGCTAACTTATTGCGAATGCGAATGTTGGCAAACGTACCACGGTGCATCACACGGTCGTTTCCGCGACGTGATCCGTAGCTGTTGAAGTCTTTGGGCTCTACACCGTTTTCAGCCAAGTATCGACCCGCTGGTCCATCTTTGGCGATTGCACCGGCTGGTGAAATATGATCGGTGGTGATAGAATCAGCGAAAAGTCCGAGCACATGGGCAGAGTTGATATCTTCAATCGCTTCGGGCTCCATGCTCATACCCTCGAAATATGGAGGGTTCTGCACATAAGTTGATTGCTCATCCCAATCATAAGTAGCGCCGCCAGATGTATCGATGGCCTGCCAGCCCTTATCACCGGTAAACACATCGCCATAACGTTCGCGGAAC
>NVWB01000263.1 GCA_002733575.1 Blastopirellula sp. | reverse complement strand
ATTACGAAGGTCAAGACTTTGTTGATGAGGCAAGGGAGTATATCCCTAAAGCGGCAGACGCCCTCTCGTCCTCCCAAGGGTAATGTGTCTATAAGCAGACACGATAAAGGTAAAAAATGTGATTGATCTTTCCTTACCACCAGAATTTGCATATCAGAGCTATGGACGTCGAAAGATGGCTCTGCGCAAAGCTACTGGGCTTATAGCTAGACCCGGAGCTGGTAAGACTCGTATGATCCTAGGAGCGCTAGATGACCAAAATAGTACAGACTCGCCGATTATCATCAACTGTAGTGGACCAGCAGTCGCTACCTGGGAAAAAGAAATCCCTAAATGGCTTGGAAGTGGCCATCACATCCATATCGTATCAGGACTCAAACCAGCAGAACGTGCTAAACTCTGGGATCATGCAAGAACTGGAGAAGCGAATAATTGGTTCGTTACAAACTACAGTATCTTCCTTAGGGACTTCGACCTCATTTACGGTATCGGACACAAAAAAGCTCAGCACTGGGGAGCTAACGTTAATGATGAATACCATAAAGCGTTTAGACGTAGAAAGAGTCAGACATTCGCAAAAATTAAACGACTTACTCAATTCATGGAAACTCACATTTCCGCGTCCGGAAGTTCAATGGGGCGTGATCCATCTACGCTCTTTACACTCTTACAAATGTGTGACAGACGTGCGTTCTCATCGTATTGGCAATTTGTTAACACATTCTGCCTTGTCATAGATGGATATGCAGGTAAACAGATTGTAGGAGCTAAACCTTCAGCTATACCACAATTCAAGGCTATCATAGATAAGTATCTCGCATACATACCTGATGCTGTAACAGCTGACGAACAGCCTGAAGGTGTCAGACGTGCATTCGATGTTAAGATGACACCTAAGCAGGCGAATATCTATAACCAACTAGCCTCTGAGATGTATGCAGTCATTGATGGTGATGAAACTAATGTCATAATGACTGGCAGTAAGATGGACTTGGCTATCAAGTTACGTAAGCTATTATGTTGTCCTAGGATACTGGATCCATCATTAGAAATGGGTGGGGGATATGATGCAATTGTTGACACACTAGATGTCCAGCCCCACATCATAATATGTGTACCATTTCGCGATGCTTGTGATGTAGTAGCTGCACAATTAAAAATTGACCTCAAGACAGAGGATGTGTTTATAATCAAGGGGCAGATAGGTAATGACGAACTTAAAAAACGACTATCCGCCTTTAGGCACACTAAGGGTATTATCGTCACAACAATCGCTGCTGCAGAGTCTTGGGACGCTGAGACATGTGAGACGACATTTTTCCTCGGGTACGACCAGAACACGGGACAACTTCAACAAGCTGAGGGTCGCACTCAAAGAGCTATCTCCACACATCCGTATATACAATGGAAGTATGTCAAGTATGCGCAAACAATAGATGAAGCAACTCTCCTCGATATAGACAAGACACTAACACACATAGCATCCGTAATGTCACGGACAGATAGATTTATTAACGCACTGAAAGGAGTTCCTAATGAATGAATGGGCATTTTTTAATTACTTTGGCGCTTTTGTAATGGTAGTACCTACTATAATAATATTAGCAGGTATGACTAATACTAATGGATGGATTCAGACATTAAAGGATTGCGTTATCTTTGCAATCTATGGCATACTTACATATGCTGGGTATGTCCTGATGGTACATAAAGTTATTTTAGAGGTATTATAAAATAATCGATCTGCATCTCTAGATGACCCATAAGGGACCCCTATATAATTATCATAATTAAAAAATAAATAGTCGTTCCTTTAATAACAACAGAATGGTCACCTAAGTATGTCTGCCGACAATTTACTCGCTACTGATAGCACCCCAAAACCTCCATACACAGTACGTGAGGCTATAACTTCTAAAGACAATCCTCGAATAGCTATAATCCGTACTTCCGATCGTTCAATGTTCAAACGTTGCAGACGGAAGTGGGATTTCGAATCAGCCATCCGTAAGAACCTTGCACCTATCGACAGACCATCATACTTCTGGATTGGTACAGGTGGCCACTTTGCGATGGAAGACTTTCATGGTCATAACTATTACGGTGATCCTGTTAAGGCCTTTATTGCATACTGTGACGCCTGTGTACTTGCTGGCGATAAACATCGTATACAAGTTCCTGACGACTTCGAGTATCAGAAAGACCTCGGTATAGGTGTAATACGTCATTACACTAATTGGCTTCGTAATCGTGACCCCTTTGAAACTGTCTGGATGCCAAATGCTCAAGGAGTCAGTGAACCTTGTGTTGAAGTTAAGTGCCGTATACCTCTACCTATAGAGCATCCTGACTTCGATGAAATCTATTACCAGATGACTCTTGACAGATTAGTCGTACGTGATGGTGAATACTGGATCCTGGATTGGAAATTCTTTAAACAGTTCTCAGCAACACCACTTGAATTTAATGGGCAGATGTCGGCATACATATGGGGCTCTCATGCAATGTGGGATGTACCTATCGCCGGTGCTGTATACCATGAATTTCTAAAGAAGATTCCCGAACCTGCACGTATCTTAAAGAACGGTACAATTTCTACCGCCAAGAATCAAGCCACATCACATATCATATATCGTGACGCATTAGAAGCAATGTATGGTGACCCAAATAAAGCCCCTTCTGATAATATACTATGCCTTAACTGGTTAGCAGATCAAGAAGATGAGCATCGTGACAAGTTCTGTAAACGTACCTTTACCACTCGAAATCAGGCGCAGCTAGAATCGGAAGGTGAACGTATACTTATGGAAGTATCAGAGATGCTTGACAGTAATTTGCCTCTATATACTAATCCAACACGTGACTGTGGTTGGGACTGTCAATTCAGGGAAGCCTGTCTTATGATGGATAGAGATGATGATTGGGAATCATTCATTGCTGCAACATCAATTAGTCGCGCAGAAGAAAGTGAAGAGTGGCGCCGCTACCTTAAATAATTAACCCTTAAATTTAATTATACCGGAGAGAACCATGGTATCTACACCTGGAGCATTAGGTACGACGCAAACCGCGATCAAGGCACCGCCTTTTCGTATGAAGAATGCAGCGGAACGAAAGAGTACACGTTGGTTAAAAATGCTAATCTATGGCACATACGGTGTAGGTAAAACTTATCTGGCGGCAAGTGCAGTGGAAGTGGCATCACTGAACAATATCTTCATGATATCTGCTGAGTCGGGCGACTTGACGATTGAGACTGAACCTAAGTTCGACAACATTACAACCGTGTCGGTAACAAACTTTAAGGTCTTCAATACTATCTACCAGTTCCTCAAGCAGCATTGCGAAGCGCGTGATAAAGGCGATATGGATACGCTACGTAAATTACAAGCCCTATTTACGGAAGTACCTGTCGAAGAGATTGAAGACCCTATGATCTTCCGCACGGTTATCGTGGACAGCCTCAGCGAGGTAGAGTCTTACTGCATGAACCAAATCATGAGCATATCCGAGTCTACTGCGCTGGATGAAGAAGCTCAAAGCACAGAATGGAAAGATTACGGTAAGAACAATGTAATGATGAAACGTCTTGTACGTGCATTACGCGATCTGCCAATGAATGTTATCTTCACCAGTGCAGAGAAGTACAAGCAGGACGAGCAGAAGAAATTCAAGTATTCACCTGATCTTATAGGCAAGTTGTCAAAAGAGCTTCAAGGCTTTGTTGACTTAGTTGGCTACTATGTTCAGGGCAAGAATGGCGAAGAAACAATGCGCCGTTTACATGTTGTACCCTCCCCACAAGGAAGGTTCGACGCAAAGCATCGCTTTGGTAGTGTTTTCAAGAAAGATTATTTTGACAACCCTTCCATCGGATCCATACTGAAGGATGTGGGCCTACTGATAAAGTAACCCACTTCAGTGTAAAAGTACGTACGTTTTATTAATATAACCTTGTAAGGAGATGGAAATGTCAGAAGATGCATTAGATATGACTGAAGGCGCTGGTATCATGATTGATTTCACTAACGTGGAAGATGTCTCGTTTGAAGTCTTGCCAAAAGGCGTCTATTCTGCAATAATCGTGGGTTGCGAATTCAAGCACTCCTCGAAAGGTAACCCTATGTGGGCGATGCAGATGGATGTACGGGATGGCGATTATGAAGGCCGTAAATTGTTCTTCCACGTCACGTTCAGTGAAGCAGCTCTTCCGTTCGCTAAGAAGACTCTTGCTAACATTGCGCCTGATCTGTTGGAAACACAGTTCTCGCCTGATGATCCTGAAGTTGTTGCACGATTCCAGAACATGGAAGTTAATGCTAAGGTCTCTGTTGGTACTTACAACAATGAGCCGTCTAACAGCGTTGAAGAACTGACTCTGGCTGAAGGCACGAATTTCGGTTAGTAATTAGTAAGTAGCAAAGGTAACAACTATGGTCTACAAGGTTGAGAGTACGTACAAAATACTAGCAAAGCTTGCAGACCATGGTTGGATATCTCTAATATCAATGACTACACTTTTAGGGTATAACCAATCAGTTACAATATACCAACGTCAGAAAACAAAAAGAAAAATCCCTACCATACGAGTAGGAGGTATTAACCGCGTATATGAGGCTGATGTTTTAGAAACATTAGCACAGAAATCAGACGAGCACACGAAGACTATACTTTCACTATACAAAAGGATTAAGGGCGATGACTAAAGCATATATACTACTTTCAGGCGGAATTGATTCATCTGCTCTACTTGCAAGAGCAAACTTAATACATGAAGGATCAGTCAAGGCTATATCAGTTGATTATGGTCAAAAACATAATATCGAATTAGTACATGCTGCAAATGTCGCAAAACATATGGGTATATCCCATGAAATAGTAGACATGAGTTTCGCTATGGGTAAAGGTGGTCTATCTGATCCCAGTCTAGAAGTACCTAAGGTATCATATGAGGATCTTCCACATGGAGTCTCACCGACTTACGTACCCAATCGTAACATGCTCATGCTATCTATGCTAGTTTCTAAAGCTGCAGCAGATCCTGACGCAGAGTTTGCATATTATGGTGCACACGCCGAAGACTCCGAAAATGACGCGTATCCTGATTGCTCACCGGAATTCGTTAATGCAATGGTAAAAGCTGTTAGCATCGCTACGTACGGAAAGATTACATTAGATGCACCATTCGTAGACAACACAAAGGCGGAAGTTGTTGCAAACGGTGAGCAGATAGGAGTACCGTGGGAACTAACATGGTCTTGCTATGAGGGCGGATTAATTCATTGTGGTACTTGTTCAACATGCCGTGCACGTAGAGATGCATTCATTGGTGCACGTGTTACTGATCCGACAGTATACAGAGAGGTACCTACATAATGCTTAAAACCTTAGATGGCATACTTGTAATGGACTCCATGGACAATATGGAAATCATGACATTATTCCAACAGTTCATTGATGATGGATGCTTTTATGCTCATGCTGATGAACGTAACGCGGGAGAGTTCCAATACATTGCAAATGGTATCGCCGGTGAAGGTGGTGAAGTCATTGAACAGATCAAGAAGATTACACGCGTATCAGGGTTCTTCGCAGAGAATGACGACAAGTTTCGGGAAGAGTTCGTTAAGCGTGGTGTAAAGATTCTTGAGGAAACAAGTGATGTTCTCTGGTATGTAACTCGCATGTGCACGTTGTTAGATATTACCATTGGCGAGCTAATGCTCTGGAACACTTTTAAATTATATAACCGTCATTATCCTAAAAATACTGACAAGGAGATACCATGGCCTTACAAGAATATTCCATACGACGACGCATTGAAATTGACACAGCGCATAGAGTCCCGGATCACGGATCTAAGTGTTTTAACCTCCATGGTCACAGATACGTTATCAACGCAGAGTGTCGCGGACCAGTAATTGTTTCTGGTGAGCAAAATGGTATGGTGATGGACTTTAGTTTTTTAAAGACATGCATGATGGATGTAATTTATGATGCATGTGATCACGGTACAATCTTATTTAAAGATGATCCATTGTGTGCAACCTTTCTGAAAGTGCCGGCAGACGCTCCAGTTGGCGAGTGCATAATGGATCATTCTAATCTTATGGAAGGCATGAAGTTGTTATTACTTCCTGTTGTTCCTACAGCAGAAAATCTTGCACAGTTTTGGCATGCTAAATTAGTTGAACGTATCGAATCCTTTTTCCGCAATCGTAGCGAAAATGCTCCTAGGCTTCATTGCATTGAAGTAGCTGAAACTCCTAACTGTGTAGCGACTTTCCCTGCTGTATGAGTAAGTACTCATCACAAGCATTGCAGACTATGGCTAATACTGTTTTACAGCACAAGAAAGGTACACCGAGTATGCGCGCAAAGTATACAACATTGGTAGCAGTATTAGCAACACAAACAAACACTACATTTGCCAATACTGGAAGCCGCATAGAATTGATGGCAATGGGAATATCATTATGAGATATATATGCCCTATTTGTGCCGCAGGTGGAGGTGGTCCGAAAGGTAAATCATACCAATGTCATAGATGTGGTCAAGGGATATTAATGGATTACTATTCGTATTTAACTTTTAATAGCCAAAATTACGGTTTAGAATTACATGAGGTATTAAATGAACGACTCCAAGACAATAGTGACAGACATCACGTCTAAAGACAAGACAATTCCTATAATGGAAATGTTTGGACCTACGATACAAGGCGAGGGTCTTATGTCTGGTACCATAACAAGCTTTCTGCGTACTGGCGGATGCCCATTAAGATGTGAATGGTGTGACTCGATGCATGCGGTAGATCCTGAACAAGTTAAAGAAAATGCCACTAGGATGACTACAGCTGAGATACTGGAAGGATTTGATGCATTAGCATGGGCACCATTTATTACATTTACGGGAGGTGATCCGTGTATGCATAAGGGTCTCGGAGATCTAGTACCACACATCAATGGACAAGGTGTTAAGGTAGCAGTAGAGACTCAGGGTACACTCTTTCCATTATGGTTACGTGAAGTTGATGTAGTTACATTTTCACCTAAACCACCCTCCTCTGGTAATATTGTCGATATAATGCCTATCGTAAAGTGGCTTACAGATGCACGGTTACCTCACCAGCGTGTATGTATTAAGGTAGTCATTGCAAGTGCAGAGGATTTGGAATGGGCACTTGATCTATATGAGCATGTACCAGAAAATCTTATTGACTCATTCTACTTTACAGCCGTGACTGAGATGTGGAAAGCACCTGAAGATAATAATCCTATGGAAGCATCTATACGTGTTTTGGATACGATAGGTGGGTACCAGACGATAGCAGCCGCAATCTTAGTTGAAGCAGCAGAGAACGGAATTAAATTCCATGAGAAGACACACGTAGGTTGCCAACTACATGTACTTCTATGGCCCGCAGAAGATACTGGAGTATAGAATGGATCCCGAACTTGAATTAGAAGTATTTGAAGGTATACTACATAACATGGGGGCGCTGATTGATGAAGAGTGCGCAGAGAACACCCCCACTAGATGGTTGAAGATGATTCAGCATTATTGTCAGCCATACGATTGTGCAGCAGATCTTGCTAAGGCATTTGAGGATCCTGAGGAGTTAGGTGATACGTATCGTCATGGTATGGTTGTACAGACTAACATCCCTTATCGTGCCTTATGTGCTCATCACCTTGCACCGGTTTTAGGTGTAGCCCACGTAGGTTATATACCACAGAAGAAGGTTGTTGGGCTATCTAAACTGGCTAGAGTCGTCTATGGTGTCTCCCATGCTAGTCCATCATTACAGGAACATGTAGGTGCTGTTACCGTTAAAGCGCTCATGACACATTTAAAGCCACTAGGTGCGATGGCTATTATTGATGCTGAACATGGATGTATGGCTTGTAGAGGTGTTGAAGAACATCATGTACAAACTGTGACCTCACATGTTGCTGGTGTCTTTCAGGATCAGCATGAGACACGTACAGAATTCTATGACATAGTCAAAATGAATGCACGGAGTAAATAATGCCACATACTTATATATACCATTTTTGTGCACAGTTGACTATAAACATCCTAGGTATGAATTCATATATAAAAACTTGGGATGGTATTATCACAACAGACTATCGTATCTGTGATGGTGACACCCTGAATAAGTTTAAAGAAGAGGTTGCTGAAGGAAAGGGACCTTTGATAACATTCGTCTCCTTGTCACTAATTTAATTATGGGTCCAACTCTTGTAACCGGTCATAGTTTTATGATATAATATAGGATGAATAAGGAAATCATATGAAATTAGTAAATGCGCAGTATTCACCCATAGCACCCATATCCATTCTAGAAGACCTCGAATCCAGAGGTGTCTTAGGTAACTATCTATTATTATTAGCGCAGGATGTATTTGCGCATGAAAGTAGATATATACAACTACTCCACAAGGTACGTGATCGTCACAGTGGCGAAGGTTTTGTTATCTTGGATAACGGTGCAGTAGAATTAGGGTCACCAGTTTTACCTAAAGACCTCGAGGGTATTGCTATCGCACTAAAAGTAGATTGTTATGTGCTACCTGATGTCTTAGGCGATATGATGGGTACATTACAACTGCTGCAAGATAGCCTTGAAGACATTCGCCGTATAGGCATACCAATTATGCGTGTACCTCAGGGGGATACATCTGAACAAGTAGTACGCTGTATCGAAGCTATAATGGCTAGTACCACTGGATTATGTAATCATCCTAAATATGGTGAGCTTTGGTCAGTACCTAGATGGATAGCAAATAAGTTCGGATCAAGACTTCCCACCATTCAGTTTATCAATAACTTCGCGCATGAACCTTCAATCCACCTTCTTGGGATGTCTACACAGTTTAAAGATGATATACGTGCGACTTCGCTGCCAAATGTTATTGGTATCGATTCTGCTAATCCTGTAGTATTGGGACTGGCACAGAAGAACATGGGTATCAGTTTTGTGGATGGTGGTATTACTCATGATGATAGAGCTGACTTATGGCAACGTACTGAAGCAACATCATGCGTTGTGGATAACATGCAGTTTGTGCGTCATTGTATACTAACTGCAGATCTGGAACGCAACTAGATGCAAGTGCCTTTACATAAGATACCAAAAGAACATCATCCTAAGGAAGTATGCGTAGGATGCCCCTTTGGTGGACCAGCTGTAGGCTCTAGAGGTGATCCGAAAGCTGAAATTGTTGTCGTGACAGAGTCTCCTGACTTTGAGGCTATGAAGCGTGGTATGCCATTAGTAGGTGCAGCTGGAGGAATCTTCGATAATAATATACCGGAGGGTCTCTCTCTGTATGTGCTTAATGCTATCGAATGTAATCCGTTACATGCATTAAAGAATAACGATACGATGAATCATGCAGCGCATTGCTGTAGTGGTACATTAATGGATAAGATCAAAGCACACCCGCGAAAAATGATTATTACATTGGGTAACCATGCTACACGTAGTGTACTAGGATCAGACGAATATAAGATTACGCAAGTCCGTGGTACATTATTTGAAAGTCCTCTTGCTGAAGTTGGTGTCATGCCAATGTTACACCCTTCTGCATTAATGGCTGGTACAGGCTCTTATAGACAATGGCAGAATGATTTGGCATATGCAATTGATTTAGGTCAAGGCAGAAAGCCACGTAAATATATCAAAGCACAAGAGATCTATATTCCTCACTGTGTAGGACCTCAGTACGTAGCTCGTGTGTTTGAATCCATGTCTTCTGAATTGGATTGCGATCTCGAAACATCATCGCTAATACCACGATCAGGTTACATATTAATGGCTGGTATCTCAGACATACATGATCCTAGCATATCACATGTCTTTAGTCCAGAGGTACTTTTCCTATTAAAACCGCACATAGAGAATAGAGACATCTGCTGGGGCTACTGGAATGGTAAGTTCGATGTTAAGTGGTTCCATCGGATAGATATAGATGCACATGTCGATGAAGATGGTATGTTGATGTCCTATGCACTTGATGAGGATGGTGGTATACATGGTCTAGAGACAGTATCTAATGACTTGCTAGGTGCACCTGATTATAAGGATATGTTAAAACCCTGGTTACCTAATAAGAAGACATCTTACGCTGCCGTACCATTTGAAGTGCTGGGAGAGTATCTAGCCGACGACTGTGGTAGAACATCTCAGAATCGTCCTATCCTACGAGCACGTATTGAGCGTGATCCAGCTCTACGTAAGCTGTACCATGATATATTACTGCCTGCAAGTGAGTACCTTACATGGGTAGAAGAGAATGGTGCATATGTTGATCAAGAGCAACTAGGTGTAAATGAACTCTTCTACGATGCACAGAAACAATATCATGAGGATAAAGTATGTGAGTTAGCTGGGTATAAGATCAATCCAGGTTCTTGGCAGCAAGTACAGAAGCTACTCTATATCGATCTTAAATATCCTAACCGTTGGAAAGGTAAGACGGGCGAAGATATAATTAAGAAGTTGCTCATAATACGTCATGATCCTATTCTTGACCATATTCTCTTATACCGTAAAGCCGTTAAGATGAATGGTACTTATTGTAGAGGATGGCGTAAAGTAATTAGTGATGATGGTAGGATCCACTGTACATATAAAATACATGGTACACGTACAGGTAGATTATCTTCTGCTGAACCTAACATGCAGAACATTCCTAGGCTACAGAGAGTCAAGGATCAAGTATGTGCAGCACCTGGATATGAATTAATTGAAGTAGATCTGTCACAAGCCGAACTACGTATACTTGCAGCGTTATCTAAAGATCCAATCCTCTGCGAAATTTTTAACTCTGGTGGCGATCTTCATAGTGACTTGGCTGAATACCTATATCCTGGATGGTATGTACGTCATGCTGAATGGCAAAGAACAGGTGATAAAGAACTTAAAGCCAAGTGTAAGGAACAACGTGTTAAGTGCAAGAACGTAAACTTTGGCATCATCTACGGAATCACTTGCTGGGGTCTATGTGAACAGATTAAAGATACACCTGAAGTAGCTCAAGCGATGTTAGATGGTTGGTTTAAGCGTTACCATGTAGCAGGAGCATTTATTAATCGCTGTAGAGCCGCGCCACTTAACAATATGCAAATGACTACTAGTTTCGGTAGACGTAAGCGTGTAGGTATCGTATCTAGAATGAACATGATGTTCCTGCAGAATGAAGCAGCGAACTTTCCTCCACAGTCTATTGCTAGTGATGTAACACTCCTCACAGGTATTAGAGTATGGAAACAACTTCGGGATATGGGATGTAAAATTATCAACACAGTCCATGACTCAATTATATTTGAGTGCCCAATAAAGGATGATAACGGTGAACTAAGGCATCGTGCAATTACCTTAGTAAAAGACAACATGGAATCTATCCCAGCGGAATATAAGATAACAGCTGTACCATTTGTAGCTGATGCTGAAGTTGGCCATGCGTGGGGTAGTTTAGAAGATTATGATTATAAGCAGGCAGCATAGGGAGTTTTATTATGAATCCGGTTAATACACCTCGTAGTGCGTCTACGTTAACCTACTGGGAAGTCAGTAAGGCGGCAAGACATGAAACACCTGGAATATCGATTAGTACAGGTGCAGCATTAAGTATGTGTTTATTGGGAGATCAATTACCTCCAGAAATGCACAGATTAAAAGAACACTTCCATACCATCAAATTTGACATAGTCGAGGGTAATACAGAATGGCGCAAGGACAAGGACGAAATAAAGCAATTAGCAAGAGTCTACAGATTGACCCCATTCACAGCGAAATTGACATCTACGGCCAGCAATTAACACAAGACGTCTGGCGTGATAAGTACTCTTACGACGATGAGGCGCATCCGCATGATACTATAGAGCGTATCATTGAGGGTGTGTATGCACTCGATGAAGATCACCGTGCTAAGGGTCTAGCCCTAGAAGCAATGAAGCAAGCGCTTTGGATTCCAGGTGGCAGAATTTGGGCTACAGCAGGAACCCCCAAAATAACGACCATGATCAATTGTTACGTGTCACGTAAGATAGATGACTCGATGCCAGATATTATGGATGCATTAAAAGATGCCGCACTGACACAACAACAGGGTGGCGGTATTGGAATGGACTTTTCTACAATACGTCCTGAAGGTGCATGGTTATCTCGTACAGGTAGTATAGCGAGTGGGCCGATACACTTTATGGATATGTGGGATGCTATGTGTGCTACCATAAAGTCCGCTGGAGATCGTCGTGGTGCTATGATGGCTACATTAGCATGTGATCATCCAGACCTCATTGATTTTATTACAGCTAAGCAGGCACCTGGTAGACTGACTAATTTTAATGTCTCTGTGCTAATAACTGATGCCTTTATGGATGCCGTCAAGAATGATGAGATGTGGCATTTGGGCTTCAATGTTAAACGTGCAGATGGTAAACATATATTTGTAGTTAACCGGGAAGATGAGGGTCGTGAAGGTGAGTGGTATGCTTACTCACAGCACAAAGCTAAAGACTTATGGGATATGATCCTTAAGAACACCTATGATTACGCTGAACCCGGTGTTTTATTTATTGATCGCATCAACGATGAAAACAACCTGAACTATATCGAAGATATTCAGTGCACCAATCCTTGTGGTGAACAACCATTACCACCTTACGCATGTTGTAATTTAGGTGCTGTTAATCTCGCTAGAATGGTTAAGAATCCTTTTACTGATCAAGCTGAATTTGATTACAGCCTACTTAAGAAGGTTGCTGCTATTGGTATGCGATTTCTGGATAACGTTATTGATGTATCCATTTATCCTCTACCTGAACAAAAGCAAGAAGAACTTGACAAACGGCGTACAGGCTTAGGCATTACCGGATTAGCTAATGCGCTTGCACAGTTAAAGGTGAAATACAACTCCGAAGAAGGTGTAAAACATACTGACACTATTATGGCAACGCTTAAAGAGGCTGCATTTGAGGCATCTGCTAAACTTGCGGAGAAGCGCGGATCATTCCCAAAGTATATTGCAGATGAATGGGGTATAGGTAGTCCGGTAGTTCAATCATTACCCACACGTGTAAGAAATCTCATCGCTAAGCACGGCATACGTAATGGTGTACTACTTACTATAGCACCTACAGGAACTACCTCAATAGTATCAGGCAATATCTCAGGAGGCTTAGAACCTGTATTTGCATACGAGATGGTTCGAAAGGTGCGTCAGCGTAATAGTGACACTGAGACAAAGTCATATACCGCATATGATTACGGTTACTTATTATACAAGCAGAAGTTTCCTGACGAAGTTGTAATGCCGTGGTATATGATTGAGCATCATGATTGTACGCCTGCTGACCATCTTGCGATACAGGCTGTTTGTCAGAAACATGTTGATGCTAGCATTAGTAAGACGGTAAATTGCCCTGTAGAGATTACGTATGAGGCATTTAAGGCTGTTTATGAACAAGCCTATATTAGCGGGTGTAAAGGATGTACGACCTACCGACCTAATGCAACTCGTGGTTCTGTACTCAGTGTCGCAGGAGAAAAGTCAGACGAAGATAAGGAAGATGTTAAAATAACATTAACTCCACGTCCAGATGAACTGATGGGTAAAACCTACAAGCGTAAATGGGGTGACACAAGCATCTATATTGTCATCAATGATTTCCAGGGTCGTCCATTTGAGATGTTCATCAATTCCAATAGTTCCAAGTATGCTGATTGGACTAATGCATTATCTCTTATGGTATCGGCGATTATGCGTAGAGGCGATGATATAAGTTTCGTACCTGAGGAACTTAAGAAAGTTGCATCTGCACATGATAGCGGATTTGCTCACGGCAAGTATTACCCATCGATGGTTGCTTTAATAGGGGAAGTTATAGAAGCACATCTTGTAGACGTTGATATACGTGACTTCGAAGAGGGTATGCGTGCTAATATTGAAAACCAACAGTCGGAAGAGTTATCTACACAAATAACGGGTGAGATGTGTGATAATTGCCAATGTCCTACACTTATAGCTGCAGAAGGGTGTAAAGTGTGCACTAACTGCGGTTTCTCAACCTGCGGAGGTTAAATTATGACTCATGATTTATCACCACAATTACCACCACTATTCAATAGCGTACAAGGTATATGGGATGTAAATTCCCCTATAAAGTTCCATTACCATAATTCAATGCATTCACCTATTGAAGTCACTGCAGGTATACAGGCGATCATGGATAATCTTGCAGTGATTAAACTCTTTGCGCCGCGTCTAAACTTTGAGTATCAGGGATTAACATCAACTGCACCTGCATTGATCCCTAATGGTCAATTTGAAATAGGCTTTACACGTGAAGAATTATTTCGATCGAGGTGGGGTCTTTCCTGGGGATATGCTTATGTATGGTGGGCATCTCATATCTATGATTCAATGCAATCTTATCGTCCTGCACCATTTTTGAATATCCTCGAGACGCAAGGAGTATCGGAAGCTAATCATGCTTTCCGTGCAATCAACTTGCATGAGTGGGGACATTCTCTAGGTGTAAATCATCTTAATAGTGGACAACATTCTATTATGGCTAATAACCCGTATAACTCTTGGAAGTTCCAGGGTATACTTCGTTGGACAGACATGCTACAGTATTGGAGGACTTACGGCTACTCTGGAGAGATGAAAGGTTATGTCTTGTTAGATGAAGACCTTACGATGTACATACCTTCAATGGAATGGGCTAATGCGGAATATTGGATAGAGATGAGTTACGATGGAACAGTTAATGGCTCACATCAATTCTCTGTAAAGGATCTCGGTGTTATTCCAGAGCATTATGCTGTACAGATTACTTCCTGCGCAAGTATTGGACCTAAATCTTCGCGCTTGGTTATCACAGAAGCTTTCTGGAAGGGTAGTAGGTATACACTCACACTTGAAGCCATCAATACTGCAGCCACAACTTGGAAGGTTGTAAACGCTGAACTTATACCATGAAAAGGCGTAAGCTTTTATACATCATCCAATTTGAGCTGATACAGGCTTATAAACGCGGTGCATGGGACACATGTTTACATCTTGCACGTAAAGCTAAAGCACTAAGAAAGGGGACAACATGAAAGAGCAATCACCATTACAGAAGTTGGCGTGTACAGAAAATTGGTCATTAGCACAATTACACTGTACAGCATCAGTCCTTAGTAGACTATGTAGGCACCCATTTGTATCTGACGTCTTTAAGTCTGTAGCTGCTAACATGCGCGATGTTATACATGAGGAAATACAACTCATAAAGCAGAACCAACGCCTTCGTATGGGTCGATGTGGTCACTATACGGTAACGGTAGATGGACAGACCCATGAGCGTGATACGGAAAGTGAAGTATGGCAACTCTATTTCAGAAGTATGAACAGCAATGGTTTAATAGTAGATAGCCCATCAGATAAGGATCTTAGCGTCTTTAGAGGCATGTCTATTGCAATGGATACACGACTTGATAACATGACTGGAGAAACAAATGTTGGAACTTGATAGAGTA
>NVWB01000036.1 GCA_002733575.1 Blastopirellula sp. | reverse complement strand
CTCCAAAAGTTAAAACGAAACATTTTTCCCAAACGGCTAAGTCCCAGGGCCGATCCCCAAAACTTCGCCTAACAAAAGTACAATTCAGAAAAGTTAGTATGACAAGAGAATGTACAGTGTGTGTACTTTGCAAAAAAAATAAAAAGATATTACCACTAAGGCACGAATACACGAAGGACGGAAGAAAGGTCTCGCGCAGAGACGCAGAGGAGAAGAAGGAAAAAAGAGAAGGAAGGTAACAAAAAAAGATTTAAACACAGAGGGCACGGAGGACACAGAGAGTTTGAATTCAGATCTTTCTCTGTGTCCTCTGTGGCTAGATTTGAAAACTTATGCAACAAAAATAGTTGCGAGGTTTACACTTTTGTGTTCAGACGACTAGGAGGGGAATGAACGAAAGAGATTTAAACAGTAGAGGTACTGAGGAAACAGAGGGTGATGTTCAAACTTTATCTTGTGAATCAAGTTCGTTCAGTCGAAAGAGAACCTCGCATCAAGTAGTGAATAAGTAAAGAATAAGAAAAAACAGCCTGCCCCCTGACTGACTTTTTTTGTAGAGGGGGTAAGATGGCAGTTACTCAAATTCTAAAAATTCTATAGGAGAAGTTGCCATGGAAGCTGCGGCGCATAAGTTTTTTAAATCGTTGTTACTTACACCTAGCCCCTCAGGCTACGAGGCACCTGTTCAGGCTCTTGTACGCGGCTATGCAGATTCTTTTGCTGATTCGGTGAATACGGATGTTCACGGGAATGTGAGTATCGTGGTCAACCAAGCCGCTGAAACACGGGTCATGCTGGCCGGGCATTGCGATCAAATTGGCTTGTTGGTGACCCAGATCGACGATTCTGGCTTTATCTATACTCAAACGATCGGTGGTTGGGATCCTCAGCAATTGCTAGGGCAGCGGATGACGATTTGGGGAGATGCCGGGCCTGTGCCTGCGGTGATATCGAGAAAACCGATTCACTTGCTCACGCCTTCTGAACGAAAAACCGTGGTGGAGACCAAAGACCTTTGGTTAGATATTGGGGCCAATGATCAGGAAGAAGTTCAGTCGTTGGTACGGATTGGAGACGCGGTGACGTTTGAGCTTGGGTATCAAGAGCTACGCAACGGCTTGGCAAATGCTCCGAAAATGGATAACACCACCGGCTTGTGGGTTGTGGTAGAAGCGGCACGTAGGACTTCGCTAAAAAATCCATCGTGTGCCTTGCATGCGGTTTCTACGGTTCAAGAGGAAATCGGGCTGCGAGGAGCTCAAACTAGTGCGTTCGGTATTGAGCCTTATGTGGGAATTGGTGTGGATGTGACGCATGCGACCGATTGCCCTAGCATCGATAAGAAACAACAGGGCGATATCAAGTTAGGCAAAGGACCGGTAATTTTCCGAGGGCCCAACTTCAATCAAAAAGTGGTTCAGCGAATGATCGATACGGCAGAGTCGAATGACCTGCCTTATCAACTGTCGGCACTAGGCAGAGCGGCCCCGAATGATTCCAACGCGATTCAGATATCAAGAGCCGGCGTGGCGGCGGGGTTGATTGGCATTCCGAACCGCTACATGCACAGTGCGGTGGAGACCATTTCGTTAGATGACCTTGATGTTGCGGCGGAACTTTTGGCTTACTTTGTTTCGGAGTTGCCAGCGGATATTGATTTCACACCGTAGCATTTCATTGGCATTATGCGCATAAAAAAAAGGGCCTGAATCATTGCTGACTCAGGCCCTTTATATTACCAGGCCAGGGCCTCGGCTCGCTGAGGAGACGAGGGACTGGACAAAACCTATTGACTAGCTGCAACCACAGTTTTTACGTCGACCGCAAGGTGCAGGGCAGCAAACCGTAACTGGAACTGTTTTGCATACAACTTTAGGTACGCAACGAGTTACGGTGTAAGGAACTTTTTTCGGTACGCATTTGTAGCTCTTCACGGTTTTCGTGTAGTGCACTGGTTTGCATACTGTGTAAGGAACCTTTTTCACGCGAGTTTCAGACACCATTTTGCATACGGTGTAAGGAATTTGCTTAGTGCGGCATTCCTTTACCATTTTGCACACTTTGTAAGTGCAAGTCTTGGTTCGTTTCTCAGGAACCATTTTGCACACTTTGTAAGTGCAAGTCTTGGTTCGCTGTTCTTTAACCATGTGACACACTTTGTAAGTGCAAGTACGGGTCTTCTTTTCAGGAACCATTGTGCACACTCTGTAAGTGCAAGTCTTGGTTCGTTTTTCAGGAACCATTTTGCATACTTTGTATGTGCAAGTCTTGGTTCGCTGTTCTTTGACCATGTGGCAAACCTTGTAAGTGCAAGTTTTGGTTCTTTTTTCAGAAACCATACGGCACACTTTGTAAGGAACTTGCGTTTTGATCACTTCTCGTTCGTAGCGAACACAGTTCACAACACGTTCAGTTATTTCAGGCACCCAAACTTTTTTGCAACAAGTGCGAGGTGGGCACTGAACTTCAACTGTTTTGCATTTGCCTGGAACATAGACACACTTGCAGCAGCAAGCGTCCCATTTCCAGCAACCAGGTTCTTGAACAGTTTTCTTGACGATTGGTCCAGGAATGGTTTCGGTTTTGGTTTCCCAATGACCGCCACAAACTTTTTCAGTCTTGGTGTAATGAACTGGTTTGCAAATAGTTTTGCAAACTTCACGGTACTTGGTTTCATACACAGGTTTGCAAACGGTGTAACAGATGTCACGAGTTTTGGTTTCCCAAACTGGTTTGCATACGGTGTAACAAATATCGCGAGTTTTGGTTTCCCAAACTGGCTTGCAAACGGTATAGCAAGTAGTTCGCGTTTTGGTTTCCCAAACAGGTTTGCATACTGTGTAACAAGTCGTTTTGGTTTTGGTTTCCCAAACTGGTTTGCATACGGTGTAGCAAATTTCGCGAGTCTTGGTTTCCCAAACTGGCTTGCAAACGGTGTAGCAAATTTCTTTCGTTTTGGTTTCCCAAACTGGTTTGCAGACCGTGTAATTGCAAGTGCGGTATTTGGTTTCATACACTGGCTTGCAGACAGTGTAGGAGCAGTCTTTGTAACGAGTTTCTTTCTCGTAACGAACACAATCGACTACTCTTTCTTCACAGACCTTTTCATAAACGGTCTTGTAGCAGGTATATTCCTGCTTTTCGTAAACGACCTCTTTGCAGGTCTTGTTGACTGTGTAGCATTGCTGCTTACAACATTCTAACGGGGCAGGCTCACAACAACTGCCACAATTTTTGAAGCTGAACAACCCACAATAGGCTGCATCAGCGGTGCTTGTTGGCACAAAGGCCAGCAAGACTGCGAGCATCGGTAAACCGATTAATGCTCTCATATCCATGTCTCCTTAGCAAGTAAAACGATGTTTCAAACAACGGGCCTGGCCTGGTATGGCAAATCCTTGCCTTGTCCGTAGCCCTCTACATAGGTCTGCAATAGTTCCTATTATTGCACTGACTGTTATTTGTTACGTGATCGAGTAATTACGATGTGTTTACCGTAAAGCTCTCAAGTTGCCTAAATAACAATCAGATGTCGTCATTTATCGGTACTTTAGGGTGATAGCTTGAGATGGAATGAATGGGTAAATAAAAAGAAATGGATAAAAAGAATGGGTTTGGGCGTGCTCAACGAAAGTGTTACATTCGTAAAGTCTTTGTATTAAGTAGTTTACGAAGAATGGATCGTGAGTGATTGACTTGAAAACCCCGAAATTGATGTGATCGTAACATTCCTTACTACTGAATCTGCACCCTTGAAGAAGGCAATTTAACAGGTAAAGAAAAGACGTTGACCAATGTTTAATTCTTCAAAACGAGTCAAAAGCACGTTGATCCGAACTAATCGTTACCACCGGATGAGAAAAAGCCAATTCATCCTATTTTCTCTTGACCGTCCTGTATCGTGACCTAAATAGATATATAGGCAATAGACCTGCCGTAGATCAGGGTTCAGAATACCGCCTTATAAACAAGTCTCACAAATGAGACCCCGTTTCATAAGATTTATGCCTCGAGGGGTAGAGACCTCAGGAGAGTTAGTGCTATGCGAAAAACACATTCCGCTTTTACCTTAATTGAAGTTTTAATTGTTGTAGTTATTTTGGCCGTTTTGGCAGCCACGGTAATTCCTCAATTCACAGACTCGACTACTGATGCGAAAGCCAGTAGTGTGAAGTTCAACTTGCATACCTTGCGATCACAAATTCAGCTTTATCGCACACACCACGATGGTGATGTGCCTTCTTCAAATCTCAGTGAATTAACAATCGCAACCAATGTAAGTGGCGGAACCACTGGTGACACCCCGTTTGGCCCCTATTTAATGAAGTTGCCTGTCAATAGCTTTACCAATAGTGACTCAATCATCACTGTTACCGCTGATCCAGCACTAAGTGATGTGACAACCACCGATGGCTGGATTTACAACACGAACAATGGCGAAATCTGGATTAGCCACAAAGATTACTACACAGACTAAATTAATAGTCATGACAAAGATTCAAAAGAAATAGATAGACCGTGACTTCCATCGCTCTTGCGATGGAAGTCATTTTTCATATAGACCGGTTAGAAAGTCGATTGATTCAGTTCAGTATTGATGTAATGTCACAACGAGAAATACATTCACCGAAACGCACAGGCTTCACACTAGTCGAGATCATGATTGTTGTCGTGATCTTGTCCATCTTGGCAAGTGTGATTATCACGCAAATGTCGGAATCAACCGGCGATGCCCAAGATGCCGTGCTGATTGAAAATCTACAGTTTGTTCGCCGACAGATTAACTTGTACAAAACCTATCACGATGGTAAAGCACCTGCACTCATGGCAGATGCTACTTATGGAACCACGTTAGACATCGAGTATTCGACCGATGCTGGAACGACCAAAAGTTTGTTCAAAAATTCCGATGGTTCCAAGTTCGCAACGTCTGCTTTTACCGTGATGCCTGAAAACCCTTTCACCCACGGCAGGGCCATCAAAACATCGAACGATCCGGCCAACGAAACCGTCGACAAAAGTCTGACAATCGGCGGCGAAATTGTCGGTTGGTTCTATAACCCGAACACCGGAGACTTGGCTCCCAATGCACCAGGCAGCAATCCTTCTGGCATCGTGCGAATTCGTTTGTAAGCCGATGAATGGCTCTTTCTTACAGAATCCAGGCGAATGGGCGAGGCGTATTGTCTGGCACTAGATGAATTGCGGGGTTTTAATGTTTGACCTAAGCTGTTATTATCAAAGTGGTTAATGGACAAATTGCATCCGTCCGAAACTGAATAGATAGTTCTTTTTTGAATACCGGCATGAATACACCCAAGGATAAAAATCGAGCGACTGGCGAGAACCCAGTTCCCAAAGCGGTTGTTAGCCGTTTGAGTTTGTACTTGCGCGAACTACAGCGAATGGTCGGGGACGAGAAGGAGACCACCAGCAGCACTCAATTGGGCAAAATGCTCGGCTTTACCGATGCCCAAGTCCGTAAAGATTTGGCCTATTTCGGGCAGTTTGGCTATCCTGGGGTCGGTTATCGTTGCAGCGAACTGATTACCGCCATCAAGCAAATCATGGGCACCGACCGCAGTTGGCCTGTTTTGTTGGTCGGCGTGGGTAACCTGGGCCGGGCCTTATTGGGCCATAAAGGGTTTTCGCAGCAAGGTTTTCATGTGGTGGCCGCGATAGACAATGATCCTGCCTTGGCAAATACCAAAATAGAGAATATCCAGATCGAACCTTTTAGCAAGTTAGAGAGTCTGATTACAGAGTCGGACCTAAAATTGGCCATTTTAGCGGTTCCGGCCGCGGCTGCCCAAAAAGTTGCCGAACAATTGGTCGATGCTGGCATTCAAGGAATATTGAATTTCGCCCCGGTAACGCTAAAAATGCCGGAAGAAATTACCGTGATTGGCGTCGATTTAGCCATCGAATTAGAACAACTTTCGTTTGCCATGACGAATCGGCCCGATGACCTCTTGCCCTCACMSGCTAGTGTCGATTAATATRGTGTCTCGAACCAAATCAGGTTTACCCCCTAGTGTAATGGTAGCACTGCAGATTTTGATTCTGCCAGTCAAGGTTCAAATCCTTGGGGGGTAGCTAACAGTAAACAAGCCTGTTGCTTATGCAACAGGCTTGTTTGTTTTCTTGGTGCTATATTAATTCTAAACACAGAGACCACGGAGAAATGGGTGAGAAGTAATCCTCTGTTCCCTCCTTTTCTCTGTGTTTAATTCTTTTTTTCTCAGTCCCGTTAGGGACGATATCGTGTAGCCAGGGGATTTATCCCCTGGAAATGGGGCCCCGGAATTCCAAAGCCCCAGATGGGGCGATATCGATTCAACACGCTATTTTTAAGCTGTATAACAAAGATATTCCTACCATGAATCGGTAACGGGAAGTCAGAATATTCTTGATTCACCCGATGTCGCCCCATCTGGGGCTTTCTTGAATTGGGGCATATCTACTCCAGGGAATGAATTCCCTGGCTACACGATATCGTCCCATCCGGGACTTTTTTGAATTAGGCGTTTTACCCCTGGTGCTAAAGCACCAGGCTAGGTGACGTCGTCCCTTTCGGGACTGGTGCTGTCCTTGCGGCAGCCACTGGACCAGAAAATTTCACTTCATCGTCAACAACTCGGCAATGTGCATCGTGCGGGTTAGTAGTTCTTTTCGGTGCAGACGGCCGCCGATGTTCATCAGGCAGCCGGTGTCGGTTGAGACGATCACATCGGCATCGGTTTGTAGCAGGCAGTTGACTTTGTCGTCGACCATCGCGGTGGATATTTCGGGGTAGCGGACCGAGAACGAACCGCCGAAGCCGCAGCATTGATCTTGCCGGGCAATCTCGACCAGTTCGGCCCCTTTGACCTTGGAAACGAGTTGCTCGACTTCATCGGTCAGGCCGAGCATGCGTAAGTGGCACGCATAATGAACGGCCACTTTGCCAGAGAACGCTGCGCCAAATTCTGTCTGTTTCTGATGATTGACCAGGAAGTCGGTCAGTTCAAACGTGCGGTCGGCCATTTGCTGGGCCGCCAGATGTTGGGAACTGCCGGGCTCAAACAGATGAGGGTACTCGACCTTGATCATGGCCGCACACGAGCCGCTCGGGCAGACAATGGTCTCTGCATCGGCAAACACGCTGAGCGTATACTCGGCCTGTTTGCGGGCTTCGTCTCGCAGCCCACTGTTGGAAAGCGGCTGACCACAGCAAGTCTGCGCATCGAGGAATTCAACTTGGTGCCCCAGTTGTCGTAATAGCAGCACGGTAGATTTGACCGCCTCTGGCCGAATCACATCGCCAAGACAAGTTGCCATGAGTGAAATTTTCATGGTCTTTATGATAGCAGCAAGTGAAGCTGGTGTCTTGTTGTGTAGGGTACGCTATTCRTTCAATTTAACGTCGGGTGGCACCGATGATGATTCCGGCGTTGACTGTGCTTCAGGATCAACCGTATTCGGAACGTCGTCGGTGTGGCCGTAGGCCATCAGAGGTTACAGGGGCCAAGAAATCACCGAACTCAAATGAAGTTTCAAACCAATTTAAGCCTTGATTTATCGGAGAAAATGGGAACCTCTCTAACTTCTAATCGACTACCGTCGACCCCGACGTCGTTTTGAATATCCGTGATTGAGTGGCCAGCGTTCTCCAAAACCAACATCGCGGCCACCCATATTTCTGAACTCTTACACAAGTGGCAACTTTAAATCTTACTACTTGCGGTTCCAGGCGAGCCATTTGTAGAAGAGGTTCTTGACGAATGGGGTTAGTTTGGTTTTTTGGTATTGGTCGGCAATGCGTTTCAGCACTTCGGCCTGGGTAGGGTAGCAGTGAATGGTCGAAGCCAGCAGGCTGAGCGGTTTGCCCGAATTCATTAGCAGCGTGATTTCGCTAATCATCTCGCCAGCGTGTGGGCCGACGATGGTTGCCCCGAGGACTTTGCCTTTTCCCTTTTGGGTGTGAATCACGGCGAAGCCGGAAGTTTGACCGTCGAGGATGGCTCGGTCAACATTGGCCATGTCTTCGCGGTAGCTATCGATTTCAATGCCTTGCTTTAGTGCTTGTTGTGGGGTGATGCCGACGTGTGCGACTTCTGGGGAAGTATAGGTGGTCCGTGGGACATTCAATTGGCTTAGCTTACCGCGACCATGAAACAGTGCGTTTTGCAAACAGATACGGGCCATGGCATCTGCTGCGTGGGTGAATTGATACGAGCCAGCGATATCTCCAGCGGCATAGACTTTGGGATTGGTGGTGCGTAAGCGGTCATCGACCACGAGCCCTTTGTTGTTGTACTGGATGTTTGCTTTTTCGAGATCTAAGCCTTCGACATTGGGCTGCCGGCCGAGTGCGACCAGAATTTCATCAACTTCAATCACGGTTTCCGAATCGCCACTTTTTAACGTGATCTGTTTTGCATCGCCGCTGCTCTCCACTTTTTCGACGGTGTGACGTAAATAAAGTTGCATGCCATCTTGTTCAAACTGTTGCTTTAGCACTTCGCCTGCGGCTGGGTCCTCTTTGGAAAGAGGAAGCGGTGATCGGCCCACGGCGAAAACTTGGCTGCCCAGTCTTTGAAAAGCCTGAGCCATTTCTGCCCCGATTGCCCCGGTACCTAGCACGGCAATTCTTTTGGGAAGTGTCGTGAGCGAAAACAGACTTTCGTTGGTCAGATAGCCAGCTTCTTCCAAGCCCGGAATTGATGGAATGGAGGCGCGCCCGCCTGTGGCAACCACACACTTGGCGAACTGCAATTCTTGCCCGTTGACTTCGATGGTATCTGGCCCTGTGAATTTTGCTTGGCCAAGATAGACATCGGCACCTAAACTTTTAAAACGCTCGGCTGAGTCATGGTGGGAAATCTCCGAGCGCAACTTCCGCATTCGGGTCATGGCTTCTTCAAACGAAACCGAGACATTACCCTCAATCGCAATTCCGTACTCCGCAGCATGTTTGACCGTGTGGGCTACCTTGGATGCACGAATGATTGCTTTGCTGGGCACACAGCCGTAGTTTAGGCAGTCGCCACCGAGTAGATGTCGTTCGATCAAGGCCGACTTTCCACCGAGCCCTGCGGTGCCGAGTGCCGAGATGATTCCGGCCGAACCACCACCGATGGCGACCAGATTGTACTTGCCAGCAGGCGTTGGGTTCTGCCAATCTGCCGGGTGCGTTTGATTGACTAGCTCTGCGTTGTATTTGTCATTCGGTTGAAGCTGGAGTCTGCCCACGGTTTTATTCCTGCTTGTCGTCGTGTCAATGGAAAGAGAATCGCCTATTGTACATCTTACGATGAACCGAAACGGGGAATGGTTACGCGGCTAACAAACTTGCAAGAATTATTTTGTGCGAGAAGCAGGCACAAAAGGGATCGCCAATTATCGAAGGGGTGACCAGACTGGTCGAGATCCGATGGTCTCAACGCTTCGACTAGGTGCCGGTTGAGTTACCGCGGGGGAAACTGCAGCTGGCGTAGGTGATTCTACTGAATTGCCAGAAGTGATAGGAGTGGAGTCGGCGATGGCCTGATTTTGGGTATCGATATTGGGTGTCCAACGAGCCGAAAGTTCTGCTGGCAAGCTGATTAAGATGTTCTTTTTTTCTTGAAGCTGAGTGCCATCGATGGTTTTATATCTTACGAAAAGCAGCAGTTCCTCGTGTTTCGGTAATCCATTAGGCCAAGGGAGTTTCAAGTGAATTCCACGACCAAAGAGAGATTCTTTCAGATATTTGGCGGTTTCGATGGTCTCAAAATCCCAGCGAGCCACATAAGCGGCATCGCCTTGGTAAGCAGGATCGAGCACCACGACCGAGATCGGCGCGGCCTTGGAGATATATTGGCCGAGTTTGTTTCGTGGCTCTAAGACCACCATCACGCCTTCGTCGCCCGGTGTGTCGTCAAAATCATAACCGCCTGTCAGGCGAGGACTTAATTTGATGGAATCAATTCTGAAATCGGTGATCGATTTGGTTTCTTCAGGTATCGTTGCTACCGAAGGGGCATCAGGGGGACTCTCTTCACTTGCAGTCGACAGTGGGAGATTCACTTCCGAGATAACCGAATCAGATGTTTCAAGATTCGACGACGATTCTCTAGGGGTTCCTAGCTCGATAGACAAGGCAGGGGGATCTGAGGAGTAGGGTTTGGAAAGATTGGGTGTATCGGAGCGATGCAGGCGATTTAATTCTGTGGAAGAATTATTAATATGACTGAAATCAGCCGGCAGCCCTAGCCGTTTTCTCAGAGAGTTATTCTCTTTTTGGCTAGAATTAATTTGTGCATCTTTTTGATCCACTACATCTTGCAGGGCGTAGACTTTGTCTTCGAGGTAACGCAAATCTCTTTCCAGCAGCGAAATCGAAGGATCACTACGGCAACCACTCAAAACGAGTATGCACAATAGGAGAGTCAATTGAAGAATTGAGTACCGGTTCACTGCTAATCCACGTCGATTCAGAACTAAGGGGGAAATCAAGACGTGTTAATTAGAAAAAAAGCCCTGGCATGTCAAACCCAATACCAGGGCTTTTGTTGTTTTGATAGTTGCTAGCAGCTATCTATTTTTTCGCGTCCATGTGTTCGATGACATGGTCGATCAGGCCATAGGCCTTGGCTTCTTCGGCTGACATGAAATTATCACGTTCGGTATCTTTTTCGATTTCTGCCAAACCATGGCCGCTATGCTTGTGCATAATTTCGTTCATGCGTTTTTTGATACGCTTGAACTCGTTGGCATGAATCAAAATGTCTTCTGCCGTGCCTTGCATGCCTGCCAGTGGTTGGTGAATCATGACCCGGGCATTTGGCAATGCGTGTCGTTTGCCAGCGGTTCCAGCGGTCAGTAAGATAGCACCCATCGAAGCGGCTTGGCCAATACAATAGGTGGCCACATCGCACGTGACAAACTGCATGGTGTCATAAATGGCCATGCCGGCGCTGATGCTACCACCAGGCGAGTTCACGTACAAATGGATGTCAGCACTCGGGTCGTCCGATTGCAGGAACAACATCTGAGCCACAATGGCGTTGGCCATTTCGTCGTTGACTTGCGTTCCGAGGAAAACAATTCGGTCTTTCAATAATCTGCTATAGATGTCGTAAGAACGTTCTTCACGTCCGTTTTTTTCGATCACAAAAGGAATCAATGGCATCTTTATTCAACTCCGCGGTATGTATTAATTAAGAGAAATCAGAACAGATAGGATGCGAGATCATTCGTCATCATCATCATCGTCATCGAGATCGTCGTCATCTCCTGGTGGTTTGTTCAAGACTTCGTCTACAATGCCGTAAGCTTTTGATTCTTCGGCATTCATGTAGAAATCACGATCGGTATCGGCCGCAATTTTCTCGACGGTCTGGTTGCAGTGTTTGGCCAGAATCGCATCAAGCGAATCTCGTGTTTTCAGGATCTCATCGGCCTGAATCTGAATGTCGGTCACTTGCCCACCTACACCGCCATGGGGTTGGTGAATCATGACTTTGGCATTAGGCAGAATAAATCGCTTGCCAGGGGCTCCACCTGCCAACAGAATAGCCCCACCTGACGCGGCCAAACCAACACAGTACGTGGCCACAGGACTCGTGAGGATATGCATGGTATCGTAGATTGCCATGGTGGAAGTCACGCTTCCGCCAGGCGAATTGATGTAAAAATGGATGGGCTTTCGGCGATTTTCGCTCTGCAAATACAACAGCTTCATCACAAGCTCGTTGGCATTTCCATCGTGGATTTCGCCTTGGAGAAAGACGATCCGGTTTTCGAGCAACATATCGCCCAAGGTCATCTGACGCTGACGCTGATAATCGGCATACGCCATTGCCATGGGGTCGATTGGAGAAACAGGAAAAGACTTGTTCATTCGGGTCGATCCTTCTGGTGGTTTATTGTTGATAGGAGGTTTTGCCAACGCCCGGTTAGGCAAATCTCTTTACTGGTTGAACTCTATTGTCTCGAAGACGCCCGGCAAGACAACCGCAGTCGTGGTGTCAAGTTGCAAATCCTCCGGTGTTCCCGTGGGAAACTGGGTGAGATGCGGTTGCCTGGACACTTTCTACAATGTTTTGATAGCAGTCCAGTAGACGTACCTGTATTCTATCGGTTCGTTTATGCAAACAGGCCGCATTCCAATTAAGAAATGCAGCCTGTGAGGATTGTAGTGTTGAGAAAGAAGTTGAGCGTATTACGGTTTCTTTTTCTCGTCAGGTTCACCCGCAGTTTCCACATCAGGAATTGCGTTTTCCTCTCCGCCAACCGCGTGATTTACGGCAGAAACTTCGGTCTTTTTGGTGTCTGAATCAACTTCGGTGAACTCGGCCGCTTCGTTAATCAGGTCAATCACTTTTCGTTCGATGATCTGATTTCGTAGGGCGTCCATCATTCCTTGTTTTTCAAGGCGAGCACGAACACGTCGTGGCGATTCGTCGCTTTGTGCGGCAATTCGCAAGATTTCTAGATCGTAATCTTCAGCACTATCTTCGACTTTTTCTTCTTCAGCGATTCGCTCAAGGATGAAATGCTCTTTCAAAGCACGTTCAGTCGAAGCCATGCTGTTTTGTCGCAGTTCGTTCTCATGGGCACGAATAGCCTCGTCATCAAAACCGGCAGAACGCAATTCAAGCACAGCACGATCTAATTCACGCTTGCTCTGACGTTTGAGCAACTCTGGTGGCAAGTCCCAGTCGGCTGCTGCGGTTAATGTCTCGGTGATTTGCTGACGTAGTTTGTTTTGTTGGTGATAATTGAACTGACGTTCCATGTCATCTTTGACATAATCACGCAAGTCGCCTTCGCTTTCGAAGTTACCGATGGTCTCAAGGAAGGCTTCGTCCATTTCAGGAAGCTCCATACGCTTCACTTCCAGAACTTCGATCTCCATTTCAACTTCTTGGCCACGAAGTGCTTCGTTTTCGGCTTCGTCGCTGATTTTTAGGGTCGCTGTTTTTTTGTCGCCTGCTTTCGCGCCAGTTAATTCAGCACCAAATTCTTCCCAGCGAGTGTCTTGGAAGCTTAATGTTGGTCGCAAACGGATCGACTCTTCTTCCATGCGAGACAGCTCTTCACCATCTTTAGTGAACGAAAGATTGCAGATCAAATAATCTTCTTCTTCAGCCGCTTCTTCACGAGGCACAAGCTGCCCGTATCGAGCTAATACTTGAAGAAGATGGGCGTCGATTTGCTCTTTCTCGAACTTCTGAGTTGGCTTTTCAAGCTTTAGCCCTTTCCATTTCGGCAGGTCAAACTCAGGACGAACCTCGATATCGAACTCAAAAGTCAGTGGGCCATCTTCTGGCAACTCGACTGCTTCGTAGTCAAAATCAGGTTCGCTAATCGCTGAGAAATCTTGTTCATCGCTGGCTTGAGCCATGCTGTCCATCAGCAAAGAGCCTTTGACTTGGTTCGATACCTCGGAGCGAAATCGTTTTTCAACTAATTTGCGAGGGGCATTACCAGGGCGAAAACCAGGAACACTGGCAGTGGGCATCATCTCTTGAAATGCGTTATCGAAATATCGATCCACATCTTCTTTCGAGACGGTCACTGTTACATGACGCTGACATGTGCTGGGAGCATCCACCTTCATGTCGAGTGTCAATTTTTTGACTTCTTCTTTTTCTTCTGTTTCTGTGTCGACAGCTTCTTCAGATGTGCTCATGGAACTAACGTGCCAAATTTTAAGGGTAAGGTGAAAAAATATATCAGCAATACAACAGTCGATAATTTATACTTGGAATGTCAATCAAGAGGACAAAGAATGGGTCTTCTTAGTTGCTTTCCGATAACAAATTAAGGATTCGGAAAATAAATCCGCTACTAGAAATGGAATCCAGGCGGTTATTCTAACGAAAAATAGGAGAATATCCTTCGATACAAGTTTGCTTTTGAAGCAAAATGCGTTTGCGTAAAAAACGTTTGCCTAAAATGCGTTTAATTGCCAGACATTATTCTGAAAAAAGAGCGGGTGAAGGGATTCGAACCCTCGACAACAACGTTGGCAACGTTGTGCTCTGCCAACTGAGCTACACCCGCAATCGCCAAATTAATTAATTCGATTCAAGGATTATAGAGAAATAGGCAAGAGGTTCAAGGGCCTCCCCATACATCTCTCAAAACACAAAATGAATATGAATTACTCTTATCCACTAAGGTTGTGGAAGCCGGAATTGTCCCATGTAACTCTCTTTTTGTCAAACAGGGGCAGTTACTAAGAAGGGACGTTTTTCTCAGAAAAAATAGCTAAGATCGGTAGCCAAGAGAACTTGACTGCTAGCTCAAATATGGCATCTGTTTACAATCAAGCAACTATTTATATCGTAAATCAGCGGTTAAAGTTCGCGGGATCGTCATAAGTTGGCTATAATTCAGCTTCCCTCCCCCATGCAAACGGATTGATCCACAAAGTCTCAAATCAATCCGAGATGGCTGCTACTTTCAAAAAGAACTGGACTGAATCGATGAAGCAACACGTTGTGCCCCAAATTACGTTTATTTCGTGCTGGAATCGGCTTTTTACGAGTTTAGTCCTCGCCTTCTTAATTCCGCTATTCGGCGGAGTCTCTTGCTCGGTAGCAGAAGATACCCAAGCGGCCCCTCCAAAGGGAAACTCTACTGTAGCTGAAACGGATAATGCTGCTGATGGAGATCAGGAGGAAACCAAGCATGCCTCTGGGAAAAAGCACTCCAACCATTTAACAGGCGAAACCAGTCCTTATTTGCTGATGCACGCCCACAACCCGGTGAACTGGTATCCGTGGGGTGAAGAGGCATTCGCCAAGGCGAAAAAAGAGAATAAACCCATTTTCCTTTCGGTTGGCTATTCTAGCTGTCACTGGTGTCATGTGATGGAAGTTGAGTCTTTCACCGATGAAGAGATCGCCGCTTTTTTGAACGAAAATTTCGTTTGTATCAAAGTAGATCGTGAGGAACGACCCGATGTCGATTCAATTTACATGACCGCAGTTCAATTGATCACACGCAGTGGTGGTTGGCCGATGTCGGTGTTTATGACACCTGAGGCAAAACCATTTTTCGGTGGCACTTATTGGCCAGCACGTGATGGAGATCGTGGCCCAACGACTGGTTTTGAGACAGTGATTTCCCACGTTGACCAACTTTGGAAAGAAAATGAAGCAGATCTTCGATCTTCGGCTGATCAACTTACTGGCTTCATCCAGCAAACGATGGCCTCACAGCCTGCTTTGAAACCTTTGGAACTGAACGAATCTGTGCTTGTCGCGTTGGACGAAAACTTTGCCACCGACTTTGATCCCGAACATGGCGGATTTCGATTTGATGTCCAGAACCCGAGGATTCCCAAGTTTCCAGAACCATCGAATCTTTTGTATTTGCTAACCCGTGCCAAAGCAGGCAACGAAAAAGCCAAAACGATGGTCCTTAAAACCATCGACGAAATGGCAGATGGCGGCATCCGTGATCACTTGGGCGGCGGTTTTCATCGCTACAGTGTTGATCGTTTTTGGAGTATTCCTCACTTCGAGAAAATGTTGTACGACAATGGCCAACTGGCCTCGGTCTATGCCGAAGCATATCAGTTGACCAATGACGAGAAATATAAGGTCATCACCGAAGAACTGCTCGATTTCGTCTTAAGAGAATTAACCGGCCCCGGAGGCGAATTCTATTCGGCACTCGATGCCGATTCCGAAGGCGAAGAAGGAAAGTTCTATCGATATGAAAAAGAGGAACTCGAAGAGCTACTGACTCCAGCAGAATTCGCACTGGCCGAAGCTGTCTATGGGCTAGGCGGCGAAACCCTCAACTTTGAAGAAGAATACTACGCAACCGAATTACAAGGCGTGCCTGCGGAAATTGCGAAAGCACTAAAAATTGAACCTGCTGAGTTTGCAAAGCAGTTATCCAGTGTGAAACAAAAGCTACTAGAACACCGTGAAAAACGAGTGCGACCACTGTTAGACACCAAAGTGTTGACCGCCTGGAATGGATTGATGATTCGCGGTTTCGCCGATAGCGGGCGTATTTTCAAAGCACCTAAGTACACGGCAGCGGCAGCCAAGGCGGCCGATTTTATGTTGAAAAATTTACGCACCGAAGAAGGCCGACTTTATCGAACCTACGGCGGAACCAAAGCAAAACTGAACGGTTACATCGATGACTATGCTTTTTTGATCGAAGGATTATTGGCCTTACATCAAGCGACTAATGAGCAAAAATGGCTAGACGAAGCAGAGGCTTTAATGGCCAAGCAGATTGAGTTTTTTGGCGACGAAAAGAACGGCGGTTTCTTCTTCACCTCGAACGATCACGAAATCTTAATTGCTCGTGGCAAGGACTCAAGCGATGGTGCGTTGCCTTCAGGAAATACGATTTCTGCTGCAAATCTCTACTATTTATCACAGCAGACAGGCAAGCCCGAATACAAGACATTGCTTGATAAGACGATCCAAAGCAATGCCAGATTGCTAGAACTCTCTCCGCAAGGAGTTCCTCGTTTATGCGAAGTGATACATAACCTGCTGGCGGCTAATCAAGTTGAGTCTGAATCAAAAGGGGAAGACAAAAAGAGCGAGTAAGTTCATTCACTTACTCGCTTGAGTGCTTCTGATTTACACTAATTCAGGCATCGGCACGGCGCCCGGCTCTACCAAATACATGGGTCGGCCATTGAAGTCACGCACGGTTGTTGTTGCGGTGTTGATGCCCATGTTGTGATACAGCGTGGCGAAGACTTCAGGGAATGTCACCGGTCGATCTTCGGCATACTCACCCAAGCGATTCGTTGCGCCAATCACTTGCCCAGTCCGCATTCCGCCACCTGCCAGTAAGGCACATGAAACACGCGGCCAATGGTCTCTGCCAGCTTTTGCGTTGATTTTGGGAGTTCTGCCGAACTCCCCCCAGACAACCACGCTGACATCTTTATCTAATCCACGGTCATGCAGGTCTTCAACCAAGGAAGCAACACCGTTATCAAGCATCGGGAAATCTTCACGCCCTCGCTTGAAGTTTCCGCCATGCCAGTCCCAGCGGCTAAAGTTGAGTGAGACCACCCGAGCACCAGCTTCGACTAAACGCCGAGCCACTAAGAAATTCTCCGAGACTTTCGGGGCTCCATCAGCCCGAAAAACAGGATCACCTTTGCCGTAGCGTGCAATCGTTTTAGCGTCTTCTTTCGTGATATCCAACGCATCGACTAGCTTCGACGAGGTAAGGATACCCATGGCTTGGTTGCCAAATGTATCCATGCCTTCCATCAAGCCAGAAGCATCGGCTTCACGGCGAAAACTATCAAACGAGGCCAACAACTTGCCACGGTCTTGCAGACGCTCAAGTGACATGTCCCTGAGTTTCATATTGTCGATACTGCTGCCGCCATTTTTCCCGCCGACTAAACGAAATGGCGAGTGGGAAATCCCGAGGAATCCGGCCTGACCTGGATCACCCCATTCGGCATGGCCGGTGTTGTAACACATGGTCAAATTGGGCGGAATACTTTCGTTCACAGGCCCATGCAGTTTTGAAACCGCAGCACCCAGCGATGGCCAACCTCCTGCTGGTTGCTGGCGTTTTTTTCTGCCGGTCATGCACTGAAACGAGTCATGTCCGCCATCGGCTCCGACCATGGTCCGGATCGGCACAAACTTGTCCATCATTCCGGCAATCCGCGGAAACTGCTCGCAGATTTCAATGCCTGGCACGTTGGTGCGAATGGCTTCAAACTCGCCACGAATCTCACGCGGTGCTTCTGATTTAATGTCCCACATATCTTGATGCGGAGGCCCACCTGGCAAGAAGATCATGATGATCGCTTTATGCGAACGCGACGAACCGGCCTGTGCTTCGCTTTGCATCAATTGCGGCAGCGAAAGCCCGCCCATCATCAGCCCTCCGATTTTCAAGAAATCACGTCGGCGAACTCCATCGCAAAAACCAGATCGTTTATCCGCTTTGCCATATATAGTAAGCATTGCAGGAACTCCTTATCGAAGGTGAGGGCAGGGAATATGCTCGAACATGATCTGGTTTTTTGAACACCAGAAAATTGTCTTTGAACAAATTTATCTATCGAAGGCGAGATGAATATCAATGATAGTAAATCAAGGTGGGATCGAATCAGTAGTTAATTCTATCAACTACCGTCCATGATATCAATCGACAAAACCCTTATTGCGACTTGAGGGAAGAGAAATTCCCGCTACAGAGAGATCAAATGGAACTGATTAGTCATAACCCCAGCAATATGAAAGGGTTATGTCGGATATTCAGCTAGCAAATCTGAAGCTGCTCAATTACTTTAGTTCCAGAATATCGCTGCTTTGGACAGGCTCCAAGCCAAGTAGACGACAGGCCATGATCGGAGAGTATTGGGTCTCAGGCTTTGCTTCGATTTGATCGTCTGAAATCCGTGCAAACACTGGTTTGCTTGAGGGTCGTTTGATCATCGGTGGTATTGATTGAGAAACAGGTGCGTACTCTGAGCGTGTTGCTGGTTTTTCGGTGCCTAATTTATTAATTGCACTAGCAACCGATTGAGGCTTCTTTGCTTCTCGATAGACCGAGTAGCGAGAGCTTTGCTGTGTCGGAGCTGAATAGCTAGGTGCTATCTTCGCTTCAACATTTGCAATTTTTGCCGAAGGCTTCGGTGCATCGGCAATCTTGGTCTCTTTGACCGCGGTCGCTTGTGACACGGCCCATTTACTTGGGAGCGGTCCAGCAATTACGGACGGCTGATTCCAATCGATCGGTTGGGCGGCTGGGGATTGATTTTTTGGGGCTGGGCTGGTGAATGAAGAGCGACCACTTGGAATTGTCGATTTTGCCAATCGTAAAACCGGTTTCCTGATTGTGTCTGTAGGTAAGGGAGGCAACTTCTTGTTGTTGGCGAGTGAGGAAGCTGAGTTGGGACTTGATCCGACTCCATCCACTGGCGGTAACAATTTGAGCTCGCCATTGCTTCCCCAAAGCCCACGTGTGCCTGGTTTCATCGTAGATGTTGTAGATGGTTTGACGCTGCTAGGCTGAGCCTTGGATTGAGCGAAGATCTGTCCAGGAGATGGTGGTGTTTTTGCAGAGGGACGAGAGTAAGCACTGCCCTGTGCAAAAATAGAATGCGTCGATGCAATTAATACAAAACCTAGCGCAACGGTAAATTTGAGTATTTGGCTCGTACGAAACATCATTTTAATCACATCCTTGAAGACCATCAATTTGCCCCAGCGGCAATTTGGGCCATCGATGATGGCGCAAAAACTACCCTGTATGATCTAGATCGGTGATTTATGCCCAGTAGGATGAGAGAATATTCCGATTATTCCGATTAAAGACCCCTCTAGTGGACTACGTGACCCCTTTTCTCAATAGATCGCTAATCTTTTTCGTCTCATGCGCCGGCAATTGATCAAAGCAAGCTTTCGATCAGAAGACGCATTTTTCGCATCTCGGCCATTTGATCGGTATCTTCCAGCGGAGGCATGTGTACCGTTAAGCCGCGGTTATAGCCTAATTTTCCGAGCATGGTAATTAGTCGACCATAATCGACTTCGCCCTGCCCTATGCGAACTTGCATCTCGGTCTTGCTGGTATCACGTAGATAAACGTGCTTCACATATTTTAAGACCTTGTCGTAACTGGCAGGCCCTTCTTCGCGACAGATAAAGTGAGAAGGATCAAGCGTGATTCCTAGCCCTTGAACATTATCACACAACACTTGAATGGTGGCGGGGTCTTGTGCCATGCACCCTACGTGTGTGTGCATACTGACAGTCACGCCTTCGATGGCCGCCAATGCAACCAATTCTCTTAAATGCTCCACTTCTTCATTAAATGGAGTTCCAAATTGGGCAGAAGGAACTGTGATTGAGGGAATTTTGATCAACTTGCACAATTTGCAGATTGCATCAAACTGACGGTAATGTTCTTTTCCTGTGGCCGAGATTAGGACGCGGATATTTGTGAGACTTAACCGCTGGGTATCGCGTGCGATGGCCACAGCCGTTTCAAAATCGTTGGCCACTTGCGACGGACTCAGATGCTTTCCTTGCTCGTCCAGCGTCATGTCAACATTGTTGAATTCTAAGTCAACAAGCTTTCCCATACATTCTCGGCTACTCAGTTCTGGAAAACATTCTGTTGAAGCGGCAACAAACACGATCTCGTCCTTCGTTATTGGTGATTAACAGGCGGTGGTCTGCCAAAGAGTTTCTTCAGGCAGGTTTCAAGGGCGGTAGCTTACAGAGAATGACCGGGTGAAGACAACACCAGACTATCGAGCTTTTTAAATTTCTTCCGAATGCTAGCATTTTAATCCGGGGTGAAAGTATGAAATCGGCTTATCTGTTAAGATAGAACACTTAGATAGTCCTTCATCTCAGTTCTCTTCTGTATCACGATATTCAAAGCAGTTGAGTTCCTTCGAGATATTAATCAATTCATAGTTGACTCAATCAAGGAATCGCTCCATGGCTCCCGCAGATTCAAACTCCAATCCACCACCTCCGCCGCAAGAGAATCAACCACCCCGGCATTCGCCCAATGACCATTATCCGCCACCTCCCCCGCAGCCAATTGTGATCCAATCATCGAGCGGCAGCTTGCTGTTTCGCATCTTCGCGGGATTTGGCTGGCTGGGCCTGATGTTGTGTGTGCCGATTATTATTGGCCAAGCACTCACCTATAACGAATACTATAACTCCTCTGGTGGAGTATTAGAAAAGTACCATTCACTGTCGAAGACTGGTACCGATAAGATCGCCGTGATCAACGTCAAAGGGATCATCATGGATGGCGAAGGGTACGTGGGCCATCAGATCAAACTGGCACAAGCAGATGAAAACGTCAAAGCGATTGTCGTGCGTGTCGATTCGCCAGGCGGAACCGTGACTGGTTCAGACTATATTCTGCATCACCTGAACAAGCTGCGTGAAGAGAAAGAAATTCCCATTGTGGTCAGCATGGGCTCAATGGCCGCCAGCGGTGGTTACTATGTGGCGATGGCCGTTGGAGACGAAAAGGACACGATCTTCGCCGAACCAACCACCACCACCGGTTCAATTGGCGTGATCATCCCGCATTACGACATCAGCGGTTTGATGGAAAAATACAACATCACCGATGATTCAATCATGAGTCATCCTCGTAAACAGATGTTGAGCATGACACGCGCGATGCCTGCCGAACACCGTGACATTTTGCAGAACTACGTGAACGAAGCGTTTGGTCGATTCAAGGACATCGTTAAAGAGGGTCGACCTGCTTTTAAGGCTGATCCTGCCAAACTGGATATATTGGCAACAGGCGAGATTTTCACTGCGAACCAAGCACTCAAAAGTGGGTTGGTCGATAAGATCGGCTTTCTCGATGAGGCCATTGAGCGAGCCGCTGAACTGGCTTCGTTAGACGTTGAAAAAGTGCGAGTGGTGACCTACGAACAACCAGCCTCGCTGTTTAGCCTTGCTTCAATGGCTCAACAAAAGCCAGGTGTTTCGCTAGAAACCGTACTAGAAATGACCGCACCCAGGGCGTACTACCTGAGCAGTTACGTCCCGCCTGTGATTAAGAATATTCGACTCGACTAGTCGGGTCCACTATTGCGGACCAATGAAACCGGCATCTATTCAAATTGGGTGCCGGTCTCTTAATACTCGTTCCTTTTTTATGGTCAATTTATTTTCGTATCAAACGCATTGTGGTCCGCAGTAGCGGACCCTACGTTCTGCAAATGCCTTATGGAAAAAGTTGTTGTTGTATCATCTGGTGGCATGGATTCTGCCACGTTGTTGTATCACATGGTCGATGCTGGTCATCAGGTAAAATCGCTGTCGATTAACTATGGCCAGCGACATGTCAAAGAGATTGACTTTGCCAAGCGATTGGCTGATCACTTGCAGATTGAACATGCGGTCGCCGATATTTCGGCCATCAACCACTTGTTGGGCAACAACAGTTTGTCGGGTCGAGAGATCGATATTCCTGAAGGGCACTACGAAGAAGAGAGCATGAAGCTGACCGTGGTGCCAAACCGCAATATGATTTTGCTTTCAGTTGCTATTGCCTGGGCTGTTTCTAATAAATTCGATGCGGTTGCTTATGGGGCACACTCAGGCGATCATGCCATTTACCCCGACTGCCGACCTGAGTTTGCCGAAGCAATGGACCAAGCTGCTCAGCTTTGCGATTGGAACCCCGTCAAGTTGCTACGCCCTTTCGTTCATTTAGACAAAGGCGATATCGCCCAACGTGGGCACGAACTGGGCGTTCCCTTTGCGGAAACCTGGACTTGCTACAAAGGCCAAGAAAAACACTGTGGCAAATGCGGCGCCTGCACCGAACGCAAAGAAGCCTTCGCCAAACATGGCTTGAAAGATGTGACGGATTATGCGTGAGTGTGAGGGATAATCATGCAGAACAGGACTCACATGGATCAACCAACTGTGGAGGCAATTGCTACATTTCTTCCTCACGATGAAGGTGGGAGATCCACTCTCTTAACATTTAAAAGTGAGCCATGGTATCGACCTCATATCGTTATTCAGGACTCGGCGATCCGGACGGCGGAGGTCGATGAAAACGGAATGAATAATGAGAATTATCTCGGTGTTGAATTTATTGATGGACCTGAACATTTACAATTTGGTCACCGTGACCAATACCAATTACGACTTTTTTACTCTCCTGCAGTAGATTATTCCGCAGTTATTGTTGGTGCAGAATTTACTATTCGTGAGGGTGCTCGGATTGTTGGTTTCGGGACTGTGTTATCTCGATCAGGATAATAATCTTGGGTACCCCAGTTTGCTCGCAAACTGGGCGGCGCAGCCGCAAGAGGCCTCATGTTGAAGGCGGTAGTTTTTGAACGACAGTTCGATGAATTTCTTGCCCCCGTCTCCTCTGATGGCCTTTCGGCCACACCGACGACGTTCCGAATACGGTTGATCCTGAAGTAAAGCCAACTCCGGAATCGTCATCGCTGCCAGCTAGAATAAAGAATTAGCCAAGCAATTTCGCGGCATGTTCTTTTTCACAGGCAGCCACAATTTGATCTCTGGCCGACTCGGCTTCTTCGCCGGTTAATGTTCGATCTGATGATCGTAAGACGAGAGAAAACAAGATCCGTTTTTTGCCCGCTCCGTCTTTCTTTTCATTCCGAAACGTTTCGCGGTACTCGACCGACTCAAGCAGTTCGCCGCCAGATTGTGTTACCGTCTTCTCAAGATCGGCCCACGTGGTCGCTTCCTCAGCAATCATATTCAAGTCGAGCGACATCGTAGGGTAGCTACTGAACTCTTGGTGCTTTGGAATCAGTTGGGCAATTTTCTGCAAAGTCGAGAACTTGATTTCTGCCACGGTTGACACGGATTGCAGATCAAACGATTTCGCGGTCTGGGTACTGACTTGACCCAGGTATCCTAGCTGTTTGCCATCGATACTTAACTGGCAGCCACGGCCTTGCTCAAAGAACGAGTTCTCATAAGCAGCGGCATCCACCTTGATGTTCGGATTTAACTGGGCCACTAAAGCTTCGATCACGCCTTTCAAGCCATAGAAGTCTTTCCCGCTCGAAATACTGACCACGTATTGCTCATCAGGCAATGTGCCTGTTTTCGGCAGATAAACTTTAGCAATCTCGTAAAGTTCAATCTCTTGGTTGCCCACTTTCTCGTTGCTGCGTCTGGCACCCAATAAACTTGGCATCAGGCTCAATCGCAAGCGGTCTTCACCCCGAAGCATCGGCACGCTGGTTTGTAGCGGTTCGGCAGTGCTCCAGCCTTGGAAAGCGTTGGCCCAAGCTTGACTCACTACGCTTCGCGTCACCGCTTCGTTGAAGCCAGCAGCAATCATGGTCATACGTGTTTTATCGCGGACACGGTCTTCATCGCTTTTATGCGAAGCGGCCATTTTCACCGCTTTGTCGGCAGGGATTTTATCGTAGCCATAGACTCTGGCCACTTCTTCTACCAAGTCAATTTCACGCGTTAAATCTCTACGCCAAGTTGGCGGAATGACCGTGATGCTTGCACCATCGTGCGAATCTTTGGCGTTGCCCAGTTGTTCAAGGATGCGATGCACTTGCTCTTCTGGCACATCAATGCCAAGAATTCGTTTCAATAGCGAATACCGCAACGTCACGCTCTCACGTGGCTCTGGTTTGTTGCCAGCATAGATTGAACCTTCGTCGACTTGGCCGCCTGCGATTTCTAAAATCAACTCGCAGCAACGGCGACTGGCCCAGTCAATCATTTCAGGATCGACGCCACGTTCGAATCGATACGAAGAATCACTTCGCAGCTTCAATCTGCGTGAAGTTGTGCGTACTGGTAGTGCGGCAAAGTCGGCTGCTTCAATCAAAAGATCAGTCGTGCTTTCGGTCACTTCAGATGAGGCCCCACCCATGACGCCGGCGAGTGCCACTGGTCCGTTGGCGTCCGCAATCACGTAGTCGGATTCAAGCAAGTCATAGACCTTGTGATCCAATGCATCAAATTTCTCGCCTTTTTTGGCACTACGAATTGTAATCTTATCGCCAGAAAGTTTGGCCAGATCAAACGCATGCAGCGGCTGGGCCGATTCCATTAAAACGTAGTTGGTAATGTCGACCACGTTGTTGATTACGCTGATGCCCATGGTGGTCAAGCGGTCGGCCAGCCACGCAGGGCTTGGCCCAACTTTGACGCCACGAATCACGCGGGCAATGTAGCGAGGGCAAAAGTCTTCCGCTTCAATCACAACTTCCAGTTGGGCATCAATAGCTGGTCCACTCTGCGCGACTTCGGCTTTTCCGTACGAAGATTCGAGGTCATACAGCACGCCAATTTCTCGGGCCACGCCGATGTGCCCTAGCCAGTCAGGCCGGTTGCTGGTCACTTCCAAGTCAATCGCGCGGTCTTCGCCGATGGTCTCGGCACCTTCAAAGTTTAAGCCGGCCATGGTGAGCTTTTCGGTCAGCTCGGCTTCCGACATTTCAAGTTTCAGGTAATCTTTCAGCCAATTCCAAGAGACGATCATGGTATTCTGTCGACCTTTTTATTTATCGCGTGTTCAATTGCGTGAACACAAAAGTTGGATTCAATGAGTTGCGAAGAAACTGAAGCTTAAAACTGCGAAAGAAATCGCACGTTGTTGTCGTATAAGTAGCGAATGTCGTTGATGCCATGACGGCCCATGCAAAGTCGTTCGACTCCTAACCCAAAGGCAAAGCCAGAGACTTCTTCAGGGTCGTAGCCAACACTGCGAAGTACATTCGGATCGACCATGCCAGCGCCGCCAAACTCAAGCCAGATGCCTCGCCAACGCATGTCGACTTCCACACTTGGTTCGGTGAATGGAAAGAACGAAGGTCGGAAGCGAATTTCGACATCATCGCCAAGATAGGTTTTGGCGAACAGCAACAAAACACTTTTTAAATCGGCCATCGTGACATCGGTGTCAATCATCAGGCCTTCGATTTGATGGAACATCGCGTAGTGGGTCGCATCGACTTCATCAGGTCGATAGACGCGGCCCAGTGATACAATTCGGACAGGCGGTTTCGTATCTTCCATGACCCGAATTTGCACGGTCGAAGTTTGACTGCGTAGTAGATTATCTTTGCCGGTGTTTTTTTCCGCCGTTTGCAAGTAGAAGTTATCCAGTGGATCTCGGGCCGGATGTTCTAGCGAGATATTCAACGCTTCAAAGTTGTGCCAGTCGTCTTCGATTTCTGGTCCTTCGACAGCGGTGAAGCCAAGTCTGCCGGTGATGTCTTTCAGTTCTTCAATCGTTTGTGTGATCGGGTGAACATGCCCTGTTGAGATGCGTGTGCCAGGCAGCGTGACATCGAATTGTTCTTTGACTTCCGTTGAAGACCTCGATTTTTCGATTTGCTCAATGGCCGCTTGGAACAGGCCTTCTAGCTTTTGTTTGACTTCATTGAATTTTTTGCCGGCAACTGGTTTGTCTGCTTTTTCGACCTTGCCGAGCCCCTTTTGGGCCGACTTGAGTTTGCCGCTTTTGGCGCCCAGGAATTCGATGCGAGCATTCTCTAGTATATCTTTGTCGAGTTTTTCAATCGCCGAATTGAACTGCTCAGCGGCAGACTCTACCAGGGTATCTAGTTGTTTGATGAAATCGTTGATCGACATGAGACTTGTTCGTTTGCGTTTTGGTTAAGAACTCTAAACAAAAAGCCGCCGAGTTGACTCGGCGGCTTAGTTTGGACGGTAAAATCCCTTCGAAGGTTCGATAGACTTTTCAGTCTTTAAGCAGCCAAGGCAGCTTTGACTTCCTCACAGACAGAATCAAACCCAGCAGGATCGTGAATTGCCATCTCAGAAAGCATTTTGCGATTGAGTTCAATTCCGGATTTCTTCAGGCCATAGACAAATTGGCTATAGCGAATGCCATGTTGTCGAGCGGCTGCGTTCAAACGAACGATCCACAATTTGCGGAATACACGCTTGCGGACCTTACGATCTCGATAGGCAAACACGCCTGCTCGGACGAGTGTTTCTTTAACAGTTCGCAGTAATGTACCGCGACCACCACGGAAGCCTTTGGCTTTTTTGAATAAGCGTTTCTTCGATTGGGTCCGCGATGAACCTTTTTTAGTTCGCATTCTGTCACCTGTAATCGGTCCACTAGGCCCTTTATTAGCAATCTAATAAAGCGTTACTACCCGTGCACTTGTCAATAAATAGTAATAGTTCTTTAGTAGCTGTTATGGCACAAAGCTTCAACTAAACGCACAGTGTCTACAGTCTTTAAAACCGTTGTACCACGTAGGTTACGTTTACGCTTGTGTGTCATGCGAGATGCTAAGTGACTGGTGCCACTGCATCGATGCTTGAGCTTTCCATTAGCTGTCAAGCGGAACCGTTTCTTGGTTCCCTTATGTGTTTTTTGCTTTGGCATCTTTTCGGTGCCCTTCCCTGTAGTCTGTAGGTACTTGGTGGGAAACTCGCAATTCTACGCATTTCCACTCGCTTCCGATAGGGGGAAGCTAGAATTTTCGATTCAAGACAAAATGTAGCATGAATTAGCCATAAGTCTATCTATTGTATATGTTTATAGCGTTATTTATTCAAAGAAAGCCTGTTTTGAATCCATGGTCTGGCCCATGTGGGTCAGTCATTGTGTAAAATAGCGTTTCTTATGAATATTGATGAACTAGTAACCCGATGGTCGATTCGCTTGGCTCTTGCCTGTTTGGTGCTGGTGTTATGCGGAAATCGCTTCGCGGATGGTCAAAAAAAATGGGATTCATCAGCCAGAGCTCTATGGAGCACCGGTTGTCTCTTGTTTTTGATCCACATTGTGGGAGCTTTTCAGTTCTACCACCATTGGAGCCATGAGCTTGCCTATCAAGAAACCGCCAGGCAAACGTATGATGCCATCGGTATCCGCTGGGGAGGTGGAATCTATATCAATTACCTGATGGCTATCGTTTGGTTCGCAGATGTCTGCTGGTGGTGGATGGCACCTGTTCACAGGGCAACTAAAGTGATCGTTCAACGCTGGATAGTAGGGTTCTTCTTATTCATGGCATTCAATGGAGCCATAGTTTTCATAGCTGGTCCTACACGTTGGGTTTCACTTGCAGTTTTTATCATGCTCGTGATTTTTTGGGTCACCCGAAAGAAAGAGAGTGCAACTCAATGTGATTCCTAGCCAGACACAACGAGAACTGCGATAATCAATCAACCCATCCATTAAAATTATTTGCCATTTTGCCTTATGAACAATCAGCCACTCACAATTGCGTACATCACCTCTGGCGGGGCAGGTATGTATTGTGGGAGCTGTATGCGAGACAACTCAGTGGCTGCCGCGATGTACAGGGCCGGGCAAGACATTCATCTGATTCCCACGTACACTCCGATTCGCACCGATGAAGAAAATGTTAGTGATGAAAAAGTATTCTACGGCGGCATCAACGTTTACTTAGAACAAACGGTACCCGGCTACCGATTCCTGCCCGGCTTTCTCACTCGCTGGCTTGATTCGCCCAAAATCATTCGCTGGGCTACTTCCGGCAATATCAATACCGATGCCAAACAGTTAGGCGCACTTACCCTATCAATGCTCAAGGGAACCGAAGGCAATCAACGAAAAGAGGCCCTGCGTTTGGTCTCGTGGCTCACCGATTCCATTCGACCTGATGTGATTAATTTATCGAACATGTTAATCGCTGGCTGCTTGCCGGCAATCAAGAAAAAATTAGACTGCCCGGTGATTGTGACCCTGCAAGGGGATGACATTTTCATGAACGACTTGGCCGAACCGTTCAAGCAAAAATGTCTAACGCAAATCCGTGAACTCGTTCCCCATGTTGATCAATTTATCGTGTTTAGCCAGTACTATGCCGATTATATGTCAGAACTGTTTGGCATTCCTGCTGATAAATTTTCACTAGTGCCGCTGGGAATTGAAACCGCCGACTTGCCGCTAGACGCAGCCGAACAACGCAATCCCATCAAATCCCATCCGCCGACCATTGGCTACTTGGCCCGACTCGCTCCTGAAAAAGGCCTGCACCAGTTGGTCGATGCGTTTATTGAATTAAAGCTGCAGCCAGAAATGGACGAGGCCCTATTGAAAATCGCGGGCTGGTTAGGTGCCAAAGACCAAGCGTATGCCGATCAGCAATTCAAAAAACTAAAAGACGCCGGACTCGAATCGTCGTTTGAATACGCAGGCAGTGTTGACCGATCTGGCAAGCTTGAATTTCTACAGTCGCTCGATGTGCTGTCGGTTCCGACCGTGTATCACGAACCGAAAGGGCTGTTCGTATTAGAAGCCCTGGCAGCAGGTGTACCTGTAGTGCAACCGCAGCATGGGGCTTTCCCTGAATTGATCACCGCAACCGGCGGTGGCATTTTAGTTCCGCCAGATGACACATCAGAATTGGCCAAGCAATTGGCACTGTTGCTATCAGATCGAAGTGCAACCCACGAGCTAGGGCTCTCTGGCTGCCGAACCGTACATCAAAAGTTTAACTCCGCCGAAGTAGCGCAGCAAACCGTTGATGTTTATCACAAATTGATTGCTCAGCAATAGCGTGCTTCTTAAGAACTAGCCAGCTTTGCTACGCTCTGCATTTTCGGCTTGCTGCTTCAGACGTGATTCTTGGATGATTCGATTGGAACCAAATCCAACCGCACCCACGCCAACGACTATCAACAAAAAGGTCAAGATATACCCCATCGACCAGCTCGGCTCTGCTTCCGCCTCTTCAGCTTCTTGAGCCAAAGCAAACAAAGGCGAGCAAAGTACCAAGCAGACAATTGACCCAAAGTGTAACCAGCCAAAACGGAGTTGCCGAGAAAGATATTGCATCATGGTTGTACTAAAGCCTGAATGGAAGAAGAGTAATTCGAGTAGGAAAACTTTGATGATCAGCAACTATTGTAACCCAAACCAGCAAAGCGCGCCAAACGGTTCATTGTAAAAAATGAATTCTCAAGCAGAAATAAGCATAATCCCCCTGTTTACTAGTGCCAGACGGGAAGTGAACAGTTGCATCTACAGGGTGATTAATTGATCTGAGGACTAAACGAAGTCATTTATTCCGACAGGTTAAGCATTGCAGTTCTAGAAGACTGCACAAAAAAATCCCCGTTAAGATTGGTTCTCAACGGGGATTTTTGTGATCAAATTGAAGAGCGACTGACTACTCAGCAGCAGCTTCGCCTGCTGGTTGGTCATCGCCAAGTACCCAGTGATGGAACTTGTTGACTTTCATGCCATGGGCTTCAGCATGCTTACGAACGGTCATTTTGTCGTCTTTAACAAAAGGTTGTTCCAGCAAAACGGTTTGAGCGTAGTAGCTACGCATGCGGCCTTCGACCATCTTTTCGATGATAGGTTCAGGCTTGCCTTCGCTTCTGGCAGCTTCCGTCAAAATGCCTTTTTCTTTGGCCACTTCATCCGCATCTAAATCTTCAACAACCAAAGCCGAAGGGTTCATCGCTGCAACGTGCATGCTAATGTCTTTAGCAGCTTCATTGTTACCACCTTCAACTTCTAGCAATACGCCAGCAACGGTTGAAGAATTATGGCTGTATCCACCACAAGCACCTGCAACACGAACCATTCGGCCAATGTTGAATACTTCACGGATACGGTTGAACATTTCGTCCTTGATGGTACCTAACGTCTGACCATCTTTGATGGTCGAAGCTTGAGCCAATAGCTCTTCTCCATTGGCAGCACCAGAACCGGTTGCCAAAACTTTGGCCAAGTCATCGGTTAGTTCGATGAACTCTTCCAGTTGCTGAACCGAAGCACTTTCGCACTTGAATTCAACCATGGCTCCCACGCCAGATTCGATATCGGCGTAAACACCAATTCGACCGAAGTCGGTTGCACGATCGGCCCGTTTGCCTAATAGTTTTTCGCCACGCTCACGCAGTGCTTGGATCGCAGCTTCTTCATCTCCACCAGTTTCTGTAAGTGCTTTTTTGCACTCCATCATGGGAAGTCCGGTCTTATCACGAAGCGACTTCACCGCTGCGGCCGTAATTCCAGCCATATCTCTATCTCCCGTTGGTCGTTTGTATTTGTGTGAAATGTAGATTAATAGGAAGTGGTTGCCGCGAGCGAATTTTGAATTATCGCTGCGGCACCCTATGCTTATTTTTTGCCAGGTTTGCCAGATTTACCAGCGTCTTTGTTTTGCATGGCGGCATTGTGCTTGCCATCAATCACAGCGTCTGCCATGTGTTTCAGGAACAATTCGATGGAACGAATTCCATCATCGTTACCTGGAATTGGCAAATCGATGTCATCTGGATCACAATCGGTATCGGTCAAACCGATAGTAGTGATACCCAGCTTTTGTGCTTCACGAATTGCGTTGCGTTCTTTCTTAGGATCAACAATCACCATCGCTTCAGGCAAGCGGTTCATGGATCGCATACCGTTCAAGTTGCGGAACATCTTGCGGTATTCACGATTCAAAGAAGATTGCATTTTCTTTGAATACTTCGATAGCTCATCGCCTTCACGAATGCTTTCGAGTTGCTCCAAACGAGAAAGACGACTACGAATGGTGCGGAAGTTGGTCAACGTTCCCCCGAGCCAACGCTCGTTGATGAACGGCATGCCGCATCGATCCGCTTCGGCTTCAATCGCTTGACCCGCTTGTCGTTTAGTTCCGACAAACAAGATAAGGCTACCACCTTCGGAAACTTGAGACATGTATTTTTTAGCACGCAACAAACCACGAATCGTTTCACGCACATCGATGATGTGAATTTGGTTTTTCTTTGCGTAGATGTACGGTTGCATCTTCGGATTCCACAAACTCGTGCGGTGACCGAAGTGAATACCAGCTTCGACAAGCTCTTTTACGATCTGATTCGCATCAGCAGACATAAGGCTTTTCCTTAAAAATAGGTGTTAAAAATTGCAGAGAACCAAACTTCAAACCATGACTCAGTTACTTCCAGCGGCGATACCCGGCAAGCCAAAACAAACCAGGGCACAAACCGAAGTTTGTGCAACGAAGCGATACCCGATAAATTGTGATCCAACTTTCCCACACACCTCACTTCGCTTGCAGTGTGCGGCAGATTCACAATTTACTGTAACTAAGCATGAGTTCCATTGATCTCATGCAGCGAATTTCTGTGCGTCTCTTGTGAGAGACACCCTCCTAGTGAGGGAACGACACAGGAATTGAATCTATTAATTTATCACCCAGATGAAAAACCGTCAACAACGGGCAAAATACCGCTGTTATAAAGCAGTTCCTGCTGGTTCAAGCTCGAAATGCCTGTTTTGAAGATTCACTTTGGGTGGGAATTACCTAATGTAGGTGGCCGCGATGTCGGTTTTGGCTAACGCATGCCACCTAATTACGCTCATTCAAAACGACGTCGGGGTCGACGTTAGTCGATCAAATGAAGTGCAAATACGGTAGAAAGTGCGTAGCAAACCTGACCGCTGTATCCTCTGATGGCCTTCGGCCACACCGACGACGTTCCGAATACGTTTGATCCTGAAGCAAAGCCAACTCCGGAATCGTCATCGCTGTCACCCGATATTTGGCCGGCACACACATCGCAAGTAAATCCGGTGGATAAAAAACGTCAAATTCTGCTCCATTGTATGCCGCCATACCAACACATCTTTGCATTTCAGACACAATTCAGAAGTTCAAGGACCGCTCAAATTCTAGCAGAAGTGGCTTCAACAAATACGGACGGAAAATCATTCAAAAGGAATTGTAAGATGCGATATTTGATCATTACCCTGTTTGTTTCTCAGTTTGCCTCAATGGCTCTCGCCGGCCCTAAAACCACGATTGGGCAAAAGTGGCCAGTCGCCGATCAGGTCTCGATGGATCGCATCAATCACCAGCCATGGGATCAGTTGCTCAAGAAATATGTCGATGCCACTGGCAACGTCAACTACACCGCGTGGAATCAGGCTTCCGCTGATCGCCAATTGCTGACCGCTTATCTCCATCATCTCTCGCGGGCCAGTCGCAGTTTGCCTGCCAGCAAACCGGCCCAACTGGCATTTTGGATCAACGCCTATAATGCGGTCACCGTGGAAGGCATCTTGCGAGTCTATCCTACTACCAGCATTCGCAATCACACTGCCAAAATTTATGGCTACAACATCTGGCATGATCTGCTGCTTCAAGTCGGAGCGGAAGCCTCGTCACTCGACCAGATCGAACACAAAATATTACGCCCTCTTAAAGAACCACGAATTCACTTCGCCATTGTCTGTGCCTCACACAGTTGCCCACGTCTACGCAACGAAGCCTACACTGCCGCACAACTTGAACAACAACTGCAAGACAACAGCCAGGTCTTCTTTGCCAACCGAGAAAACTTCTCCTACAACCCATCTACCAAAACAGTGGTTCTCTCATCGATTCTCAAATGGTTTGCCGAAGACTTCGGCAGCAACCAAACCGCACAACTCAAAACCATTACGCCGTATCTCTCACCAGCGACTGCCCAGTTCATTCAATCAGGCAATGTCACCATCTCGTATGCCGATTACGACTGGAGCCTCAACGATCAGAAAACTGCGGGCAAACGCTAGAACAGAAGAGCAACGTTTTACCGCTGATGCCAGGCCATGCTCACCCGTTCGTCACGCATGGCATCGTATTTCTTTCGGCAATGCCCACATTTATTTAGATGGTGCTCGATGGAGTTTGAGAACCGGGTATCCAAATCATTGGCCCGGTATTCTACCAAGTGGGTTTGCACCGTTTTGCATTCGAGCTCAGAGAGACCCATTGTTCCAAGCAACGTGTACCCGACCATCGCAAACAGCAAAACCAAACTCGCAGAACCACCGTAGAACATCGCCAGGCACATTGCCGACATCCGACGTTTGCAGCCTAAGCGTGCTGCCAAGTTCGACAGTTCGCCTTTCGGGCAAGGGTTCCATGATTTCTTTTTCGAGGTCATTCGCTCTACTCAATTAAGCGTCAGTTAGCCGATTATCTATCGCAATCAATGAACTAGTGTATTTAGAATTATAGACTCAGGTGAAGCCCAAGTCGGTTAAATAGACCACATCGCACAAAAAAATTCAGGAAGAGAAACCGGTTCGCAGCGATGTTCTCAATTGCATGGTCTCTTGCTCTGGCTGAGGAAGTCGTGGCACCGGTGCTTGCACTGATTGGGCCAATTGATGAATGGCGGTCAGCACAATTTTGCGTCGACCAATGGTCAGCAATTTCTCTGCCTGAAGTTCGCCCAGAACTACGGTAACCGTTTCTCGGGTACTACCGATGATATTGGCCAAGTCTTGATGCGAGAGTTTGATGGCAATCTCGATCCCAGCGTCGGTCAACTTTCCATATTGCTCAACCAATTCTAACAGCAGATGGCTGAGTCGCTCGCGGTTAGATAGAAACAGCAAGTTCTTGACCCGCTTCTCAATTCGCATCCGCCGCAATCCCATCAGCTTGGTGATGCCCAGCGAAAGCTCGGCATGCTGTTCCATTAACTGTTGAATCATTTGTTTGGGAATTGAAACAATGGACGTCTTCTCGACCGCTTCCGCATACTCTTCGCGAGTACCAGCATCTAAAATTGCCAGTTCGCCAAACAATTCGCCCGGCTCAATGAATGCCAGAATCGATTGTTTACCTTCGCTGGTCAGATGACAAATCTTTACCCGACCACGAGTTAGCAGCAACACGTCATCGGCCTGTTCGGCAGGCAAATAGACCGGAGATCGTTTCGCATAATTACGAATTCGACTGCAAAGTTCCAAACGATGCATCTGCTCTGGCGTGAGGTTTTCAAACAGCTTACAGCTTTTCAGAAACCAAATTTTTTCCGACATCTGGCTTGCTCCCAACAATACCTAGACCAAGAGATAATCCAAAAATAGAATACACGTAAGTCTCTCTAGCCCTTCAACTTATAATGATAACTCTGTCTAAGATGCCCTGGCTGTACACTAGGTTACACAGAATATGGAATTGTCGTCGATTTATCGACACTTCTCGGTGAACTCCACCACTTTCAAGCTTCTACCCGATAATAATGTCGTCATCAAAACCGTTATCGAACTTCAAATCATCTTCATAAATTCCTTTAAAAGATGTCTCACGCAAAGCCGCAAAGGCGCCAAGGAAGGGAAGAAGGAAGGAGTTTTAAACACAGAGGCACGGAGGAACACAGAGGGTTGGGCTACAAAACTTATCCTGTGAATCATGTTCATCTTGTCGAAAAATGGATTCTCACGCGAAGGAAGGAAAAAGGAGGCAACCACCAAGGCACTAAGACACTAAGGAAAAGTCTGAACTCAAATTTTTTTGTGTCTTCGTGCCTTAGTGGTAATAGATGGTTTTGCTTAAAAGAGAGAATATAGTTGTGTGGTTTACACTATTCTGGTTTGGCGAACCCCAAGAAATCTCGTAGGGTGGTCTGCTTGTCAGTGCCCGTTTGTCGATTTTATTTCTTGGAAGAGAAACAGTCTCAAACGCGGCATTGATTAAAAAACTGTAAATCATGTTCAGGCGAAATCAACCAAGAAAACTTTCTTCTACCACTGGTAGTGATTTACTAGCTCGAACTAGTTAAACTACAGGTCTTTCAACTCGCACCTCTTTATGGATAAATCGATGGACAAGAAGGCCAAGAAGAAAATCGAAGTGCTACGCAAGCGAATCCAAAAAATCTCCCAACAACTATCCGGCGCCAAACAACAAGAAGATGAGCCAGGCGAAGTGGCCAAATACGAACAACTGATAGCCGACTGCAAAGCGGAAATTGAGGAGCTGAAGGCTTCTTAGGAAACGTCTCTGCTCTCTATTTGTTAGATTTCAAGGAGTTCTCGCTTTGACTACTGTTCAGACTGAATTTGATCGGCTGTCTGCAATCTATCAACAGCTTGGCGGAAAATTAAAGACCTGTCCCCCTGCTACTGAAAAGCAGATTGCCTCTATTGCCAAAGTCACAGGTATCGAAGTCGATGATTCACTCAAAGACTTATGGCGTATCTCGAATGGCTCATATGAAAATCAGGATTGGTTTTTTGGAGGAGATGAGGACCAGCCTATCCCCTATTACTTTTTATCGATTGATGAGACTCTAAAGTTATGGCAAATGTTTGAGCCCTATGATGAGAAGCTGTACTCTGAATGGTATGATGACGGCAAGGTGTATAATCGAGAACCTCAGGTTCAGGCACACTTTTTAAGGCATAGTAAATGGCTGGGATTTGCGGAATTTAATGGAGGAAGTGATATCCTTCATTTTGATTCAGATCCTACAGACCAAGGAACGTATGGTCAAATTATTCAATTTGTTCATGACCCTGATGCAGTGTTCTGGTGTACAACCAGTTTTCTAGATTACTTTAAAAAGTCGAATGATATCTTAGAGGAAATCGCAGAAGATGATCTTGAATTTCTTGCAGAGCATTTAGGTCTAGCAACCACCGCTGTCTCGGACGAACCATGCCTAACTTCGCAAAAAACTCAATTTCCTGTCCAGCATAACTTCGATGGATATTTAGTGACCTGGCCTGAAGTGGAAGGTGGAAGTGTTAGTAGATGTCATATTCTGAGTGATGAAAGTGATCCTACAAAAAATGAGTATAGTCTTACAGACTCTCCATATGGGTTAATCATTGATTGTGGTGTACTCTTCTTTGAATCTGATGGTTTAAAGTCTGATTATGGACCAGTCCAGATAAAGGACCATATCGATGTCAAAGGCGTAAACCAGATCTATGTCAACGGTGAGTTAAGAAAACCGATTACGGAATAAGACAGTAAGGCATTAACTCACCGTCACCTTCCCACTACCGGCACTCACCTTCCCAATCTCAAACACATCGACGCCAGCTTCTTCTAAGATAGCTTTCACGTGATTAGCGTAATAAGAACTAACGCACATGGCGATGCCGAGGCCCATGTTGAAGACGCGGTCCATTTCGGATGGTTCGATCTCGCCCAGGCGTTGAATCCATGAAAAGACTTTCGGCACAGGCCAGCTTGAGCGGTCGAGGGTGACGTCAACATTCTTAGGCAGAATGCGTTCTAGGTTCTCTGCTAATCCACCGCCGGTGATGTGGGCGATTCCGTGAACGACGTTTTTCACTTTGTAATGCGTGAAGACTTTGCGCATCGGTTGAACGTAGATTTTCGTTGGTTCTAACAATGCATCGGCCACGGTCATGCCGAGTTCTTCGACATAGTCGTCTGCCGAGAGACCGGCGATCTCAAACACTACTTTGCGAACCAAACTGTATCCATTGGAATGCAATCCGCTCGATGCGATTCCGAGAACTACATCGCCATCTTCGATGGCACTGCCATCGATCAAGTTTTTGCTTTCGGCCACGCCGACGCAAAACCCGGCCATGTCGTAATCGCCCTTTTGGTAGATATCAGGCATGATCGCGGTCTCGCCACCGATCAGGGCGCTGTCACCTTGCAAACAGCCTTCGGTGATTCCGGTGACTATTTGTTCCAGTAAGTTAGGGTCGTCTTTGCCCATTGCCACATAATCAAGGAAGAACAGCGGTTCGGCCCCGCAGCATATCGCGTCGTTGACGCACATGGCCACTAGATCAATGCCCACGGTGTGGTGTCGATTGGCTTCGACCGCTACTTTTAGTTTGGTGCCAACACCATCGGTGCAGGAGATAAGGACCGGGTCTTCATAATTTCGGGCGAATAGCTTATTGGCGAAATCTAACCGAAACAGTCCAGCAAAACCGCCATCGAGCTGCATGACCCTAGGGCTATAGGTTCGCTTTACCAACTTGGGCAGCCGCGACATTGATTCTGCATAGACATCTAAATCAACACCAGCATCTTTGTAAGTCGCTTTAGCCATGGAGTTTGCCAAGTCCTTGTAGGTTGGGGGAATGGAAAGGTAATTTTCTCGCCCTTTGCGGGTTTTGTCAACGAGTCACACGCTAGAGCTTTACAGACCTGTTAATGCGTTGAATTATGCCGATATTAGGGCCTGGAGCGATTACCGTGTCTTTTTTGCCCAAGGGGGCTAGAATCGTCCGGAAAACCGTGTCAGGATTCACTCAATTGTTAGAGGCAACCTAGAACCCCGAGTTTTTCCGTAAGCTATTGTTTAACCAGATGATACAACAAGCGTTCAGTTTATAAAAACAGGAAGACAAGGAGCGGTTTTCGCGGCCTAATCTGATTTAGGGTGGTATTTTTTAATTCTCAATTTCGAGATTTCCACATACCCAGATTAGCAACCGAGAAGAAGTAGGCCGCTACCAATGCTTATGGCTCACCCACATCCAGAATTACAATTCACGCATATTTTGCCTTATGGGGCTGTGTTACACGAACGGGGTGTCCAGTTCGTGATCTTCAGCCGTTCGGCTACTGCTATGCGATTGTTGCTCTATAAAGACGTTGATGACCGTGAACCTGACGAAATCATTGACTTCAACCGAGAGACTGACCGCTGGGGAGATATCTGGAGCGTTTTTGTTCCGAACGTCAAAGAGGGGCAACTCTATCACTTTCAAGCCGAAGGCCCTTATGATCCAGATAACGGGATGCTATTCGATGGCCGGGCTCGTTTGATCGATCCTTATGCCAAAGCCTTGGCTGGAACTTTCCAGTATTCCGACGACGGTATTGTTCGCCCACCGAAGTGCGTGGTGGTTGATGATCAATACAACTGGGAAGGCGACCGCCATCTCAAGCGTGATATGTCGGAAACGATTATCTATGAAATGCACGTCAAAGGGTTCACCGCCAATAAAAACTCGGGCGTCGAGAACCCTGGCACGTACCTCGGCGTGATCGAGAAAATTCCGTATCTGAAATCATTGGGCGTGACCGCGGTTGAATTGATGCCGGTGCATGAGTTCCCGATCATGGACATGATGACCGGCGACAAGCCTGATCGGACGAACTACTGGGGCTACGATTCGATGGCCTTCTTTGCTCCGCATCGTGGCTATGCTGCAAGCAAAAAACCAGGCGCCCAGGTCAACGAATTCAAACAAATGGTCAAGGCCTTGCATCAGGCAGGTATTGAAGTGATTTTGGACGTAGTGTTCAATCACACCTGTGAAGGCAACGAGAAGGGCCCAATCCTGAGTTTCAAAGGATTGGAGAACTCCGTCTATTACATGATGGCCAACGGCGGTAGCCATTACAAAAATTACTCTGGCTGTGGAAACACAGTCAACGGAAATCATCCGATTGTGCGTGAGATGATCTTCCATTGCCTGCGGCATTGGGTACACAACTATCATATCGATGGTTTCCGCTTTGACCTGGCATCTATTTTAAGCCGTGATCGTCACGGCAACTTGGTGCCGAATCCGCCGCTGGTGGATGCCATTGCGGAAGATCCGCTGTTGTCTGACACCAAAATCATTGCCGAAGCCTGGGATGCTGCTGGTGCTTACCAGGTGGGTTCATTCGCCAATCATCGTTGGGCTGAATGGAATGGTCGTTACCGTGACGATATTCGTTCCTTCTGGCGTGGCGACCCTGGCAAGATTGGCCCAATGGCTACGCGACTTGCTGGTTCGAGCGACTTGTATCAACCAGGCGGACGTCAGCCGTATCACAGTATTAACTTCATCACTTCGCACGATGGTTTCCCGATGAACGACTTGGTGTCGTACAACGAAAAACATAACGAAGCGAACGGTGAAGACAACAATGATGGCGACAACCACAACATCAGTTACAACTACGGTGTCGAAGGACCAACGCGGCGTAAAAGTATCGCGAATACGCGCAATCGCCAAATCAAAAATATGTTTAGTACGCTATTGCTCTCGCAAGGCGTGCCGATGATTTTGATGGGCGATGAGTGCCGCAAGACCCAAGGGGGCAATAATAACTCATACTGCCAAGACAACGAACTCTCGTGGATGGACTGGAAGCTGGTCGATAAGAATACTGAGATGCGTCGTTTCGTCCGGGCGTTGATTGCCTTCCGGAGAGATGAACCTACGGTACGCCAGGAGCATTTCCTCAGTGGAGCCCCGACCGGACGCCGCGGTTTAAACGACGTTAACTGGTACAGCGCACTCGGTACGGCAGTCGATTGGAACGGCGGAGAGTCTGCGTTGACTTGTCTGTTGGCGTCTCCGCATGTCAGCAATGGGCGCACTAAATTACTGGGCCGTGATGTGTTGTTTGTAATGAATGCCAGTGCATCGCCGCAGCAATTCATCTTGCCCCCGGTCGCCAAAAGTACAAGCTGGCGATTATTCATCGACACCGCCGCTGAGACCCCAGCCGATGTGTTCCCCGACCTAAACGGACCACGCCCACCGGCATCTGGGAAGTTCATTATGCCAGATCGGTCACTGAAGGTTTACGTGGCTAGCCGGTAGTGATAGAGTTCACAATCTTAATCCGAAGTGTGAGCGAGGAGGAAGTGTAATCGCGGTTCCTCCT
>NVWB01000262.1 GCA_002733575.1 Blastopirellula sp. | reverse complement strand
AGCAAACTGGGGTACCCAAAGATTACCTGCACTTCACACTGGCGAAGACAGTGGCACCCGACGACCGGTGTTCTGTTCACAATTTCAACCCGAAGTATCACTAAACACTATGCACTACCCATTTCAAACCATCACCGACTTAAAGCAATCGAGAGCATCGATTCAAGGCCGTCGTTATGGAGTGATCGAAATTGAACAGGGTCAGCTCCAGGCCATTCATTTTCGTCCTTGGCCGAAGATGATTTCACGCGTTGAAATTGCCACGCTGGGTCGTTGGAAGCATGCACACGCCGTGGGTGATTCTTGCAAGCTCTATTACAATGTTCCGCTGGGCACGTCTGGCTATATTAATTTGGCCTACGTGAGTTCCACCAAGCAGACCACGTTGAAAACCGTTCGCAGGGCCGCGGAGGTGTTAGACAGAATCGCCGAAATTCGTAAGGCCGATGCCGTGGTTTGTGAACTCTCGAACGCTCGAATATCGGAACGGTTATTGCAGCGCTGCGGCTGGGAATCGCACTGTCATTCTCAGGCTGGTCGCCATTTCATCAAACGGTTTTATGGAATTTATCCGCAGCACGCTTGGCTAGAAAATACGCGTACCGTTCTGGATAGCGAAATACTGCTAGCATCTGGCCTTTCTTCTGATAAAACGGCCTTGCCTTGCTAGCGATAGCTTGGTATTATCTTCGCGCTGCCAGTGGTAATCTGGCTCAAGTTTATCCGCCATCCTGCCGACAGGCTCGCTATGCGTTTCCTCCCATTACAATTGACTCTGCTAACGCTCATCGCTTTGACGCTGGGCTGTAATCGCAATTTGCAATATAAACAGGCTCAAATTGACGCCTATCAAAAACAAGCGGCGCAAATTTCCGAATACCAGAATCGTGCTTCAGGACTGGATGCCAATAATCAAGATCTGCACAGCCAACTAGCGCAGTCACAACAGCAATCAAAAATTCTGCAAGACGAAGTTTCACTGCTGAAAAAACAACTGGGCGATACCGCCAACCAATTGGCACAATCGCAGCAAATGGTGACTGATACTTCCAATAAAGTCAACGTGCTAGAAGCCTCGACTCGACATCGAGGCGGAGCCTCTATCAATCCGAATAATAGTTTGCAGCAGTATGTTTCCAAGATAAATATCGCAGGTGCTCATGTTCGTTTGGATGGGGATGTCATCCGAATTGAACTGCCGGCCGATCAACTGTTTCAGCCAGGCACCAATACCTTGTCTCAAAATTCTGGGGCCATACTTACGCAAGCCACTGCCGTGATTGCTCGGAATTTTCCGAACAACATGATCGGGGTTGAAGGCCACACCGATAACCGGCCAGTCAACCGGCCTTATACATCGTCGCATCAACTCTCGGCCAGCATGGCTCAATCGGTGGTCGATGAACTAACGGCCCGATATCGCATGTCTCCAACACTCCTGTTTGTTGTCGGGCATGGCCCCAATCACCCGGTGGTTTCTAGCGCCACGGCAGCTGGTCAACAGCGTAACCGGCGGATTGAGCTGGTTGTGTACCCTGAAAAATCCAGTTAATTCTGACACTTCTCGGTGCACTCCGCCAGATACTCCTTGCTGCACTCTGCAAACCCTATGGATACATTCTTGTCTTAACGACATGTACCAAGAGTCAGCTATTTGTGCGTAATTAGCTTAATCCTCAAGCAAACGAAATTAATATCACGCCAAGGCGCAAAGGCGCCAAGAAAGTTTGAAGTAAAACTCTTGGCGCCTTTGCGCCTTGGCGTGAGAAATACTTTTGAAGGACTTTACTCTGAACCAAAATGAACTTTGGGGAATGCTTGCAAATACAGGACAATAGAATTTCTTCTCGGTGAAAGTGGTGGAGTTCACCGAGAAGTGCCTTAATTCTTAAAAGTTGTCTCTCAATCAGGGGCATTCTGACAAGAATTCTTGAGTGGCGACTGACGTTCTAGACATTCTCTAAGTACAATAGTCTTTTTCAGTGCGAACCTTGTGCGCTGCCGGATGTCTGTGAAGGGTGGTTCTATTGTTCAAGAACTTCCACTCACGCTGTTTCTAAATGGGAAGAATACACCGATGATCGCAATTGTTGATTATCAAATGGGCAACTTGCGAAGTGTCCAAAAAGCATTTGAAAAAGTCGGGCACGCCGCTGTCATCACCAGCGACCCAGTTGAAATTGGCAAAGCCGATAAATTGGTGCTGCCCGGAGTTGGAGCCTTTGAAGACGCCATTGCTGAACTCCGCCAGCGTGACATGGTGCAGCCACTGAAAGATCATATCGCCGCGGGCAAAGACTTCCTCGGCATCTGCCTGGGCTTGCAGATGTTGTTTGACGTGAGTTACGAAGGGGGCGAACACGAAGGCCTGGGCGTGATACCCGGCAAAGTGGTAAAGTTTGATCTGCCCCGGCAATACAAAGTGCCCCACATGGGCTGGAACCAGTCGCAGTTCGTCAAACGACCGCCCATCTTTGAAGGCATCGAAGAGTTGACCCATTTCTACTTCGTCCATTCCTACTATGTGGTGCCAGAAGATAAAGATGTGGTGGCCATCGAAGCCGATTACCACGAACCCTTCTGTGCCAGTATTTGGAAAGACAATATCTACGCCACGCAGTTTCACCCTGAAAAAAGCCAAGAACATGGGCTGCATGTGTTGAAGAACTTTGCGGAACTTTCTGCGTAGTAATACTAGAGGAATTGTCTGCCCTATTTGATCTGTGACAATTGCAGAGTAGAATAGAATGAGATTAGTGTTTGTATCACCTGATGCCGATACTAATTTTATGTAGGTCAGGCTGTGCCTAACGTGAATATAGAGTTGATTTCAATTCTAACGGCAGGTACAGCCTGCCCTACAGCTTTCACTAAAAACTCTTCGGGGGCGAATTGGAATCGACCGGATAGTCTGAAGTGTAAGTGGCGTGTCGTGGTTGGTCAGTGGGCCACGTAAAAAGCTGACTACATAATAATTGCAGATGAAAATCTAGCATTAGCTGCCTAATTAAGCGGTAGCTCTGGTTTTTGGGGTTTTGTCGGAGAGCTCTACTAACCGGTAACCAATTCCGAATCGCTGCGAGTCATGTGAAGCACGCTCAAGGCTAAATTAAGTTCTTCAATAGTTTCTTCGGTATCCCGTCAGCAGGAGCCTGAAGCGGTGAAATACAAATAGTTGACTACACACGTAGAAGCTTTCATGGAAATGTCGCGGCACGCGGGTTCGAACCCCGCCGCCTCCACTTGAGAAAAGACCTGTTGGTTAATCGCTGACAGGTCTTTTTTTGTTTCTTGTTATCGCGACTACTTCTGTTTCACCACATCTTGCAACCACTGGCGGGCCAGTTGGCGGTATTTGCCAGGGATTGTTGTGTGGGTGGATGAACTGGCCGTCTGCCGATAGTTCCAACTCGACTGGCAGCGTAATGATCGTGTCTTGGATATTAACGCTATCGGGACGCGCTGAATTGAGAATCTTGCGAATTCTTACTCAATAACAGGTATCTAATGGGTGGATATTTTGAAATTGAGTCGCATTTCTGGATAAATAAAGCTGTGTGTAGGCCCAGTAGCTGATATGATTTAGCAAGGTTTAGGGTTTTTGTACATGGCGGCGAAGGCCGAATTTGCGTGAAGGCCGTTTGGGGTTTTGAAAGTTATTTGGCAGGTTGAGGTCACCGGCGGCAGGTGATGTGTACTAGAAATATGGGTATGATTCAATTGCGTCTTATTTCGATAATTGCCTTCCTTAAGATTGCATGTTTATCGTTGGTTGTTGTTGCTGCGCCAAAGGTGAGTCCCGAAGAGTTTACGCTGGTCGGTCCGGAGAGCACTCAGCAACTAGTTGTGACACAGGATACAGCAAATGGCTTGATCGACTTGACGCACAATGCGAAATATCGCTCGAAAAACGAAGCCGTTGCGGTAGTTAATGAACGGGGAATTGTTCGCCCGGTAGGTGAGGGAATAACCGAGGTCCAAGTTTCTAGTAGCACTGGAACGAAACTTATTCAGGTACGTGTGCAACACTTCGTAGATCCCCAACCTATAAGTTTCCGACGTGATATACAACCAATTCTTACGAAAGCTGCTTGTAATTCCGGCGGCTGCCACGGCAAGGCTGATGGCCAGAACGGTTTCAAGTTGAGTTTGTTCGGCTTTGACGATGAATCTGACTTCGCAGCGGTTGTCAAAGCGTCTCGGGGCCGCCGAATCAATGTTGCCGCACCGGAAGTGAGTCTTTTTTTGCTTAAAGCAACTGGGAAATTACCTCATGGGGGCGGTCGAAAAATCGAAAACGGTGGGCTATGGTACGCTCGGATTCTGCGATGGCTACGGGAAGGCGCGATGCTTGATGAACCGAATGAACTAGTGACCACTCGAATCGAGATATTTCCAACTACGGCAAGCATCCGTCACGACAGCGGGCAACAACTACAAGTGTTTGCCATCGATTCTGACGGTACAAAGCGATGCGTGACGCTGGAAGCGGAGTTTATTTCCAATGCAACGGACATCGCTGAAGTCGACTCGAATGGGTTGGTGCAAGTAAGTACGGTGCCTGGCGAAGCGGCAATCTTGGCTCGCTATCGAGGGCAAGTGTCGGTGGCACGAATGCGTTTACCACAAACAGAAGATGTTCGCCGGCCAATGTTGACGAACCCGATTGATACCTTGGTGTGGGACCGTTTTAGCTTGCTAGGGATTCAACCTAGTGAATTAGTGGACGATGGTGACTTCCTGCGTCGAGTTTATTTAGACTTGATCGGAACGTTGCCAACGGTTGAAGAGGCACGTGAATTTCTGAGCGACAGATCTCTTGATAAACGAGAGAAGCTAATTGACAACTTATTATCACGTCCTGAGTATGCAGACTTTTGGGCAATGAAATGGGCGGATATCCTGCGGGTAGACCGAGAACGAATTCAGTCTAATGGCACAATCGCAATGACGCGTTGGTTACGAAGCCAGTTCGCTAATAATCGACCCTATGACGAATTTGTTACCGACGTTATTACCGCGTCAGGCAGTACTGTGAGTGAAAGCCCAGCGGCATTCTACGTGGTGCATAATGACGCCGAAAAACTGGCTCGAAGTGTCAGCCAGGCCTTTTTGGGAGTCCGTATCGAATGTGCACAGTGTCATCACCATCCCTTTGAAAAGTGGGGGCAGCAAGATTATTTTGCATTCGCCGGTTTTTTCACGGGTGTTAAGCAAAAGAAAATGGGTGCTCAGGCGCAGAAGATTGGGGATGGCCCAGGGCAAGATTTGACGCATCCTAGAACGCTACAAAAAGTGCCGACGGCTGGTCTCGGAGCGGCTCCAATTATGGTTGGCGAGGATTTGTCGAGGCGTGCTGCTTTAGCACAATGGATGACTCAGCCGGAAAACCCGTTTCTGGCTCGCATGCTTATTAATCGATTATGGGCTCATTACTTTGGCCGAGGATTGGCGGACCCGGTTGACGATATGCGGAGCACCAATCCTGCCTCGAACGAACCGTTGTTGAATATGTTAGCGGAGCGATTTGTGGAGGAAGGTTTTGATGTTAAGAAGATTACAAAATTTATTTTGACCAGTCGCGTTTATCAATTGAGTGTCGAGGTAAACCAATCCAATGAATTAGATGAACAAAACTTTTCACACGCTCGTTGGAAAGCGATGCCGGCGGAAGTTCTGCTCGATGCTATTTCACAGGCGACAGGCGTAAACGAATCCTTTAACGGTTGGCCTGATGGATACCGTGCAATTCAAATTTGGGACAACCGCATGCCCAATTACTTTTTTCGTATCTTTGGCAAGCCACAGCGGGTAAGCGTCTGTGAGTGTGAACGAGGAACGGAACCGAGTATCGCTCAGGCGCTACATCTCATGAACGCGCCAGAAACGATGACGAAACTTCGCAGCCGGCAAGGTGCCGTGCGGCGTTTAGTTGAGTCCAATCTTTCTGAAGCCGATATCGTAGACGAGTTGTACCTATCGACCTTGTCGAGATTCCCAGTGGCTGAGGAGCGGGAATTGATGGTCAGCGTGTTTGAGGAACCAGCGTCGAATAGGCAGACCGCTGTGGAAGATATTTTATGGACGTTGATCAACACACGTGAGTTTGTCTTTAATCATTGATTGGGATTGCTACCTAACCTTAGGAGTAACACATGTTTAAACTTTCATTTAGCAAACAGGGCCAATTCTGCGACAAGATTTCCCGTCGCAATGTCTTGACACTAGGTGCTACCAGTTTACTTGGTGGCTTGTCGTTGCCTGGCATGTTGCAAATGCAGGCTGTTGCGGCTACTGCAAAGCCAGCGCGAGCTAAGTCCTGTATATTCTTGATGCTTGAAGGTGGTCCGAGCCATATAGACATGTGGGATTTGAAACCCAACGCACCTCGTGAAATTCGCGGGCCTTTTAGTCCAATTTCGACTAGCGTGCCAGGTACTCAAATCAGCGAAATTCTGCCGATGTGCTCGAAGATTGCGGATCGATTCACAATCTTGCGTAGTCACAGTCATGCTGATAACGCGCATCAAACTGGCCGACATTGGGTCATGACTGGCTATAAACCCAATTTCCCTGATGGGCAGGCTAAAGGAATCCCATTCAATGAGCATTATCCATCGATTGGTTCCATGGTGTCGCGTGAGTTGGGGCATCGCGGTGCTGTTCCTCCATACATCGAAGTTCCTGAACCGTTGGGTCCAGGTGGTCCGGGTTTCTACGGGCCAAAATACGCGCCATTTACGATTGAGACAGATCCGGTTGAGCCGACATTTTTGGTGAGAGATTTGAATGTTGTCGAAGGGATAGATGAAAATCGGTTTGAAAGACGCAGAATATTGTTGAAGCGTGCCAATGCATTAGGCGCTGGCGGACGTGGTGTCGGGCGGGCCAAGACGATGGACACCTATTATGAAAAGGCTCTGGAAATGGTAACGAGCCCAGCTGCTCGCCGCGCTTTCAATATCCAAGGTGAGAAGCAGGCCGTTCGAGAGCGATACGGCATGACATCGATTGGGCAGTGTTCGTTATTAGCGAGGCGACTGGTTGAAGCAGGTTCTCGATTTATCGGAGTGTCTCATGGAAGTTGGGATACGCACTCTGACAATTTTACTGGACATCGTAAAGCGTTGGTGCCACCAACAGATCAAGCGTTTAGTGCGTTGATCGAAGATTTGGATCAGCGGGGTATGTTAGACGAAACGCTGGTTGTAATGATGGGGGAAATGGGAAGAACTCCGCGAATCAATAAGGATGCCGGTAGAGATCATTGGTCGATGTGCCAGAGTGTAATTCTTGCGGGGGGAGGGATAAAGCGTGGAGCTGTTATTGGCGCGAGTGATGACACAGCCAGTTATCCGACGACGACTCCGTATGGAGTGCAGGATCTGTTGTTCACGATTTTGGATTTGATGGGTATCGACCCCAATAAAGTCTATCCCGATTCGTTGGGACGCCCTGTTCCGCTTGTCACCGGCGGTCAACGAATAGACGAACTTATTGCGTAACCACACACAACGAAACACCACACACAACGAAACATGGTCTCTCAAAATCTGGTTGGCGGTCAGAATTCAATGAATGATAATATAGTGAGATTCTTAAAAAAGCGATCTGCGATGCTGTTTGTCGCGGTAGTGTTTGCTGGGCAGTTTGGGTTGCAGGTGAATCTATCAGCGCAATCTCCAGAAGTCGGTTACGTGTACCCACCTTTTGTGCAACAAGGCACACCAACGTCGGTGCGGCTTGGTGGTTATGATTTTACGCCAGATTTGCAAATCATGGTTCATTCTGATGTGGTGTCGTTAGCCGAGGTAGGGCCAGTCGGTCCGTTTCTAATTCCTCCTCGACCCTATTGGGAAGGGCCACGGATTTTTGCTAACGCACTGCCAATCCCTCGGGAAATTGGGGCTGTATTAAGCCCGGATGAAAATTGTGCGTTAGGTCGGGTGTCGTGGCAAGTTGTGAATGCGAACGGCGTATCAAAAAGAGGTTTGTTTTATGTTAGTGATATGGTCGAACAAGTCGAGGCCCGGTTTCGCTCGCAGGCGATGGAGTTAGGAGAATTGCCAGTCGCGGTTTCTGGCAAAATTAGACGTTTGACGGAGAAGGACGAGTATGGGTTCGTGGCAACAAAGACGGGCGAAGTGTCACTGCAAGTGTTTGCCCGGCGGGTGGGAAGCGATTTTTATGCGGCTGTTCAGGTTTATGGGCCTGATGATGAAAAATTAATTGATGAAGTAGATACTGAGGGGCGTGACTTAGATGTTAAGTTCGCTGTGCAAAAAGGTGAGCGGTATCGTGTCGTGATACACGATTCAGATTTCCGCGGTGCTGCTCAATTTGTGTACCGCTTGTTGCTTAGGCATGTGGCGACAGAACCGCTAGAGCTAGCGGCAGAGAGTAACGATCAGCGACGGCGATTGGACGGACCATCGGATAGACAGAAATTCACAGTAAAAACTGGACGCGAGTATCAGGTGCGGGCGGTAAGTTTGGCGATTGGAGGAGACCTAGACGTCGCACTAAAGGTGGTGGACGAGGAAGGTAAATTGATCGCAGAGAACGACGACGTTACGACGGAGTCGCTTGACGCGGAGGTGCGGTTTGTGGCCAAGGACGACGGAGAGTTGGCTGCTGTTGTGACTGGTTCTAGCATAACGAGTCAAGTCGATGGCCTGTTTTATGAATTACAAGTCGAGGAACTAGAACGAGGATTTGAATTGATGACGGCGCCAACTGCGATTGCTGCGGTTGGCGAGAAAGCGAGCATTGCGGTTACGCTGATTCCTACCGGCGGTTTCGGCGAGGAAGTGCAACTGAAAATACTCGGCCTTCCAGACGGCGTAACGGTCGAAGGGGAACCTGTGATTGCCCCCGGTAAGAAGAAAGGGACGATAGTGTTACTGATTGCAAACAATGCGGACGTAAAGGGGACGGTGATACAAGTCGTGGGTTTGAGCACTGCTGACGCCGAGAAGAATTTATCAGCGCTGACTGTTGCCGCAAGCGCCGTTAGCGGCGGAAGTTTGGTGTCACGCTCGAAAAATGAGAATCGGAGCGATAATTTGGTGTTGGGCGTCACACTTAAGGCTCCGTTTAAATTACACGTGGTCGATAAGGATCGCCAAAGAGTGGTACATCGAGGAACCACATACCCTGCGCCACTGCAAGTATTGCGAGATGACGGATATGTGGGAGATGTGCATATAATGATGAAATCGCAGCAAGCACGACACCGCATGGGAATTCGGGGACCGATTGTGGATGTTGAGTCCGGAGTGACAGATGTGTTCTACCCTTGCTTTATGCCAGAATGGTTAGCCACTGATCGGACTTCAAGAATGGTTGTTTTGGGTTTTGGCGAAGTCCTCGATACGCAAGGACAAATTCGCTATGTGGGAGTTGCAGCGGATGCGCGAATCACAATGATCCTTGAAGGAGCATTGTTAAAGGTTGCTCCGTTGCAAGTTGAACTAGAAGCGGGGCCTGGGCAAGTGGTGGAATTGCCCGTCAAAATTGTACGTTCGAGCAAGTTACAAACCGCAGTGACAATTGATTTGGAGCTAGACGATGAATTGGCCGCATTGCTTGAGTATGAACCGCTGAAACTTGGCGTGAATCAAACCGAAGGTCTACTCAAAGTGCGATGCTCAAACTCGCCACTGCTCCGAGGCATGATTCCCTTTACCGTGAGGGCCACAACACGACAGTTCGAGAAGTGGCCGGTGAAGTCGGTACAGGATTACAACGTGTTTTTTTCCGCGAATTAGACCGCGAATTAGATCACGATGTACTTGTACTAGCCCAAAAACAATCCTCCGCCACGCCCTACTGCAATTCCAAAACGGAATACAAAACAAACAACTCCAAGCCTCACGCATCCATCAGCCCGACTTTGCGTGAAGCCTGGAGTTGTTCAAGTCGTTATGACAGTTGTTGGGTGCCATGCCCTCGCGCTTTCGCGTGGGCATGCTTTGCATCAGCAGCGGTCGCGGGTTTAGCAAACACCAGTCGTGGGAGGAATCATCGGGCGAACCCAACGCACAATCTCGTCATGTTCATCAATGAACGTGTTGCATTTTTGGCAGCGAAATGGCTTATTTGCTTTATCCCGCTCAACAACTGCAATGTTCCGACAACTTTCACAACGATAATGTTTTAATTTTTTGCTCACGGAGTTGTTATTCTGTTCCATCAGATTGTCAATCGAATCCATGATTAGCAGGTGCTCAAACTTCTGCTGCTTAATTTGCCATCATCTCAAACGGTCGCTTGCTGCTGCTTACGTCTTCGTCGGGCGGCTCCTGCACCCATGCACAAAGCCCCGATGCCGAAGATGGCGAGCGATGTGGGTTCTGGGGTGGCGGTGACTTCATGAAGAGCAAGGCTGTGAGCTCCACCAGCCGCAATCGCGGTAAAATCATTTTCCAAAGGTGCGTTACTGACTTGACCAAGGAACTCACGGCCCCAACTCACCAGACTCCCATCAGATTTCAGGCCGAGACTGTAATAATTACCAGCCGCAATCGCCGTAAAATCATTTCCCAAAGGTGTGCCGCTGACTTGACCTTGGCCATCATCGCCCCAACTCACCAAACTCCCATCGCCCTTCAAGGCCATGTTGTGATCATAACCAGCAGCAATCGCCGTAAAATCATTTCCCGCAGGGGTGTTGCTGATTTGACCATTGTTATCACGGCCCCAACCAGTAATGCTGGCGGCATTTGATTGCCCTGCCGTAAACATCACCGCCACGCACGCTACTGCTATTTGTATTTTTCTCATTACTTGTCTTTCTCTCAGGGGTTTTGTAGTAAAATCAAACTTTGTTTTCTATTTCGTAGGCGCACAGCACGGTAATGTTCTTCCTCTATTAACCAATGCGAGATCTGGCCCTCAACCCTCTAACGATTTTTCAGTTTTTTCTGGAAACCCTGATTGTCGGGCTGTTTTTGATTAATTTGCTAGGAAACTTATTGACTCGCATTGGGCGTTCAGACTAGTTACAATGGTCTGTATGAACGACATCGCTGAGCTGCTTGTCAAGGTTGAATTGGGCGATGCGGTTGCGACTGAGCAACTGTTGCCGTTGGTGTATGATGAGCTGAGGAAACTGGCTGCGATCCGTTTTTCTCGGGAAATCCAGGGCAAACGCTTCAGGCGACTGCCCTGGTTCACGAGGCATTTGTGCGATTGGTCGATACCGACAAGGTGCAAAACTGGGACTCACGCGGGCATTTCTTTGCAGCAGCATCAGAGGCAATTCGCCGCATTCTGATTGACCAAGCACGCAGAAAAGCGAGTGCCAAAGCGGGCGGAGATTACCAGCGAATTGAGCTCTCGCAACTCGAATACGAATCAGAGGGCCAAGATTGGGATCTGCTGGAACTGAATGAGGCCCTTGAACGATTAGAGGCCGAAGACCCTCGGGCTGGGCAAATTGTGAAGCTTCGATTTTTCGGAGGACTAACCCGTCAAGAAGCGGCCGATTCGCTGGGGATATCTATCGCAACTGCTGATAACGACTGGGCTTACGCTAAGGGGTTTCTGCAGCTACAGCTTACTGAGTCAGACGGATAGATTTCTAACGGGGCAAACAATGGCAACAAAATCAAAATTTCGTTAGAGGAAACGTCACTAATTCTCGCATTGTCTTTTGAGTGCTTTCTGCAAATTTCAGGATTCAGACGCTATGCCAATTCAACAGAACGACAAAACTATCTTCAATGCGGCCCGCAAAATTGAAGACCCGGATCAACGCCAAAAATATCTGACTACTGCCTGCCAGGAAAATCCCCAACAGCTTAAGAAGGTGACTGCGCTTTTAAGTGGATTTGAAAGTGACAGCCAATTTCTTGAATCACCAGCCGTGAGTCAGCAACCGATTGATTACGAAAGTGAATCGCCAGGAACCATCATTGGCCCCTACACGATACGCGAGCAATTGGGCGAAGGCGGCATGGGCGTGGTCTATGTGGCCGAACAAAAGACGCCGATTCAACGAAAAGTAGCGCTCAAGATCATCAAGCCGGGCATGGACTCCAAACAAGTTGTTTCTCGGTTTCAACAGGAACGCCAGACGTTGGCACTGATGTCGCATGCCAACATTGCCAAAGTCATCGATGGTGGCACAACTGCATCAGGTCGACCTTATTTTGCCATGGAGCTAGTCCGCGGTATTCCGATCACCGAGTACTGTGATCAGAAAAAACTGGGCCTGCGAGAACGGCTTGAGCTGTTCACTACAGTTTGCCAAGCCGTGCAGCATGCCCATCTCAAAGGGATCATCCATCGTGATTTGAAACCATCGAACGTGATGATTGAACAACACGATACCGTGGCTGTGCCGAAGGTGATTGACTTTGGAGTGGCCAAAGCGGTGAACCAAAAGTTGTCAGAGCATACGGTCTACACGTCCTACGGTCAGATGATCGGCACCCCGATGTACATGAGCCCCGAGCAGGCCGAACTGAGTGGTCTTGATATTGATACGCGAACCGATGTTTATTCACTCGGTGTTTTATTGTACGAACTATTAACCGGCAGCACGCCCTTCGATAAAGAGGAATTGCAGCAAGCCAGTTTTGACGAAATTCGCCGCATCATCCGTGAAGACGAGCCACCCAAACCAAGCGCCCGCATCAGCACCGTACAAGCGAATTTATCTGAAACGCAAGCCGACAACCGAGACAGTACTACCCGAACTCTCACAAAACATCTCCACGGCGAGTTGGATTGGATCGTAATGCGGGCGTTAGAGAAAGACCGCAACCGGCGTTATGAATCGGCCAGCAGTTTTGCCGCTGATATCGAGCGTTATCTCAAAGACGAACCGGTTGAGGCTTGCCCGCCGTCAAAAGCCTATCGCTTACAAAAGTTTACCAAACGTAACAAGGTGTTTCTCACCACAGCGGTAATCGTGTTGATTGCCCTGGTCTCCGGAACAGGTATCGCCAGTTGGCAAGCCGTGGTGGCTAATGAAGCAGAGGGGCAGGCTCGCCAACAGACTAAGTTTGCAGAGCAACGACTCGTCGAAGTTGAGGAACAGCGAAAACAGGCACAGACAAACTACGTCAAGGCTCGTGAAGCCGTCAACTTGATGCTAACTCGTGTTGCTAATGAACACTTAGCAAGAATTCCTGGGATGAAGGAAGTGCGAATTCAGTTGCTTGAAGATGCTGCATTGTTTTACACTGAATTGCTCAAGCTAAATCCTCGTGACCCTTTAGCATACTACGAGCGTGGCCAAGTCTATGAACTACTTATGCAATTTGATAAATCGCGATCAGATTACTACTCTGCCAGCAATCTTGCTCCGAACAATGCACAGATGCATGACAAATTAGCGAAATTTCTCACAATATGCCCTGTGCAGGAACTTCGCGAATTTAAGTTTGCGTTATTACATGCTAAGTGGGCAGTTCGATTGGAGCCTCAGAGTAGTCGATACCACTGTACGCTTGCAAGAGTTTATACAGGCTTAGGAATGTTAGACGAGGCGAGAGTGGAATGCAAACGGGCTTCTACTATAGATCCCAACTCTGCTGAAGTTTTTTATAATCGAACCTTTATTTCTCTTCAAACCGGAGATTCTCAGTCTGCTCTGGACAACATGATTAGGGCAGTAAAATTAGATCCATCCAGACCGGAATACCTTCATAAACTTGGTAGTATCTATCGTGGGAGGGGAGAGCCAGAATTAGCAATTGCTAAAGCCAGCGAAGCCATCGCTATTGCACAGGAGACTTACAACGAAACGTTTGAAACATGGTATGGCTGGACTTTCGTGTTACGAGCCGGAGCCTATACCGATTTAGAAATGCATCAAGAAGCTCTTGCTGACTATGACCAAGCGATTGTGCTAGGCCCTTGGAGATGGATCACATTTAGACGCCGTGGGGAACTTCATCTTAGACTAAAGGACTACCAGAAAGCAGCAGCCGATTTCTTCCAGGTGAGAGAACTGTATCCGAATTCCTCTTCCACCCACTATCAATTTGCGATCACAACCTTGGCTGCCGATGATCAGGCTGGCTACCGTGCTAGTTGCCAGAAAATGCTAATCACTTTCGCCGAATCAGACGAAGCACTTTCAACGCACTTCACCGCCTGGACGTGTGCCCTCACTCCTAACGCCCTAGAAGATTACGCCCCAGCAATCCAACTTGCACGTCACACAGTTGAGCAAGAACCAGGCAATAAACAGCATCTCAATGGCCTTGGTGCAATTCTAATGCGGGCTGGTCGGTATGATGCGGCTAAAGTTGAACTAGAGAAAGCCCTCGCGGTAAGTGAATCAGACAACACTTCTTCAAGCTACATCCGCTACTTCCTCGCCATGACCGAACATCATTTGGACCACAAACAGACGGCCCAAGATCACCTTCTAGATGCCAATAATGAGGCTACCAAAGAACTAGAAGACGTGGAAAACCCACCTGCTTGGAATCGTAAGCTAACACTCGAACTACTTCGCAAAGAAGCCGAGGAAATGATTCTAGCCACCGCTACCCCACACGCAGAAAATCGATCAACGCCTTGAAGTGAATTGAGAAGTAGATTTGATCTAAAAAAGTTGTTAATTGCTGGCAGTTTTTGTTTCTTGTTACTGCGACTACTTCTGTTGCAGAACTTCTTGCAACCACTTGCGGGCCTGCTGGCGGTATTTGCTTTCGCGGTGCATCCAGAGATCGTTGTGTGGATGAATGAACCGGCCTTCAGGGATGTTAAAGATTTGTGGGGTTGGCACATCAAGAAATGTGAACTGGGCCAAGTCTAAGTGATCTTTGAGAAATTGGTCGCGAACCGTTGTTCCATGCTGGCCGCAGATTAGGACAGGGCGTCCTTTGAGCCGGGCCAAACGCACGAGTGCCGATTCGCGGTCGCTATCAGCGTAGCCCCATTTCTTTTGGCCGTCGAAATGATCATGGGTAAACATGCCTTTCCAGAGGGCCGCAATTTCATCATCGGCCAAACCAATGTAGCTTGAACCAATTGCACCGCGTGAAAATCCGCAGACGAATACATTGTTGAGATCGCCGCCGAACTGTTGGCAAATTCGCGGAAGGTTTATTTTGCAGTAATCAACAGTTGCCTGTTTGTCTCCCCACCAAGTGACCGCGTTTTGCTTGTGATCTTTCTCGACATATGGCATCACAATCCAAATGAATCGATGGCCCCCGCTCATGCCGAATCCTAAGTTGGCGTCTTTGACTTCACCGGAGCCTTTACCTGGTGGGAATTTATTGCCGGTGTATTCGACGATTACCGGATAGTTGCCGCCTGGTTTCCAATCAACAGGCAGATAGAGTGAGTGGTAGACTTCGGTGCCTTGGTATTCCGGTGCCGTTTGGTGTACCCGTTTGCCGGCCGCTGGTTTGTCTTCTGTCATGACCGGCGTGACAAGGTCTTTGGTTTTCTCCTTCTTTTTAATCTCACTCGCATCGACGGTTGCCGTGGTGTCTTCAGCTGCCAGAACAAGCTGCGGAATCAATAAGAATAAGAACAGAAGTAAGGTGAGTGTTTTCATCTTGGTATTCCTTACCTTCTTGGCGCCTTTGCGTGAGAAATCTTTTATGAACTAAAAAGCGGCTCGTAAGTACGAGC
>NVWB01000261.1 GCA_002733575.1 Blastopirellula sp. | reverse complement strand
GTGTAGCTCAGTTGGTAGAGCAGCTGATTTGTAATCAGCAGGTTGTGGGTTCAAGTCCCTCCGCTAGCTTTAGCTTTACCATGCTCCGCTTGGTAACGGTAATTTAGAACTTTAAAACGAGAATAATTAGCCTATATAGACATAAGTAATAACATACAACGGGGGGTTTCCTGAGCGGTCAAAGGGGGCAGACTGTAAATCTGTTGGATTATTCCTTCACAGGTTCGAATCCTGTACCCCCCATTCCCGTATCATGCTGAGAAGCATATACATACAGGTTGTTTGAGAATTGGAATTTAGGAGTAAGGGTGTTGTAATGGCAGCTTTGCTATAAAGTTCGCGGGTGTAGCTTAATGGTAGAGCAATAGCCTTCCAAGCTGAAGACGAGGGTTCGATTCCCTTCACCCGCTTAGCTTGGAGCCACTGGGTTTCAAAAATTGAATCATGCGTGTTGTGAATTAGATCTCACAACATAAAAGATTCAGCGTGACGAGGTTGTGGCAGAATTTCTGCTGCAAATTGGTCATTAGCTTGACTTTAAGTCAACGAGATGACCAGCAAGCGAGGCAGTAATTGCCGAGTAGTTTTGAAAATGCCGAGATTCATTTTATCAAAATGAATCAAGTTGTTTTTAGAGTGAAGCGATTCGCTGCTGTAGCTCAGTGGTAGAGCACTTCATTGGTAATGAAGAGGTCATGGGTTCAAATCCCATCAGCAGCTCTTCACGTGGAAATATTTTAGTTTGTACAAGAAAATTTGGTTTTTTACTAAATCAACGTAAGTCCCTTATTTAGATGGGGTAAAGAAAAGAGACAAAATGGCTAAGGACACTTTTGAAAGATCAAAACCACACGTCAACGTAGGCACCATCGGTCATATCGATCATGGTAAAACCACCACAACTGGCGCTATCTTGGCAGTTCAGGCTGAAAAGGGCTTGGCAAAAGCCAAGGCGTATTCGGAGATTGCCAAGGGTGGTACGGTTCGTGATGAAACTAAAACTGTGACTATTGCGGTAGCACACGTTGAATACGAATCTGACAAACGACATTATGCCCATATTGACTGCCCAGGGCATGCTGACTTTGTTAAGAACATGATTACCGGTGCGGCTCAAATGGATGGTGCTATCCTTGTTGTTTCGGCAGCAGATGGTCCAATGCCACAAACCAAAGAGCACGTTTTATTGGCTCGTCAAGTTGGTGTTCCTTATGTCGTAGTCTTCCTGAACAAGTGTGATCTTGTTGATGATGAAGAATTGCTTGACTTGGTTGAACTTGAAGTTCGTGAGTTGTTAAGCAAATACGACTTCCCAGGCGACGATTGCCCTGTGATTCGTGGTGCTGCTTTGCCAGCCATTAACAATCCAAGTGATCCGGAAGCTGCCAAATGTATTGGCGAGTTGATGGAAGCACTTGATGATTATATTCCTCAACCACCCCGAGAAATCGACAAGCCATTCCTAATGGCCATTGAAGACGTCTTCTCCATCGAAGGTCGTGGAACAGTCGCAACAGGACGTATCGAACGCGGTGTTGTCAAAGTTGGTGAAGAAGTAGAAATTATCGGTCTACATGCAGAACCAACCAAAACGACTTGTACCGGCGTTGAAATGTTCAACAAGTTGCTAGATCAGGGTGAAGCTGGCGATAATGTTGGTTGCTTACTTCGTGGTGTTAAGCGAGAAGATATCTCCCGTGGTCAAGTTTTGGCTAAACCAGGGTCGATTACTCCTCACACCAAGTTTGAAGCAGAAATTTACTGCCTTTCAAAAGAAGAAGGTGGACGTCACACTCCATTCTTTAGCGGTTACCGACCTCAGTTTTACTTCCGTACTACGGACGTAACGGGTACTGCTGAATTGGTCGATGCAGAAATGTGTATGCCTGGCGATAACGTCAAGGTAACCATTGAGATGCACAAGCCAATTGCTATGGATGATGGTGTTCGCTTCGCTATTCGTGAAGGTGGACGTACTGTTGGTTCTGGTGTTGTCACCAAGATCCTCGAGTAATTTTAAAGTTAAATAATTGGACGGTGCTTGGTCCATAAACCAGGCACCGGCCTTTTCGTTTACGAAGGGGCGTAGCACAATTGGCAGTGCGCCGGTTTCCAAAACCGGAGGTTGTGAGTTCGAGTCCCACCGCCCCTGCTTAGCCGGCACTGTAATTCATTGGTTGTAATTCATTTCAATTGATGGCTTAAATTGCAAGTTTTACATAGAACCAAATCATCGGCCCTTTTGATCTCAATTATAGATTGAGCTATTTGGGTGAAAGAAATAAATGGCCAAGGAAAAAGATGCAGTGATGGTTTCTCTTATTCAAGAGATGGCTAAAACTGGGCGCTATAAGCGAAACCAGGGTAAGACTGCTCGTCAAGTGACCAGTATTGCTATCTGGTTTGTAGTGGGTGTCACTGCGTGGAGTTTGTATGACTATTTATATTTAGGATCAGATCTCGCTGATGCGTTAGGCGTCTCAGCTAAAGTTCTAGCTATGGGCATCTCAGGTGCAGTTCTAGGAATTGGTCTCTGGTTTGGTTATCGAGTTGTGAACTGGCCGCTATTTGCTGATTTTTTAATCGCCGTTGAAGCTGAGATGAACAAGGTAACTTGGCCGACTCGGACAGAGCTTAAGAGAAGTTCGATTGTTGTAATCGTGTTGATTTTTGCTTTGGCAGCCGTCTTGTATGTCTATGATATTATTTGGGATCAGATGTTAGCATTAATAGGTGTTTAGATTCGATATCCTCGGTGGTATCTGCTTGGTGCAGAAAGCCAATGCTTGATAACTTAAGTTAAGTTCTGGTAATTGTTTGTGGGTTTTAAATTTTAAGGTCAATCTCGGTGAACGACACTTCCAATAATGAAAGCGATCTTCCTGAAGAAACTGCCTCGGCGGTTGATTCAAGTGCAGCCGAATCTGATTCGACTGCCTCGACTGAAGATGCTGTAAACGAAGAAGTGCCTGTAGTGGAAACTGCATCTGTGGAGACTGATGTTTCAGAAGAATCGACAGATTCTACTGAGGAAACCCCAGTTGCTGATGAAGCAGTTGCTGATGAAGTGACTACCATCGAAGTTCAGAAGCCAGCTAAAAGCAGGTCGGAACCTGTTGAAGAAGATATTGAGCCTGAAGTAGAGGCCAAGAAGGATTGGTATATTCTCAAGGTTCAAAGCAACCGAGAGAAGTCAATCTGTGCGAATTTAGTTCGCCGGGTCAAAATTGCTGGGCTTGAAGAGTACTTTGATGAAATCATTGTGCCAACGGAAGACTTGGTCGAATATAAAAACGGCAAAAAACGAGTATCCAAACGAAAGTTGTATCCTGGATACATTATCGTTCACATGGCGATTACTGACGATACCTGGTTTATGATTCGTGAAACAGGCGGAATTGGTGATTTCACGGGAACAGCCGGTCATCCAACTCCAATGCTGCCTCATGAAGTCGAGAGAATCATCAAGCAGGAAGCCAAGGACGAGGATGATGGCGATGATCCAGTCAAGACAAATATCCGATTCAAAATCGGAGAGCATGTACGAATCACAGAAGGAACCTTCGAGAACTTTGAAGGCGATGTCGATGGAATCGACGAAACCAATGGTCGTGTAACGGTCATGATTAACATCTTCGGAAGAACAACTCCAGTTGAAATGGAACACTGGCAAATGGAGCCAGTTTAAGTTTCACTAGTGGAGCGACGCGATTCCAATCAGCGGTATCTCTAGTATTTGCCAATGTTTGTTATCGTTAGCCAGAGAAGTTCTTTTTGATAAATTCAAATAGTGGTGAACGACCCAGTAGGGTTGGTTTACTGAGGAAAGAAAACGAGTTATGGCGAAGGAATTAACAGGTCAGGCAAAATTTCAAGTGCCAGGCGGTCAAGCGACTCCTGCTCCTCCAGTAGGAACCTCGCTGGGTAAGTTTGGTGTCAACCTTGGTCAGTTTGTTCAACAGTTCAACGACAAAACCAAAGACTTCAACGGAATGCCAATCCCTGTTGTTGTTAGTGTTTATAGTGATCGAAGTTTTGACTTCATCACCAAGAGTCCTCCGGCTGCCGCCCTGCTGAAAAAAGCTGCTGGTATAGCTAAGGGTTCTGGCGTGCCTAACCTAACAAAAGTTGGTACGGTAACGATGGCTCAAATCGACGATATTTGCAATCAGAAAATGGCCGACTTAAATGCTCGTGATTTAGAGCATGCTCGCCTGCTGATTCAAGGAACTGCAAGAAGTATGGGATTGGAAGTCTCTGAGTAAGCGTGAAGTAGAGTCACTGCTTCTCAGACAAATCAGTCCGACATTTTTGTCACTAAGAAATCATAAAGTAAAACCATGGTAAAACGATCAAAACGCTTTCGAGCCCTAGAAGAAATATCATCTGAAGAGTCAATCTCTTTAGACAAGGCAGTCACTCGCCTGAAAAAATACGGAACGACTAATTTCGTACAATCCGTTGAAATCGCGATTCGACTTGGAATTGACCCTAAGCAAGCGGATCAGCTTGTTCGCGGTGCAGTTGTTTTGCCACATGGAATCGGTAAAGAATTGCGAGTACTCGTATTCGCTAAAGGCGATAACGCCAAAGCGGCTGAAGAAGCTGGTGCCGATTTTGTTGGTCAAGAAGACTTGGCTAAGAAGGTCAAAGGCGGATGGCTTGATTTCGATACTTGTATTGCCACACCAGACATGATGGGCGTTGTTGGGCCATTGGGTCGCGTATTAGGCCCTCGTGGTTTAATGCCGAGTCCTCGTGCTGGAACGGTAACCCCTGATGTATCGAAAGTTGTTAAAGAATACAAAGCGGGTAAAGTCGAATTTCGTAATGACGCTTCTGGAATCGTACACGCGATTGTTGGGCGTTTGAGTTTTGATGACGCTCAACTCAATGAAAACATTCAAGCGTTTATAGACTTGATCCTGAGTAAGCGACCTCAAACTGCCAAAGGCACCTATGTCAAAAGTGTTGCCTTGAGTGCAACCATGAGCCCTGGTATTTTTGTCGCAATCTAATTGGTTCATCCTTTTACCGATTCGATTAATTTACAACTTAATCCGATCTGCTCATTTTGAGTCAGTCGGTTAAATATTCACACTTAGAAACGAAACAGACAAAGTCATGAGCAAGTACCTCAAAGACTTGATCACCAAAGATATCTCAAAGCGTCTTGAAGGCGTTGAAGATTTACTATTGGTCGATCTGGCTGGACTAAAAGCAAATGATACCGTGATCTTACGCAAGCGATTGCGTGACCGCGAGAACAGTATCAACTTGATGTTAGTTAAAAAGAACCTCGCCCGTCGCGCATGCGAAGGAACCCCTTTGGCTCCTGCATTTGAAAGCATCGAAGGATCGGCTGCTATCGTTTGGGGCGGAGAAGATGTCATCGATTTGGCGAAGGAAGTCATCAGTTTAGATGGCGATGCCGATTTTGAAGGCTTCAATGCCAAAGGCGGCGTCATGGATGGCGAAGCTTTGACAGCAGCGCGTGTCAAAGAAATCAGCAAATGGCCAAATCGGACAGAGCAACTTAGTTTGCTTGCTGGTCAAATCCTTGGTCCTGGTCGCAATTTGAGCGCACAGATCAAAGGCCCTGGTGCTAAATTGGCTTCGCAAGTCAAATCGATTGCCGATGGTGACGACGAATAACCGTCTGAATCATACAGCAAACTAATGAATACACATAGCTGTTACGCTTCAACGTAATTCCCAACAAAAATAAACATTCACACTACTATATCTTTGGCGAGCAGTTTTACTCTCGTCGCAGAAAGGATCGACACTACGATGTCAGAAGAAGCCGCAACCATTGAAGTCTCGGAAGAAACTAAAGCTCTTGGCGATCAAATCGCTGGACTTACCCTAAAGCAAGCTGTTGAGCTTAGCGATTACCTCAAAGACGGTCATGGTATCGAAGCCGCCGCTGGTGGTGGAGTTATGATGGCAGCTGCCGGTGACGGTGCTGATGAAGCTGCTGTAGAGCAAACCGAATTTGATGTGGTCATGACTGCATTTGGCGACAAGAAGATCGCTGTCATTAAAGCAGTTCGTGCTATCACCGGTTTGGGCTTGAAAGAGTCTAAAGAAGCCACTGAAAATTGCCCAAGCAAGATCAAAGAAGGCATTTCGAAAGAAGATGCCGAAAAAGTCAAGTCAGAACTCGAAGATGCTGGTGCAGCTGTCGAGATCAAGTAATTGCAAAATTTGCAAAAACCCCTATTTTCACTTCGACGTTGTCTCTCTTATACTGTAGAGACAACGTCGCGAGGTGTGAACTTGAATTTATCGGTAAACTCTAATTGTCTTTTGCGCTAAGCAGTTCTGCGCCCAAGGTGCGCGCTGATTAATTTGTGATAGCAATTAGTAAAGAATGTCCTATCTACTACTTCAATTGATAGAGTTTCAGTCGAAAATCTATCTTTGATATTGATAGGCAGTCAAATTTCAAGCTTACATAACAAATTCGGCTTGTTTCAATCAAGAGCTCCACTATTAAATCAATTACGCGGCTAAGTGATCGATTTAACCATGGTCTTCGATTTGAAGTACGACACCTTTACTTGATATTGGCCTAAGGAGTAGCAGCATCTATGGCTACCTCGTCGAGACGACGTTTGGAAACTACTACAGTACGTCGATTTGGAACGGGTAAATCTTACCTTTCTCCTCCAGATCTAACGCAGATTCAAACCGTAAGTTATGCCAATTTCCTACAGGCGGAATACGAACCAGATCAGCGCAATCCCGAAGTGGGGATTGAAAGCGTTCTGCAAGAGATCTTTCCGATCATGAGCTATGATGGACAAACTGCGCTTGAGTTTGTGCGTTATGAGTTAGGTCGACCTCGCTACACTCCTGAAGAGTGCAAGCAACTTCGAATGACGTACGGTCGCCCTTTTCGAATTTGGCTTCGGTTGAAGACCGAAGAACCACGGGAAGAAGAAGTCTATCTAGGCGACATGCCTGTGATGCTAGGTGGTGGCGAGTTCATTATCAATGGTGCAGAACGCGTTGTTGTGAGTCAGTTGCATCGTAGCCCTGGTGTCGACTTTGTGATGGAATCCGATACAACTTCGGATCGAAAATTCCCTAGCTGCCGTATCATTCCAGAGCGTGGCAGTTGGATTGAAGTGAACGTCTCAAAGAAAGATTTGATGACGGTTCGGATCGACCAGAGTGGTAAGTTTGCAGCAACTACATTGTTGCGAGCGATGGACCCATCGTTCAGTAGTGATGCCGATGTGATTCGTGCATTCTACGACACGACCACTGAAAAGATCAAAGATGGTCGCAGTGTTAGTAAGATCGAAGCCAAAATTTCGGTTGACGATGTCGCTTATCCTTCTGGCAGTGAACGTTCTGGTGAAATCATTGTTGAGGCGGGTCAAAAAATCAGCCGCACCACGGCTGAATTGATTTGCACCGCGGAAATCAAGTCGGTCGAGGTCATGGATCCTCCCAAGACCATGTTGATTTTCAACACCTTGGCAGATGATAACACTTCGAGTCACGAAGAAGCTTTGCTGCGGATCTACCAACGACTGCGTCCTGGTAATCCACCACAGCTCGAAAAAGCACGAACATTATTCACCGAAAAGTTCTACGACGAAAACCGCTATCGGCTAGGTAAAGTCGGCCGCTTTCGTATGAATCGAAAATTGGATTTAAATGTTCCCGAAGATCACGTTACACTGCGTCCCGAAGATTTAATTGCCTCGATTCGCTATATACTCGATATCACATCATTCGAAAACGATGCTCATATCGATGATATTGATCACTTGGGTAATCGTCGTCTGCGAACCATTGATGAATTGGCTTGTGATGAACTTCGCAAAGGGTTCTTGAAGCTTCGTAGGACTGTTCAAGAACGGATGAGCATGAAGGATGCTGAGGATATTACGCCTCGTAACCTGATCAATCCTAAGAGCATTTCCGCCGCTATCGAATACTTCTTTGGACGTGGCGAATTGTCGCAAGTGGTTGATCAAACCAATCCACTTTCGATGTTAACACACGAACGACGTTTATCAGCGTTGGGCCCTGGTGGTTTGAATCGTAAACGAGCTGGTTTTGAAGTTCGTGATGTTCATATTTCTCACTATGGTCGAATTTGCCCAATTGAGACACCTGAAGGTACCAACATTGGTTTGATTTCCAGTTTGGCGATCTACTCGGCAGTGGACGATTATGGATTTTTAATCACTCCATACCGCTTGGTGAAAGCAGGAACGATCACCGAGGAGATTGTTTGGTTGCGTGCCGATGAAGAAGCTGATGCCTATGTTGCTTCTGCCGATTCAGCGACTGATGACCGTGGCAAACTTTTAGGTTCAAACATTATTGCCCGAATTCGTGGTGACTTTGAACTTGTCGAAGCAGAGACTGTTGAATATGTCGACGTTGCTCCTTGTCAAATGGTCGGAATCTCTTCTGCCTTGATTCCTTTCCTAGAACACGACGATGCCAACCGTGCATTGATGGGCTCCAACATGCAGCGACAAGCAGTGCCGCTCTTGATTCCGGAGTTTCCGATTGTGGGAACAGGCATTGAAGCTGAAGTTGCAAAAAACTCGAGCATGCTTGTCCATGCTAAACGTGGTGGAACGATCAAATATGTCGATGCACTCAAGATCGTTGTTGAGACACGAAGTGGTGCTGAAGATGTTTACCAACTGCGTAAATTCTCGGGTTTAAATGAACGGACTTGTTTGAATCAAAAGCCCATTGTTAAGCAAGGGCAAAAGATAGAAAAAGACGAAGTTTTGGCAGATGGTGCCGCTACCTATCAAGGTCAGCTTGCCTTGGGTCGTAATGTGTTGGTCGGATTTATGTCTTTCGATGGATACAACTACGAAGATGCGATCATTATCAGCGAGGAGTTGGTAAAGCAAGACGTTTATACTTCAATTCACATTGAAGAGTTTGACGTTGAGATTCGTGAAACCAAACTAGGTCGAGAAGATTTCACAAGAGACATTCCTAACGTCAGCGAAAAGATGCTTCGCAACTTGGACGAGTATGGAATTGTCCAAGTGGGAACCTATGTGAAGCCTGGCGATATTCTCGTTGGTAAAGTTTCACCGAAATCAAAAACCGAGCTGACACCGGAAGAAAAATTGTTGCACGCAATTTTCGGTCGAGCTGGTGAAGATGTCAAGAATGATTCTCTCGAAGTCTCATCAGGCATCGAAGGAATCGTCATTCAAACCGAAAAATTTGCTCGTCGTATGAGTCTTGGTGACGATGAACGAAAAGCCTTTGAGAAAGAAATCAAAGACGCTGAAACCGCAGGCAACGAATCGATCTCTGAGCAATTCGTTATTTTAATTGCTGAAATTGAAAAAGTGCTTGGTAAAACTTTGACTGACGACGACGGTACCCCGTTGACGCAAGATCAAGATGCCAAGTTCGTTGCCGAGCAGGCTCAGCAGTTTCGTCTGAAGAGTATTGTCGGTGGGCTTCGTAGTGAAGAACGTATTGAACAAGTCAACGAGACTTATGAGCAATACTGGCCACAAGTCGAACATGCTCTCGATGAGCGTGATCGTGTTTTAAATAGTATGAAACGCGGAGACGAACTACGCAGCGGTGTGTTGCAAATGGTCAAAGTCTACATTGCAACCAAGCGTGTTATTTCGGTAGGCGATAAGATGGCCGGACGTCATGGTAACAAAGGTGTGATTTCCAAGATCCTACCGATCGAAGATATGCCTTTTCTACCTGATGGAACTCCGATTCAAATTATGTTGAATCCACTTGGGGTGCCAAGTCGTATGAATGTGGGTCAGATTTTAGAGACTCACTTGGGTTGGGCAGGATCTAAACTTGGTTTCCAATCAATCACACCTGTGTTTGATGGAGCCAGTGAAAAGACTATCAACGATTGTTTGGAAGAAGCCGGACTGCCGCGTCATGGAAAAGTTCGTTTGTGCGATGGCCGAACGGGTGAAGCCATGAATCAAGAGACAACAGTTGGGTATATCTACATGCTCAAACTGCATCACTTGGTTGATGATAAAGTTCACGCACGAAGCACTGGTCCTTACTCATTGATCACGCAACAACCACTGGGTGGTAAAGCTCGGTTTGGTGGACAACGATTTGGAGAAATGGAAGTTTGGGCACTCGAAGCTTATGGTGCCGCTTACATTCTTCAAGAGTTGCTCACGGTGAAGAGTGACGATGTGGAAGGTCGAACCAAAATCTACGAAGCGATGGTCAAAGGCGAAAACACATTGGAAGCTGGAACCCCTGCCAGTTTCGATGTTTTGACGAACGAAATTCGTGGCCTTGGATTGAATATGCAATTAGAAAAACGTCGTATTTAATGTACGATGTTTTGAAGTGATATCGAGACCAGCTTTGCACAAGAGTTCAAAGCTGGTCAAAACTTAGAACAATACCCGCTGAAACGATCTGTTCTAGCCAACAGAAATTCAGCGTCCGTAATAAACATGTTAATACTTTTCGCATTAGCGCGATGCGATAAGAAATTAATGTGACACCAACATGTGACACAAGCACAGTGTGACCCCATTAAGGAGCAAAGCGTATGAGCATTCTTGAAGGCTCTTATGACCGCATCAACGATTACACCGCGGTTAAAATTAGCTTAGCTAGACCACACGATATTCGTAGCTGGTCTTTCGGTGAAGTGAAGAAACCGGAAACCATTAACTACCGTACTTACCGTCCTGAGAAGGATGGTCTTTTCTGCGAACGGATTTTTGGTCCTGAAAAGGACTGGGAATGCTCTTGCGGAAAATACCGCGGTATGAAATACAAAGGAATGATCTGTGATCGCTGTGGAGTGAAAATCACACACAGTCGCGTTCGTCGAAAACGAATGGGGCATATCGAACTGGCCGCTCCGATCGTTCACATCTGGTTCTTCAAAGCCATGCCTAGCCGCTTGGGCAATATGCTGGCGATGAAGACCTCTAGCTTGGAAAAGATTATCTATTTCCAAGACTACGTTGTGATTGATCCCGGTGCCACCGAACTCGAAAAATTCCAATCACTATCTGAAGAAGAGTACCGCGCTGCTCTCGAACAATACGGCCCTGGTTCGTTTGAAGCCAACATGGGTGCCGATGCTGTTCGTAAACTGTTGGCCAGTTTAGATCTGGTTCAACTTTCGATCGATCTGCGCAAAGATCTCATTGAAACAGGATCAAAACAGAAACGTAAAGATCTCACAAATCGGTTGAAGATTGTTGAAGCGATTCGTGATAGTGACAACAAGCCTGAATGGATGGTCTTAGACGTCATCCCCGTAATTCCTCCGGATTTGCGTCCACTGGTATTGCTAGACTCTGGCAACTTTGCCACGAGTGACTTGAACGATTTGTATCGTCGAATTATTAACCGCAATAACCGATTGCGAAAACTGGTCGACCTGAATGCACCAGAAGTGATCATTCGTAATGAAAAACGAATGTTGCAACAATCGGTTGACGCACTGTTTGATAACAATCGTTGTAAACGTCCAGTGCTCGGCAGTAGCAATCGTCCTCTGAAATCTTTGACCGATATGATCAAAGGTAAGCAAGGGCGTTTCCGTGAAAACTTACTTGGTAAACGTGTCGATTACTCTGCACGTAGTGTGATTGTTGTTGGGCCACGCATGAAACTGCATCAATGCGGTTTGCCTAAGAAAATTGCGTTGGAACTTTACCAACCGTTCATCATTCGCAAGCTCAAAGTTCTTGGTCATGCTGATACGATCAAGAGTGCGAAGAAAATGCTGGAACGCAAAGACGAAGAAGTATGGGACATCTTGGAATCGGTGATTCAGAATCACCCTGTCCTGTTAAACCGTGCTCCAACATTGCATAGAATGGGTATCCAAGCTTTTGAGCCTATTCTGGTTGAAGGCAACGCGATCCATCTTCACCCGTTGGTTTGTAAAGGCTTTAATGCTGACTTTGATGGTGATCAAATGGCCGTCCATTTGCCACTTTCCATCGAAGCACAAGTGGAAGCTCATACCTTAATGTTGTCTACCAACAACATTTTTGCACCATCCAATGGTAAGCCCATCATGAGCCCATCGCAGGATGTGGTGATGGGTTGTAACTACCTGACTATCTCACTGCCCAACCGTCCAGGCGAAGGTATGCTGTTCTCTTCAATGGAAGAGGCCTGTTATGCTCATAGCCAAGACGTGATTGACATTCATGCAAGAATCAAGGTTCGATTGCCAAGCGACCGAGCGTTGAAATCAGAGGAAGATGATCAACCTAAGGGAGCAATTGTTGATACCACTTATGGTCGCGTGATGTTTAACGACATGCTGCCTAATGGAATGGATTACTACAATTACCCGCTCGGTTCAGGTGAATTATCGAAAGTAATTTCCGATTGTTACCAACGCCTAGGGCGTCGGTCAACCATTGCACTGCTCGATGATATGAACCAGCTTGGTTTTCGCGAAAGTACATCCAGCGGATTGTCTTTTGCTACCGATGACTTGGTTACACCGCAATCCAAGATGAAAATTGTTACCGAAGCTGAGAAGAAAGTTGGCAAGTACCGTAAACTCTATGATCGTGGTGTCATTACCGATAAAGAGCGTTACAACCAGGTGCTTGATGCTTGGACCCACGCTCGAGAGCAGATTACTGCCGAGATGATGGTAGATATGAAAAACGATGACCGTGGTGGTCATGGCTATATCAACCCTGTGTATCTCATGGCCGATTCTGGTGCTCGTGGTGGTACCGAACAAATTCGTCAGCTTGCTGGTATGCGTGGTTTGATGGCGAAACCATCTGGCGATATTATTGAAACACCGATTAAGTCCAACTTCCGTGAAGGCTTATCCGTTCTCGAATACTTCTCGTCCACGCATGGTGCTCGAAAAGGTTTGGCTGATACCGCTTTGAAAACAGCGGACTCTGGTTATCTCACGCGTAAATTGGCCGATGTGGCACAAAATGTTGTGATCACAATGGACAACTGTGGTACCACCCAAGGTATTACCAAGAGTGTTATTTATCGTGGCGAAAAAGTTGAAGTGGCACTTGTCGATGCGATTAAAGGTCGCGTTAGTCGCCAAAGTATTGTCAATCCAATTACCGATGAAGTGATCGTTGAAGAAAATGAGATGATCACCCCTGAGATCGCTCGCAACATCGAGAAAATGGGGCTTGAGAAAATCCAAGTTCGTAGCCCGATGACATGCGACGCCGTCCTGGGTACCTGTAAAGCTTGCTATGGTATGGACATGGCAGTAGGTACCGTTGTGGAAGAAGGAATGGCTGTCGGAATCATCGCTGCCCAAAGCATTGGAGAGCCTGGTACCCAGTTGACCATGCGTACTTTCCATATCGGTGGTGTGGCTGTGACGGATACCGAAGAGCACGAGAAGAAAACTCAGCATGGCGGTAATGTTCGATTTACCCGTATGCGAGTGGCCCGAAACGAAGATGGCAAAAATGTTGTCTTGACTCGTAATGGTGAGATTGCGATTCTCGATCCGAAGGGTCGTGAAATCGAGAAATACGATGTTCCAACGGGTGCAATTTTGGCCATCGAAGATGGTGCCGAGATTGAAGTAGGGCAAGTGCTTTGCTCTTGGGATCCGCATAGCGTTCCAATTCTATCTGAAGTCGCCGGTAAGGTTCGCTACGAAGATGTCGTAGAGGGCGAAACCATGCAGATAGAAAAAGACCCTGGTGGCCACAGTCGTCGAATTATTACCGAGCACAAGGGTGACTTGCATCCTCAAATGGTCATCGAAGACGAAGATGGTAAACCACTGGATGTTTACTTCCTGCCAGAAAAAGCGAATATCGAAGTCGAAGAAGGTGCTATGGTGACTGCCGGTATGATCGTGGCAAAAACGCCTCGTGAGTCGACTGGTGTGAAAGATATTACTGGTGGTCTGCCACGAGTGACTGAGATCTTTGAGGCACGAAAACCAAAAGACCCTGCTGTGATGGCAGAGATCGATGGTATTGTTGAAATTCTCGGCGAAAAGAAACGTGGCAAACGATCCATTGTTGTTCGTAGCGAAGCAGGTATTGAACGTGAGCATTTAGTTCCGCATGGTAAACGCTTCCTCGTTCATACCGGTGACCATGTACGATCAGGTCAATCGTTGATCGATGGTCCACTGGTGCCGCATGACATCCTGCGAATCTCCGGTGAAGAGGCCGTTCAGCAGTACTTGCTTCACGAAATCCAAGGCGTTTATCGTAGCCAACGTGTGGAAATTAATGATAAACACATCGAGATTATCGTGGCCCGTATGCTGCGAAAAGTGATGGTCGAGCAAGGTGGAGACACCACGTTGTTACCAGGCTTGGTCATGGATCGATTTGATTTCCGTGAAGCCAACCAACACTTACTGAAATGCTTGAAGATTACCGATCCTGGTGATAGTCAACAATACACCGAAGGTGCCATTGTTCCACGTGATGCGTTGGAGCAAGAGAATGCACAAATCGAGGCACTTGGTGGCAAGCCTGCCAAGGGCACCAAACCAAAGCCGGCCACCGCGTCGACTCAGTTATTGGGAATTACCAAAGCGGCCGTTCAAAGTTCCAGCTTTATCTCGGCTGCCAGTTTCCAAGAGACCACCAAAGTACTAACCGAAGCCGCATTGGCCGGAAAGGTGGATACGTTAGTTGGATTGAAAGAAAACGTGATCCTGGGACATTTGATTCCAGCAGGAACAGGTTTCCACCAATTCCAATCCGCCGATGTACGGATTCATCCAGACGCCTTGGCCGAACTTGCTTCGAGAACCCGAGAGAAAACGCTCGAAGAAAGTTTCCCATTATTGCAGGACGAAGGTGCCAATGGTGCTCCGCCTGCTGATCCTTTTGTAGATGGCCAGCCATTCACAGAAGCCCCTCAGCCTACCGAACCATCCGCGTTAGACGCGCTACTGGGTGGTGGACAGCCAGTGATGGGTTCAGATCAGCCTGCTGAAATGCAACCACCTGCTGGTCTGGAACCTCCGGTCGGTCTGGAAGACCCGTTTGCTGGCCAACCTGGTGGCTATGAAGCGGCTCCAGAAGCCCCAATGCCAGTGGCGGATCCACCTGCAATTGAGATGACCTCACTGGAACAGACTTTCCAAGATGCTCCAGGTCCAGAGCTTAGCTCACCTGAAGCACCTGCACCTGAACTAGCGTCTCCCGAGATGTCCGTTTCGGAAACTCCTGCTCCTGAAGCACCTGCACCTGAACTAGCGTCTCCCGAGATGCCCGTTTCGGAAACTCCTGTACCAGAAGCACCTGCACCTGAAACAGCGTCTCCCGAGATGCCCGTTTCAGAAACTCCTGTACCAGAAGCACCTGCACCTGAAATAGCGTCTCCTGAGATGCCTGTTTCGGAAACTCCTGCACCAGAAGCACCTACACCTGAAATAGCGTCTCCTGAGATGCCTGTTTCGGAAACTCCTGTACCGGAAACACCTCCAGCCATTGAACCACAGGCCGACGAAGCCCCATTGGGTCAAGATGAACTGGAACAAGACAAACCCGTTGATCCACCTAGTGAATAATTCTAGGCGAATCAGCACATAATGCACTGGATAACGGTGACCTTGTCGATTAAGCCGTGTGGTCTGATTGTAGAATCAGGCCTGGCTTGGCAAGATTTTGACC